>DDNW01000075.1:12626-16394 GCA_002341345.1 Erythrobacter sp. UBA2510
TACGGAGGCCGGGAGGAGGCGGGCCGGAGCCGCTTCCACGCGAGTGGATTGAATCGCCAGAGCGCAATCAGCTCAGGTGCTTGGAGACCGCGGCGGTCATCTTGAACATCGAGATCTGGTCCTTGCCGATCACCGCGCCCAGCTTGGCATCGGGGTTGATCTGGCGCTTGTCCTTGGAATCCTGCAGGCCATTGGCCTTGATGTATTCCCACACCTTCGAGGTGACCTGGGCACGTGTCATCGGCCCCTTGCCGACCACGTTTTCCAGATCCGAAGAGAGCGTCACCGGCTTGGTAAGCGCATTGTTCTTGGCAGCCATTGGTACTTTCCTTTCCTTCAAAACGTCATTCGAAAACCGTTGGATGTTAGCGACCCGTGTTCAGTCCGCGTCCTCGTCTTCGAATTCCTCCCATTCCAGATCGTCACCTTCCTCCCTGGCGAAGGTGCCGGTCAGCAAAGCCACGGCGAGGACATGACCGTCCATCGCCGCGATCAGGTCCTCGCGGCTCGCCCCGGGCATCAGCGTGAGGGGCAGGTCGAGCGCGAAAAGCTGGAAAACATAACGGTGCGCCTCATCGTCCGCGGGCGGATCGGGCAGCAGCCATTCGGAATTGCCAAAGGAGTTCTTGCCGACGCGCGGCGGCACTTCGCCTTCGAGCAGCGCTGCGCGCTGCGCTGGCAGCCCCCATACCAGCCAGTGGCAGAACGGCGCCGTGCCCGGTGCATCGACATCCTCGACCACCAGCGCCAGCTCCATCGCGCCGGATGGCGGCGCGCTCCATTCCAGCGGCGGGGCGACGGCATCTTCCTCGGCAGCGGTAAAGCACGGGTCGAGCTCACCGCCGTCCTTGAACGCGACCGAGCTCAGCGCAAAACCGCCCCGTCCGACCATGCCATCGGACGCCAGCTGCGCCACGGCGAGCCGGGCATGCCCTTCGCCGACATCGGCGAGCGCCTGAGACAACCAGTCGGGCACGGATTTGCCCATACCATTCCACTCCGCATTTACCGCAGGCAGCCGTTCGCACCCGCATTTCGAGACAATTTCGTGTGGCGATGTGCCGTGTGCCCGAGGGCATGGCAAGGGCAGGAGGGCAATCATCTGTCGATGTTTCCCCACAAGCGGATGTTTTTCGGCCCAAATGCGCCGCACAAACGGCTGAGCGATTGTCATATATGGACGCGCTGACTAACCCTTTGTCACGCCTTGGCAACATCAGGCTGGTCAGAAGCTTTTCATGCGTATTTCCCGATTCGTCGGCATTGCCGCGATTGCCGCCCTTGTTTCCTCCTGCGGTGGGGGAGGCTCATCCAGCAACAACAATACCGGCAGTGGCGGCTCGAACGGCACCCCGTCGTCGGGCGGATCGGCGACCTGCTCCCTCTCCAGCCGCGCCAGCTGGACACTTGCCCAGCTGGACGAATGGTATCTGTTCCCCGACCTGCTCGACAAAAGCGTCGATGCGGCGAGTTTCAGCACGCTCGACGATTATATCGATGCACTGGTTGCGCCCGCCCGCGCGGCCAATCGCGACCGCTATTTCACCTATGTCACCTCGATCGCCGAGGAAAACGCCTATTATGCGAGCGGGGCGAACGCCGGGTTCGGCTTCCGCCTCGGCTATGACACGGCCAATGACCGCGTCTTTGTCATCGAGACCTACGAGGGTACTCCGGCGCTCGGCAACAATATCGATCGCGGATCGGAACTGAGGGCGATCGGACCCGACGAATCCAGCATGGAGAGTGTGCGGATCATCATGTCGGCCGGTGGCCCGCAGGCGGTCATCAATGCGCTGGGCCCCAATACGGCCGGGGTTACTCGCGCCATTCGACTGATCGATGCCAGCGGGGTCGACCGGACGGTGACGATCACCAAGGCAGAGTACGATCTCGATCCGGTGTCAGACCGCTACGGCGCCAAGATCATCGACGATGGCGGCAAACTTGTCGGCTATATCAATCTGCGCAGCTTCATCGCGCCCGCCAATGCCGACCTCTCACAGGCCTTTGCCGATTTCCGCGCGGCCGGCGTGACCGAACTGATCATCGACCAGCGTTACAATGGCGGCGGAGCGATCGCGGTGGCCGAGCATTTCGGCGACCTGATGGCTCGCAACCTCGATGGCGAGGTGTTCGACCGCATCGCCTTTCGCGCTTCCAAGGCCTCGAACAATTCGACCTATACGCTGAACGCACGTCCGGAATCGATTGCCCCGACCAGGATCGCCTTCATCACCCGCGCCGGGACCGCCTCGGCCAGCGAGATGGTGATCAACGGCATGCTCCCGCATATCACCGATATCGCACTGATCGGCGAAGATACTTACGGCAAGCCGGTGGGCCAGATTGCAGAAGACCTTACCGCCTGCGACGACCGGCTGCGGATCGTGGCGCTCAAGGTCGAGAATGCCGATGGGCAAGGCGATTATTATGACGGCCTGCTCGACTTCGTGCCCAACAGTTGCAGCGCCAATGACGATATTTCCGCGCAGCTGGGCGATCCGAACGAGGCAATGGTTGCGCGGGCGCTCGACTGGCTGGCGGGCCGCAGTTGCACGGCGATCGGCGCGGTCGGCAAGGCCGAGCTGGGCGAGGAGCGCCAGCTGCTCCAGCCCGACCGGCCGAGCGCGGCTCAGGTCTACGCGCCGGGCAGTTTCTGAAAGCTCAGTATTCGGCTTCGGTGAAAGGCTGGCTACTGGTCCAGGCACAGCCGTCGAGGATTTCGTCACCCAGCCGGATGGTCGCTGCGAAGGGGAAGCTGCGGTCGCTCATCCCGTCCGAGCAATCGGTGGGGGTGATCGTCGCGTCGAAGCTACGTCCTGCCAACTTGCCGCTCAGCGAATAGCCACCGCGTCCGGCAAAGCGCTCGACTGTACCGACGATGCCGCCCGGCTGGTCCGGAGTGGTCCAGGTCAGCGTCACGCCCGCAAGCTCTGCGCTCCAGAACGGCTCGGTACCGACCATGTTGATCGTCTCGCCCTCGCCGATCCCGGCATAGGGCTGCGTATCGTCCGCCTCGCCCGGAAGCGTGGCATCGGTGCCCGGCGAACAGGCGCTGATCGTCAGCAGCAGGGCGAGTGCGGGAATGGCGGCTTTCATGGCGATAGTCTCTGGCGATTGGCGTGATCGACCGGGGATAGAGCGGTTGGGCCACAAGCGCCATGGGAACCTGATCGCGGGCCGGCCCGTTATCAGGTCAAACACACGCCATCTTCGAGGTTTACGATGAATATCCCGTCCAGGATTCTGGGCGCCGCTGCGCTTGTGCCCATTTTCGGCTTCACCTGTGGGGCGCTTGCCGCCGCCGCGATCGACACCACCCCTGTTACCGGTGGCCATGATGACTATCTCGCCGACATCCCTGCACAGCAGATGCAGACCGTCTCTCCGGAGCAGGCGAAGGCGATGCAGGCCAGGGCCAACCACTATCCGCTGGAAACGCCCGATGGCACGATCGAGGTCGCCGAGCTCGCCTATCACGGGCGGTTGCGCAACCGCCTGTCCGAACGCGCGCTGTACGAGGCGCGCTATGGCGAAGGCTATCTCTACGACGTCGCAGCCGAGGAAGAGCGCGATGCTGTGGCGGAGGCGATGCCCGATATGGCCTGGCCGGTCGATCCGGCGGTGGTCACCGGGATAGGTCCGCACGAGGGCACACCGCTCGATGCCGGAGACGAGATGCTGATTTATGACCAGCCGGTCGAGGCACCCGCGCAGCCGGTGAACCCGGAAATCGCTTATCGCGACGGCCGGCAAGGTGGCCCG
>DDNW01000075.1:16539-22800 GCA_002341345.1 Erythrobacter sp. UBA2510
GTGGCCGGCAAGGTGGCCCGCGCATGATCAATGTCGCGGCTGAACTCGCCACGCACCAGTAATGCGAGATCGGGCTTGACCACCGCCCGCCCGGAGCGCTTGAGATGCGCCTATGAAGTTGCCTCTACGCTATTCATCGGTCCCCATCCTCGCTGCTGCCTTCCTCAGTGCCTGCGGACCACAGGCCGTGTCCGAGGAAGATGGCGAGCCTTTACTCGACATCGGCCAGATGAAGCCGGTCGACGCCACAGTCCCGGAAACCGGATATCACGCGACCGCGACCATCGCGTGCACCGTCGATGGCAAGCCCGTGGAAGGTGGGTGCATGGCGGGCGTCGTGCGCGGCTGGGGCGAGGACGGCTCCAGCCTGGTCGACATTACCGCGCCCGATGGACGCAAGCGCGCGATTTTCGTCGGCCCTGACGGTATCCCTTTCGGCGCAGATAACGCGCAGGCCGAAGGAGCAACGCAGTGGGACTTTGCAGCTTCGCGCGAGGGCGACAAGGTAACGGTTACGCTCGGTCCCGAGCATTACCGCTGGCCCGACGCCTTCGTGGACAGGGAATAGGGTCGGGACTCATCAAGCACATGGCCACGTATTGCCTCTGGGCTGGTCGACGGCGTTCTTCGTGTTCTGCGCCACGAGGCTGCGGAAGCGATAACAGAATAAGGCATCTTCGGGCTCTGGCGCCAAGTCACCCGGCCCGCTAGGCCCGTGCCAATGCTCTCCGGCCCTGTTTCCATCATCCTTGCCTGTCTCGCCGTCATGCTCGCCGGGCTGGCCAAGGGCGGCTTTGCCGGGCTGGGTGCGATTGCCGTGCCGCTGATCACGCTCGCGTTACCGCCGATGCAGGCCGCTGCGATCCTGCTGCCGATCCTGATCGTGCAGGACGCGGTCAGCGTGTGGGCGTTTCACAAGAGCTGGAACCGGTGGATCGCAGCATGGATGCTGCCCGGTGCCTTCGTCGGTATTGCGCTGGGCTATTTCTTCTCCGCTAGTGTGCCGGTCAATGCCGTCAAGGGCGTGCTGGGCGCAGTGACGCTGGTGTTTGGACTTTACCGCCTGTGGCTGGAAAGCGGGCACAAGATCGTCGCCCCAAGCAATTCGCCCGGATGGGTCGGAAGCCTGTTCGGGGTGGCACTGGGCTTCACCAGTCACATCGCCCATGCCGGGGCACCGCTGTTCCAGATCTGGGTCATGCCACGCAAGCTGCCGCATCGCGAGTTTGCCGGGACAAGCGCCGTCACCTTCGCGATCGTCGACTGGGCCAAGGTCCCGGGCTATTGGGCGCTGGGCGAATTCACGCGCGCGAACCTGATCGCTTCGGCGCTGCTGGTGCCGGTCGCCATCGCCAGCACCATGGCCGGGGTGTGGCTGGTCCAGCGCACCAATGTCGAGCGCTTTTACACCATCGTCTACTCGCTGATGGTGCTGCTGGGGGGCAAACTGGTGTGGGACGCGCTGGTCGCCTGACGGCCGCGCTGCGGCTGTTGACCCATCAAGGACGGCTCTGCGCCGCCAGCTGGAAATAGCGGTCCAGCTTCTTCGCTGCGACCTCGGTCAGGACGAGGAACTGACGCCGTGCATCGCCGGGATCGGCCTTGCGCTCGACCAGTCCGCGCACCTCGAGAATTTTTACATGGCGCAGCGCCGTCGTCATCGGCACGCAGGCCCCGAGGCACGCATCGCTCATCGTCAGCTTGCGGCCCTGTTCGCGTGCGCTCGCAAGATCGAGCAGGATGTCCCACGCAGGCTCACCAAAAATTTCCTCGATAGCGAACACGCGTTCGCGCAGACGCCGCCGGGCATAGGCCCGGTTGGCAGGCGCATCGAGATGCACGGCTGCGCGCTGCTGCCGATCGACGCCCTGCGCTGACCGTTTGGGCGCAGCTTCGCTGTCGGTATGGAGAGGATCGACAATATCAACCGGAGACGAGCCCAGCTGCTCCTCGAAGCGCCTAGTCCAGTCGATCGTGAAATTGGCCAGTTCGCGCAGCAAGGCGGCCCGCTGGTAGTTTTCACTTTTGCTGAACTGTTGCTCGTCTTTGTCCTCACAACACATTCTTAATCCTCAGGTAACCTAACTCTCACACCATAGTTCAGGTCGTTATAATTTTTAGAGAACTTGTATCTTTGATCAAATCATGCCGCATCCATAGGGGAAATGCCTTAGGATGGTTCTGGGTACAGCCCATATATATATAATATTAGCTCTGCAGCAATGTGAACGCCTATCCGTTATTAGCTCGGAATTGCGGCAAAAATTTGCTTTCAAACATCGGGCGGCGGCGCGTCGCTCTTCAATGCATCAAGCGCCTCGCTCAGGCGAGCAGCGGGAATGTCAGCGCCAATTTCATCGAGAATAAGCAAAGCCGCCGATATATGAGCAACCGCAGCCTGGATGCGGCTACCATCAAAATCCTGGATCAAAATACTAACTCCAGCCGGCCAATTTACGACACTGAAATTTGGTTTAAGGCGTAACCATTTCTATTTGACATCCTGGTATGCTGCAACTTCTGAATCCACTTTCAGGTACTACCTCGGTCGGATAGGAAAAAGGCGACATTCTCTTTCGAAATTTCCCTCCTTTCTGTGGCCGGAAAAAGACGTCGGCTCGCGATCGCACAATAAAAAACCCCGCCCCGGCATTGGCTGCCGGGACGGGGGCCTTTCAGGTCCTCCCCTGAAAAAGGTGACGGATCAACCGCCTGCGAGCGCCTCTGTGGGCACACCGCGCGAGGCGAGCTGGGCAAGCGCGCCTTGCTTGGCCTCGGCGAAGCAAGCCTTCGCCTGGGGCAAATTGTCCATCTGGCGCGAGCCGCCAACGATGTCGCAGACCGCTTCAGCCGCGTTGTTGATGCGGATTTCCAGCGTATCGCGATCATAGGCATTGGTCAGGTCGAGATCGGAATAAACAACCTCGATCGTACGCGCATTGGTCGCCCGGTTGACGACCACTTCGTCTGCGCCAGCCATTGCCGGGGTGGCAAATGCCAATCCCAGCAATCCAGCGGCAAACACACGGACCCCAATCGGGGCCTTGCGGATAAATGGCATCGCTCTCTCCTGTGTGTCCGCCATCCGTTCATGCGGCGAGCGTGACACTTATTGGACCTGCACCATACAGGCCTCGGAGTCGTATGTAGTGAGATATTGTTACGATTGCTATGCGCAGCGCAGCAATTCGTCGCGGCACTGCAATATACGCGATGCACCGCATTTGCCGCGCGGCAGAAGGAGGGGCAATTGCAGCCCCTCCTACGGTGCGCCCGTCAGATAACCTTGTCGGGCGAGGGATCGTGCTTGTGCCGCTCGGCCTTGCCGAAATGGCGTTCCAGGCGCTGTGCCAGCGTGTTGCCGGCAACCCGCGCCGCGGCATCGACATCGGCGGCCTTGCCGGTCACGCCAATGGGACGCCCGCCGCGAATGCGTGCCTCGATCGTGCAATGCTTGTCATCCGCGCCATGCTTCGCCCCGTTGACGTCGGAGACATGGACTTCCAGCCGGGTCAGGCGATCTTCAAACCGGGCCAGACGGTGGCGCAGCTGCGCCTCGATCCGTTCGGCGACGTTGTCGGTGCCCATCACGCTGCTGTCGGAATTGAACTGAACCTGCATTGCGCTCGCTCCTCTCGTTGTGATTGTCAGCATCTCCTGAGATGGGGCTTTGTTCGCCAGAAACCAGAGGAATTCGTTTCCTTCTCTTTTGGTCAGTTCAGCGTCAGGATGAGCATGACCAGCGCCGAAAGGCAGGCCACGGTCCGCACATGATTCAGCCTTGTCCAGCGTCGCAAATAATCGCTCCAGACAGCCTGCCCCTCCGGCGTCGCCGGATCGACCGCGTCAAGCCGGTTGTTGAGCGGCACGTTCCCGCCAGCCGTAACGCCAGTCATGCCCAGCACATATGTCGCGCCGCCAGCTGCCAGCATGGTCCCTTCCGGACCGGCGTGTCCGATCAGACCCAACGCCACCAATGCAAGGCACGCCAATGTGCTGAGCACGAATAGCGGCAGAAAGGCGCTTTGCACGATTACCCGGTTGATCGACTGCATGGCGCGGGCGCCTGCCTCGTCGCCAAGCGCCGCAAAGGCGCGCATCGCGAACACCGAGAAGGTGAAATAGACACCAGCCATGAGCCCCGCACAAACCAGCGCGAACCATGTCAGGGCGAAAATGAACAGTTCTATCGGGCCGTCCTCCTGCCGGTCTGGCTAACCGCCAATGCGCCCAGATGAAAGTTTTTCGGGCCAGAATCTCCCGGACCATTTGATTTGACGCAACGCCAGATTGGCAAAGGCACATCATTCTTCATACAGTAGGAGAGGAGTCCGACCATGATCGATATCGACCAGTCTCATCCCGAATATGTGGTCCTGCGTCCTGAAGGCGCGCTGAGCGAAGCCGATTTCGCCCAGCTGGCCAATGCTGTCGACACGCGCATCAACGAGACCGACCGCGTCCCCAATTTCGTGATCCGGGTGGACAAGCTGCCCTATTGGGACAGCCTCGGCGCCTTGTCGCGCCATTTCCACTTCGTGCAGGAACACCAGAAGATCGTGAAGAAGGTCGCCATCGTCGGGGACTCGCCCGTCCTCTCGGTCGCGCCCGAAATTGCCAATCACTTCGTGACCGCCACGATCCGCCGCTTTCCGGCGAACAAGCTGGAGGATGCCAAGGCCTGGGCCGCGTCCGAGCTGGACGATCCCGGGCATTTCGAGATCATCGAGGGCCTGCCGCGCGATGTCGTGGCGATCCGCGCCGTCGGCATCATCACCGCAGAGGATTACAAGGAGACGCTGATCCCGCTGGTGAAGGAAAAGCTGGAGGTCCACGACCAGCTCAAATGCCTGGTGGTGCTCGACGACGATTACGCCACCTATTCGGGCGATGCGGCGTGGGAAGATTCGAAGTTCGGCCTGTTCCACATCCGCGACTTCTCGCGCATCGCGCTCGTCACCGACGTCGGCTGGCTGACGCGCGCAGCGAAGGTCTTCGGCCCCTTCATGCCCTACAAGGTGAAGACCTTCCCGGTCGCCGAGCTGGAAGAGGCGAAGAGCTGGATCAAGCGTTAGCTACCGGCTTCCCATCCCTTCCCCGGCTTGCCATAGGCGCGGCTCGACACGGAAAGGGACACATATGAGCGGCGCGGACGAAGACTACGTCTATGACGAGGACAGCGGCGAATGGATGCCCGCATCCGAACTGGCCGCTAAACGCGCGGCGGAAGACGCGGTCGAGGTGCGCGATGCAGTGGGCAATCTGCTGGCGGATGGCGATGCGGTCACGCTGATCAAGGACCTCAACGTCAAGGGCGCGGGCCAGACGCTGAAACAGGGGACCGTGATCCCCTCGATCCGGCTGACCGGCGACGCGCAGGAGATCGACTGCAAATATCCGGGCATCAAGGGCCTCGTCTAGCGCGCGGAGTTCGTGAAAAAGCGGTGAACCAGATCACGATCCTCGTCGATGCCGATGCCTGCCCGGTGAAGGAGGAGGTGTACCGCGTGGCGCAGCGCCACAAGGTGCCGGTAAAAGTGGTCAGCAACGCGGCCTTCCGCATTCCCGACAGCGCGCTGGTGGAGCGGGTGGTGGTGAGCGATGGCTTCGATGCGGCGGACGACTGGATCGCCGAGAATGCCGACGCAGCCAGCGTGGTGGTGACGGCGGATATCCTGCTGGCCGACCGCTGCCTGAAGGCGGGCGCGACGGTGCTGGCGCATAACGGCAAGCCCTTCACCAGCGGCTCGATCGGCGGGGCGATTGCGACCCGCGCGATCATGGCCGACCTGCGCGCCGGGATGGACGGGCCATTGGGGGCGGCTGGTGGCGGGCCGCCGCCCTTCAGCAAGGCCGATCGCTCGCGGTTCCTGCAGGAACTGGACAAGGTGCTGGTGAAGCTGGCGCGGTTGCGCTGATTGCGCACTGATTTTTCAGGTGCCTCAGCGGGCCTTGTGGGCCGCGATCGCCTCGTCCAGCGCCATGATGCGCTGGCGCTCGGGCGTGTCCTTGGCCAGCCCCTTGAGCCGACAGGTGGCCCACAGCGATTTGCGCTCGGCTTCCAGCGCCTTGAGATAGAGATCGGCCATTGCGGATTGTCTTTCGTGGGTTCGGGGCGAGTGTCGGCGCGGCCTATGGGCGCTGACGGAGGAGAATACCAGCGCGGCGAGTGATGCTGACACGCCCTCAAGCAGCGCAGCGGCAGGGCACGAAACCGCGCCCTCAAGCAGCGGAGTGTTAGGGCGTAAACTCATAAACTGA
>DDNW01000161.1:0-8029 GCA_002341345.1 Erythrobacter sp. UBA2510
CCAATCCTCCTTAATTCACAACCTCAAATCAGTGCCATTGGTGCTGACGGCGGACACATATCGGCATACTGACTTTGAACACATATCAGGACGTATCAAACCCGACCTCTTTGCCGAGCCCGAATACAGCCAAGTCATCGCCGAAATGATCAAGCATGCAGTCGAGACTGAGGCCCCGATCGAAAAGTCTGCCTTGGCAACCGTGATCGCAAGGGCTCACGGTTTCAAGCGCACTGGGAGCCTGATCGCCGAGCGGGTGGAGAAGATCGGTCGGAAGCTCTTCTACTACCGGCAAGAACGCAGCGGGAGGATATTCGTCTGGCGGGACGAGCATCATTGCGACACTCTCACCACTTGGCGCGAGCCGAGTGACGAAGATCGAAAAAGGCCGATCGAAGACATTCCGGAAGAGGAGATCATTCTGGCTGCGAGGGATTTCCAGTTTGACGACGACATTCCCCGCGCAATCGCCGTGTCATTTGGGTTTTCGCGTCTCCGCGCTCCTTCGCGCGAGCGGATAGAGGAGGCACTTCAGACTGGAAGAGACACCAGCGAGTCAGACACATTCGAAGAACCAGAACCTCAGATTGCAACTGCCCAATTGACGATTTCTTCGCGCGTTACAGAAAGCGAAGTGCAGCAAGCAATCTTGAAACTGTTAGCTGACGGAAAGCCTTGGACCAACGGACAACTCAAATCCGCTCTTAAGGCTATTTTGCCCCTCTCCCCGGCTGACCGCGAACGCGCCAATCATCGACCGAACGAAGAGAAGTGGGAGGAACTGGTCAATAATGCGCTGTCGCCGTCACGCGGCAATTCACTTTACGGCAAAGACTTGATCGAGAATGTAGATCGCGGAGTTCACAGGCTTCGAACTTAGAGGACGGCCACTTAGGCCCTGACGGTTTACTAGATGAACACTACAGCGAACGACGACGCCTGCCTGAGCATCAAGGCCAAGCACATCGGCCCAATCATGGAGCTAGAGGGGAAGCTCTCACCGAAGGGCCAAAACCTCCTGTTCGCCACCAGCGGAACGGGGAAGTCCTTCATCTCGCGAGCTCTCCGTGCACTCGATGGGCCGATCGAGGAGGGCGAGAAGGACATCGATCCCGCGGACGTGGTCTCGGAGGAGAGTTCGGACGGCGCGCTATCGCTCCTCGAAGGGACAGCCGAGATCACCAAGATCGCGTTCGACAAGACCTTCGGCCTCATCACCCGCTCTCCCAGCCAATACATCTTCCACGTCTTCTCGTCCGACTACGTCGGCACCGAGCTCGCAAGCCGGTCCTACGTGCTCGACGGCGACATCGACCACCAGATCATTCTCGGCAAAGAGAACCTCGAATTGCAGGACAAGGAGGACGATCTTGCGAAGGTCGACGGCGAGCTCGACGAGGCCGTTCGCGCACTCAGGAGGGCGTTTCAGAAGGGTAAAGACAAGCTTCAGTCCGACCTATCAATCCGCGCCAATTTGCAGGACTTCAGAGGACTGGAACTGGACAGGTGCCGCGCATTGGGCAGCCTGACAGAGAAGCTCCCGTCGAGCGCTGCTATCGTGGAACAGTTTAACGCGCTGAAGGCGGTGCCGACCGATCCCGACAAGCCCACCTCCTCTGCGGCGCTGAGCGTTCAACTGGACGTGGACGCGGCCCGATCCCTGCTGGAGCGAAAGATTGACCAGTCCACGATCGCCGCCGAGGTGAAGGCCAAGATAGAGGCGGACAGGGAGTTCTTCGAGAGGGGCGTCAAGCTCGTGGGTGACGACGAGGAGTGCCCGTTCTGCACGCAGAAACTGGACGTGGACGCCAAGGCGGTGATCGACGCCTACGTGGCCTACTTCGCCGACGCAGAGGCGAAGGCGCGGACTTCGATCAGACGCATGAAAAGCCAGACGGCGGCAATCCGCGAGGAGCTCTCTCGGAGGGAGGCCAGTCTGAACCAGTCTATAATCCGGTACGATGCGCTGAAAGCCGCCTTTCCCTCGCTGAGCGCGACGGCGCTCGACACCGACGAGGCGCACAGGGACGCGATAGTCAATCTTCTGGACGAGCTCGACGCGCTGCTAGACGGCAAGGCTGACGACCTCACCCGCTCGATCAAGCTGCGCGAAGACTTTGGCATCGAAGCACCACAGACGAAGATCAACGACGTCATAGAGACCAACCGGGCGCGCATCGAAAAACTCAACTCGACTGTAGACAATTCCACTAACGAGAGGCTGGCGTTGCAGCGACGCGGGTGCTTGGCGTTTGGCTACGGATTCCGGGACGACAACAAGGCCGCGCTTGAAGAGCTCACGACAAAGGAGGCTCAGCGTGGTGCTCTCTCGGATGAGATCGAAGCTCTGAAGAAAAGCAGCGGTGACAAGGTGGAGGCGCGCGAGAAGGTAGCCGACACCTTGGAAGAGCTAATCAACTTCGCCTTCCACGGGCGCTACTCCTTCGATCGGGAAAACTTCAGCGTGAAGCGCGACAAGAAGGACATGGTGCGGGGCAGCGACCGAACCCTGAGCGACGGCGAAAAGACCGTCCTCGCGTTCTGCTACTACGTAGCGCAGTCGCACCTGAAGATCGACGAGGTGGGCGACTACCGCAAGCTCTACCTGATCGTCGACGACCCCGTTTCGTCCGTCTCGTTCGACTACGTCTACTGCATCTGCCAGATACTCAAAACCCTTCGCATCGACGGCGGAGACATAAGGATCAACACGAACGGCACCGTCCGACCCAAGCTGCTGATCCTCACGCACCATGACTTCTTCTACAACGTCGTTCTAAACAACAACGTGGTGCAGAAGAGCGCTCTGTTCCAGTTGGTGTAGCGCGGGCACAAGCACGAGGTCGTCCATCAGAAGGACTTCGTCGCACCGCACGTATTCCATCTGCAACACATCATCGAAGTAGCGACCTCCAAGGCGGCGCCGAACCCTTCAACGCCTAACGCCGTCCGGTCGGTGCTGGAGGGCATCTGGCGCTTCGCTTATCCCAAGAAGGCGGACCTCCAAGCGTTCTTGAACGAGGTCAACTCTCAGCACGGAGTTCAGGTGCGGAGCGTGCTAATCCAAGACATGAGCCACGGTGGGAAGATGTGGACGGAGAGCCCCCTAAGTGCCGACATCGAGACGGCCTGCAAGGAGGCCGTAGAGATACTGCGATACTATGCTCCCGGCCAAGTCGAGGGTATCGACCGCTTCGAAGGGGTGCTCAACCCGCCAGAGACAAGTATTCGCGAATAGATTTCTTTTATTTTAGTGGGCACGGCCCAACACTTCAACAAAGAGCTGACGTCAAGACGCAGCTTCGAACTGAAGGCACGGCGGGCGATCTCGTTTGAGCTATTCGGTGCTATTGTCCGCCTCAAACGCCCGCTTGCCCTTGCGCCTGAACAGCACCAGCGCCTGCGCTCCGTCAATACCGCGCAGCTTGGCAGCAACGGTCAGGAATGCGCCGTAGAGCGCGGCACGATCATCGTCGGTCAGTTCAATCAGATCGGCCTTTGCAACCAGGCCGCCCAGTTCGATCAGTTGCCTTGTCCGTTCGCGGCGTTTCACTTGCCATTCGCGCATGTCGGTTCGTGCCTTTGCTGCCTCAAGCCGATGCAGCGCCGCCGTCAAGCGGTAGAGTGCCTTCCGGCTGCTGACGAGGTCCGCCCGAAGTGTCGCGTGACTTGCCCTGAAAGAAGGCCGCACCGCGCTTGCGCCACCCCTCCCCGATTGCCTTGTTTGTGTTGGTGGCAGCGTCGAGAAGTACGCCAGCCAGGACATCGGCATCGAGCGCGTCGGCCCCGGTTGCCGTGACCAGCGCACCAAGGTCGCGCACGCGGCGTTCCTTCAACTGCTTCGCCTTGTCGGCAAGTGCCTTGAGTTCCGAATCAAAATCGCGGGGTTTGCGCATGGTAAGTCTCCATCGTTGGTGTGATGGAGCGATGATAATCGTGCTTGTAATCCAATGCAGTAAGGTCGCCGGGACAGTGTGATACCGCCTAGTCCCGATCAGGATTTTATCATGAGAGGGCGCGCTTATACGTCGTGCCGACGTGGCGTTTGGAGTGTAACTGGATTGCCGACATGGCAATCTTTCACTTCAGCGCAAAGGTCATCGGAAGGTCGAGCGGACGCAGTGCCGTTGCGGCAGCGGCTTATCGTGCAGGCGAACAGCTGCACGATGAACGCATCGACAGAACCCATGATTTCACCAACAAGGCGGGCGTCCTTCACTCCGAAGTAATGCTGCCCAAAGGCGCGCCCGAAGCCTTCGCCGACCGGGCCACGCTTTGGAACGCGGTCGAGGCCGCCGAGAAGCGCAAGGACGCCCAGCTCGCCCGCGAGGTCGAGTTCGCCCTGCCCCGCGAGCTGACCAAGAAGGACAACATCAAGCTGGCGCGCGAGTTCGTGAAAGCCGAGTTCGTCGAAAAAGGCATGATCGCCGATCTCAATGTGCATTGGGATATTGGCGAGGACGGCAAGGCCAAGCCGCATGCGCATGTCATGCTCACCATGCGCGAAGTAACCAGGGACGGCTTTGGCGCAAAGGTCCGCGAGTGGAACAAGACCGCGCTCATTGAGCAATGGCGCGAGCGCTGGGCCGATCACGTCAACCGCGCCCTGGCAGAACGCGACATCGACGCGCGGATCGATCACCGCAGCCTGGAGGCGCAGGGGATTGGGCTGGAACCACAGGACAAGATCGGTCCTGCTGCCTCGCGCATTGGCGGACGCGGACTGGAAGCAGAACGGATCGAAGAACACCGAGCCATCGCCCAGCGCAATGGCGAGCGCATCATCGCCAATCCCGCGCTGGCACTGGATGCCATTAC
Source organism: Erythrobacter sp. UBA2510 (assembly GCA_002341345.1). Classification (GTDB taxonomy): domain Bacteria; phylum Pseudomonadota; class Alphaproteobacteria; order Sphingomonadales; family Sphingomonadaceae; genus Alteraurantiacibacter. Next base: position 4,819 of record DDNW01000161.1, read on the forward strand.
GCACCAGCAGGCGACGTTCACCAAGCGCGATCTTGCCGCCTTCGTACACCGGCATAGCGACGGCAAGGAGCAGTTCGATGCGGCCTACAACGCCGTGCGCGCGTCGCCCGACCTGATTGCGCTTGGGAAGGACGGACGCGAGCAGGACCGCTTCACGTCTCGCGCGATGATCGAGACCGAACAGCGGCTGCATCATGCCGCCGACACGATGGTGCAGCGTGCCAAACACAGCGTCAATGATGTCCAGCGCAATGCAGCGTTTTCCAGCGCGGCGAAGCGCGGTTTGGTTCTTTCCGGCGAGCAGAAATCCGCCTTCGAGCACGTTACCAATCGCAAGGGCCTTGCGGTGGTCGTTGGCTATGCCGGAACCGGCAAAAGCGCGATGCTAGGCGTGGCACGCGAGGCATGGGAAAGCGCGGGCTACAATGTGCGCGGTGCAGCCCTATCTGGCATCGCCGCCGAGGGGCTTGAGAACGGCTCCGGCATCACAGCGCGCACCATCGCCAGCCTTGAGCACCAATGGAGCAAGGGACGCGAGCAGCTCACTGCCAGGGATGTGCTCGTCATCGACGAGGCGGGCATGGTCGGCACGCGCCAGATGGAGCGCGTGCTCTCCCATGCCGCGAAGGCCGGTGCGAAGGTCGTTCTGGTCGGCGACCAGCAGCAGCTTCAGGCCATCGAAGCAGGCGCGGCCTTTCGGGCGATCCACGAACGCCACGGCGGGGTCGAAATCAGCGAGGTTCGCCGCCAACTATCAGCATGGCAGCAGGACGCGACCCGGCATCTCGCCACATGCCGCACCGGCGAAGCGATCCGCAGCTATCAAGATCAGGGCATGGTCCATGCCGCCGACACCCGCGAGGTGGCGCGGAAAGAGCTGATCGAGCGCTGGGATCAGGAACGGATGGCACGCTCTGTCGACAGCCAGATCATCCTCACCCACACCAATGACGAGGTCCGCGAGCTGAACCAGATGGCACGCGGGAAGATGCGCGAGGCTGACGCTTTGAGCGCGGATGCCACGATCAAGGCGGCACGCGGCGAGCGGCAGTTCGCCAGCGGCGATCGAATTATCTTCCTGCGCAACGAGCGCGGGCTTGGGGTGAAGAACGGGACTCTGGGAACAGTCCGTTTGGCCAGCGCCCAGCGCATGGCGGTGCGCACCGACGACGGACGCGAGGTCACGTTCGACACCAAGGACTACGCCCACATCGATCATGGCTACGCGGCCACGATCCATAAGGCGCAGGGGATGACCGTGGACCGCGCCCATGTGCTCGCCACACCGGGCATGGACAGCCATTCCGCCTATGTCGCCATGTCACGCCATCGCGATGGGCTGGCGCTGCATTACGGGCGCGATGACTTTGCCAATCAGTCGAAACTTGTCCGCACGCTCAGCCGGGAGCGAGGGAAGGACATGGCAGGCGATTACAAGCCCGAGCAGGCTTTCGCTGAACTGCGCGGCATCAGCTTCCGCGAGCGGATCAGCAAGATGGTTCGGCAGATGCCCGAGAAGGCGAAATCGATCTTCGGGAACTTCCGACCACAGGCCCGCCAGCTTGAGCCGCTTCCGGTGCAGACGAACACGCAGAACGACCAGCGCCGCGCGGTCGAAAGCTTTGCCCGCGCAGTGGGCGATATCGGAACGATGCAGGCCCAGGGCTTGCCCGCCCTCCCGCACCAGAAGGATGCGCTGGAGAAAGCAGGAAAGACCCTCGACGCGATCCGACCCCATGCCGCCGCCGACCTCGCTAAGGCGCTGGAACGGCATCCTGAGCTGATCGCAGAGGCCGCTGGCGGGCGTAGCAAGGAAACCATGCGCGCCATGAGGCAAGAGGCCGATGTGCGGGCCGATCCGGCGCTGCGATCCGAGCGCTTTGTCAGCGACTGGCAGGGGCTGAGCGCCGCACGCAAGCAGCTTGAGCAGCAGGGTGACCGCGCAGGCGCGGCCCGCGTGTCCGCGAAGCAGAACGAGCTGGCGAAGGGGCTGGAACGCGATCCGCAGGTCGAAGGCCTGTTGCGCGGCAAGGCCCGCGAACTTGGCATCGATCCAAAGCCCGAACGCAGCATCGCCAATGAACTCACCGCAACCCTCACCCGCGAGCGCACCCGCGCTTTCGACATGAGCATTTAGGAGAAACGACATGGAAGACGAACACATCGAAGAAGTGCAACTGGACCTCGAAGTCGAGGAACCGCCAGCGTTGGTACCAGAACCGGAGGCCGTGACAGAAGCCGATCCGGCAGCGGAGGCCTTCGCCCGTCTCGAAGGCGAAATGGCGATGGTGCGCCATACTGTCCAGAACATGGCCAGGGAACGAGCCGACATCGTGATCCCGGATTACACCGCCACGCTAAGCAAGATGACCAGCCAGCTAGAGCAGGTGTCCGACAGGCTGGCAGCCATCGGTGGCAAGCCTGCCATCGAACTTACACCGGAAGACATAGCAGTTCAGATCAAACGTGCCTCGCTCGAAATGCTGCGCGACAGCAGCGACCTGTTCCGGCACGGACGCAAAGACTTGGACCTTGCAACCGGTCGGCTCACCGCAATTGTCGGGCGAGTCCGCACCGAGGCCGAGCAGAAGCGTCAGACCTGGCACTTTGCAGGCTTGGGGTTGGCTGTTGGTATCCTACTGTGGTCGATCCTCCCTGGCACCATCGCCCGCGCCATGCCCGAAAGCTGGCATTGGCCAGAACGGATGGCCCGCAAGGCCGTTGGTGAGCCGTCCATCGTGGAGGCTGGCATTCGACTGATCCGATCACATAACCCCGAAGCTTGGGAAGAACTGGCAGAGGCGCAGGGCATACTGAGTGCAAACCGCGAGGCGCTGGAACTGTGCAAGGAGCGGGCGCGAGAAGTGGGGCATTCGGTCAGTTGTGCGATCCAAGTGGCACCGTAGGGCGCTATCGCAATCGCCGAATACTATACTCTCTTGGCCCTACAGCCCATTTGCGCTCGATTCGTTATCGCGGGATCATTTACTGAACTGGCTCACGAAGACTCGCTTCCCAAATCGCTTGCATTTGGCTTGGCGGGTTTAACAAGCACCATATCTTTCGCACGATCGTATCACGCAGTTTTGCCATGTCGGGGTAGTCATATACGCAAACCATCGCTTCGAAGATGCCGCGCTTTGGTTCGTATTCGGCGTGGATGCGTTGGTCAGCCAGAGCTTGATCTATGACACTTTGATCTTTCATCCAA
>DDNW01000161.1:8131-14224 GCA_002341345.1 Erythrobacter sp. UBA2510
TCCAATTGTTTAGAAGCGTTTTCACTGAAGGGAAATCAGACAGATTTTCGAACTTTTTCGCGTTATCGACTTCATTCACCATGTGATACGCTAGAAGTTGGCCGTTGCCTTGAAAGATTGAGTCCGCAATTCGGCCCGCAACATGATCGAAGCCTTTGTCATTGAGATCCGCGATGAAAAGCGGTCGCTTTCCATTAAATCGGTTTTCAGCAAGAATCCTACATTCGCGCAGTTCCTGCGCTAACGGAGCAGCAAATTCGTTGCCTTGTTGCTTATCGAGCTTCACAGCAGTTTCTAGATCGGTGATCGCGTCTTCGAACATCAGTCGCCAGCGATACAACTTCGCTCGGTTGATGAGCGGTGCAGGATTCGGGTTTGCTTCAATCGACCTCGTGTAGAGCGCTATCGCGTCGGCGGTACGATACTCGCTGGCCGCTCTCATACCCTGCTCGAAAAGGTGCTGACCGGCTTCGTACGCGGGCGATTGAGGCGCGCCTCCGCCAAACAATTTTCTGAACAAAACTAAACCCTTCCGATTCAAATCAAAGCTGCAAGTGGCTTAAGATGCGATATCTACAATGTCACCTAGGTGGAGGATCAATTTTGGGCATACCGGCTTAAGCATGGGCACCAGAACAGTATTCTCCCCACGCATCCATCAGCTTCACTCTCGCACCTGGATTCTCGGGCGTGCCGAGATAGGTCGTTCGCCGATACGCGGCCTGCACAGCATCCGGCGTCTTGTGCGCTAGTGCCGCTTCGACAACTGCGTTGGGGAAGCCTTCGTTCGCCGCCCAGTCGGTAAAGCTGGAGCGGAAACCGTGGACGTGGAAAGGCTCCTGCATATCGCGCATGACCTTGAGTAGCGTCATGTTGGACATCGCCTTACCGATCATGCCAGGGAATACGACTTCGGCACCCTCAAGCCGCATCGCGTCCGCTTTCACAAGAACCGCCATCGCCGCTTCTGACAGCGGCACGATGTGCGCCCTGCTGCGCTTCATGTGTTCGGCTGGAATTGTCCAAAGGCGTTGGTCCAGATCGAATTCATCCCACTTCGCGAGCCGCACTTCCTGCGAGCGAACGCCGGTCAGAATGAGCAGGTCGAGCGCCAAACGCGAATAGGATGGTTTGCGACGCAACGCGGTCAGGAACGGAGGAACGGCGACGTATGGCATCGCCTTGCGGTTTGCAGGTTTCTTGACCTGTCGCGGCAACCCTCGCCCCGCTTTCAGGCTACTATTGCCCGATGGAGCTTCTGTAGAGCGCCAGCCCTTTGCGTGGGAGTAGTCGAGGACAGCGCAAATCCGGTTACGAACCTGACGGGCTGTTTCGGGGATTTCCTGCCAAATCGGGGTGAGCACCCCGATAATGTCGGCAGCGGTGATTCCGCCGGTCGTCATGTCGCCCAGTTTCGGGAAGGCGTAGTTCTCCAGACTGGCGAGCCATTGACGACCGTACACATCGCTTTTCCAACCTGCCTCGTTCTCGGAATGATATTGGGTGGCAGCTTCGCGGAAGGTGACCTTGGCAGCTTCCTCGTCCTTGCGCTCGGTCAGCACATCGCGCTTCTCAACCTTTACGGCTTTTCGCAGCTCCGCCGCCTTGGCGCGCGCTTCAGCAAGCGTAACCAGCTTCGCGCTGCCCACACCGATATCCCGTCGCTTGCCATCCTGCTGGAGTCGCAAATTCCAATAGGCACCCCCGCGTTTGTCCACTTTCAGGAATAATCCGTCACCGTCCTGATAGGTGCCCGGATTCGCCAAGGCTGCCTTGACCGCCACCGCCGTGAGCTTGCCCATTGCTCTACCCCCACACTTTTCGGGACCGAGTTGCGAAACCAAAGTGTGGGGGTAAGCCACTTTACCCCCACATTACCCCCACACTTGGTTCCGGTTGCAGGCAAATTGCAGCGGTCAAATGCGGACAGTGAGGGCGATAATACCCTTGGTTTTCTGCGATTTCTAGGGTTTTTCGGGGATGTTCTGAGAAAGGGCGGTGGTGGACAGGGCTGGATTCGAACCAGCGTACGCTTGCGCGGGCAGATTTACAGTCTGCTGCCTTTAACCACTCGGCCACCTGTCCACCGGATGCCGGAAATCTGGGCACAAAGGCCCAGCCTTTTGCGCCCGCCAAGAGGGGGCACCCAGCCGAGAGGCGCCCCAATGGCGAAGCCGTGCTTGCCTGTCAATGGGCGTGCTGGCAGGGGCGGTGTCAGCTAAGGAATTGGGAATGGCCAAGCGGGGCGAAAAACGAAATCTACGCGGGCGTGCGGGACGCATGCAGGGCGGGCGCGGATCGGGCCGGGCATCGCGCGGCCATGTACGGCTGTGGGGACGGCACGCGGTCGAGGCTGCGCTGCTCAACCCGGAGCGCGTGCACCACAAATTATGGGCCACGCCCGAGGGGCTGGAATCGCTCGACGGCGAATTGCCGCCCGATTTCCCGCGCGAGATGGCAGGGCCCGACGATCTCGCCCGGCTCGTGGCGCGCGACGCGCCGCACCAGGGCCTCGTGCTCGAATGCGATCCGCTGGAGGATCTGCACCTGACGGACCTGCCCGCTCCGCAGGCGGACCGCCCGATCATCGTGCTCGACCAGGTGACCGACCCGCATAATGTCGGTGCGATCCTGCGCTCGGCCGCCGCCTTCAACGCCGCGGCAATCGTCACCCAGGATCGCCACGCACCGCCCGAAGGCGGCGCGCTGGCCAAGGCCGCCTCGGGCGCGCTGGAGATCGTGCCGTGGGTCCGCGTGGTCAACCTTGCCCGCGCGCTCGACGATCTGGCCGAGGCCGGTTACTGGCGGATCGGCTTGACCGGTGAGGCCGAAGCGACCTTTGCCGAGGCGCTGCCCGCTGGCCCTGTCGCGCTGGTGCTGGGGGCCGAAGGTGAAGGCATGCGCCATAATATCGAGGCGCATTGCGATGCCCTCGCCCGTCTGCCGATCAGCGAGGCGATGGAAAGCCTCAACGTTTCCAATGCTACGGCAATCGCGCTGTATGCCATAGCCACCAGGCCGCCAGTGGATTGAAACAGGCCGATTGAGCCGAAAGGACAAGCACGATGACCCTCGCTTTTTCCCGCCGCCTGTTCGCCCCCGCCCTGCTCGTGGCCAGCTCGCTCACGCTGTCCGGCTGCTTCATGACGCCAGGCACGTTCGATTCGACGCTCGATATCCGCAGCGACGGGCGCTTCAGCTTCGCCTATGACGGTGAGATCTTCATGGCGGGCCTGTCGGATTTTGCCGAAATGGCCGCCGCCGAAGAGGCAAACAAGCCGTGCGTGGACGACGAGACTTACGAGGAACGCGCCTGCACCGCCGAAGAGTTGGAGGCGCGCAAGGCGGAGAAGGCGCAAGAAGCCAGGATGATGGCCATGATGATGGGCGGGATGGACCCCGACGATCCCGAGGCCGCCGAAAAGATCGCCGACGCGCTGGAGCGACAGGCCGGGTGGAACTCCGTGACCTATCTCGGCGATGGCCTGTTCGATGTCGATTTCGCCATTACCAGCACGATCAGCCACGACTTCGCGTTCCCCGTGCTGGAGGACCAGACGATGGGCAGCGCCTTCGTGGCAGTGAACTTGCGCGACGAGGGCCGCGTCAAGATCGCCGCGCCGGGCTTTGCGGCGCAGGGCGGCAATCCGTTTCAGGCGATGATGGGCGGCATGGCCGGGATGTTCGGTGGCGGCGAAGCAGGCGACGCGAGCGAGGGTGGCGAGGCGAACAGCTCTGCGTCAGGCCTGCCCGACATGCCGCCGATGCGTGGTACCTTCCGCATTATCACCGATGCTGCGATCCTCACCAACAACACCGATGAAGGGCCGCGCAAGGATGCCGGCCTGCAGGTGCTTGAATGGAGCATCGAGCCAGCCACGGCGGTTGCGCCGACCGCGCTCCTGAAACTGGCCGATTGAGCGGCTACCAGGCTCCAAAAGAAAAGGCCGCCCCCAACTGAGCGGCCCCTTCACCTGACAGCGCCATGATCGGCGGTCAGTGAAACTGATCAGTTTACCGCGTCCTTCAGCCCCTTGCCGGCCTTGAATTTCGGCTGGGTCGATGCCTTGATCGTCATCGGTTCACCGGTGCGCGGGTTGCGGCCCGTAGATGCCTTGCGGCGCGCAACGGAAAAGGTGCCGAAGCCGACCAGACGCACTTCGTCGCCCTTCGACAGTACACCGGTGATGGTATCGAAAACGCTTTCGACCGCCTTGGTCGCGTCGCTGCGCGAAAGGCCGCTGTTATCGGCTACCGCGCCGATCAACTCGTTCTTGTTCATTTTCTGGAAAAACCCCCTCATTTGGAAATGAGACATGATCTGGAAATCGCCTCGCGATGCGCGGGACTTGAACCGCTTTTCGCCTGAGTGTCAAAGCCAAAGCCGCCCAAATGGCCGCAATAAGGCGATATACTGTGCTTCAGGCGGCAAATCAGCGCCTGTCAGGGCTTAGAGCGCGTCCGACTAGTCACCGCTCGGTGACATCCACACTCGCGATTCGCTGCAGTGCAGCAAAAATTCGCGTGTTTTCAGGGCTGCGCAAGATCAGTGCGCCGTCGTCGACGGCGGCTGCCCGGACTCCGAGGGGTGCGGCTGACTGGCGAGGTCGTCCGCCTCGGTCCATTCGATCGGTGCCGGCAGAGCCGTCAGCGCGCATTCGAGTACCTGATCGACATGCGAGACGGGCACGATTGTCAGCCCTTCCTTCACATTGTCGGGAATCTCGGCGAGGTCCTTCTCGTTCTCTTCCGGGATCAGCACGGTGGTGATCCCGCCGCGCAGCGCCGCTAGCAGCTTCTCCTTGAGCCCGCCGATCGGCAGCACGCGCCCGCGCAGCGTGACCTCACCGGTCATCGCTACGTCGGGCCGGATGGTGATGCCGGTCAGCGTCGAGACGATCGAGGTGACCATGCCGATACCGGCAGAGGGCCCATCCTTGGGCACCGCGCCTTCGGGCAGGTGGATATGGATATTCTTGCGCGCAAAGATGCTCGGCTTGATGCCATAGGCAGGCGCGCGCGCCTTCACGAAGCTGAAAGCGGTCTGGATCGATTCGTTCATCACGTCGCCCAGCTTGCCGGTTGACTTGATCTCGCCCTTGCCCGGCGTGGTGACGCTTTCGATGGTCAGCAGCTCGCCGCCGACGGAGGTCCAGGCAAGGCCCGTCACTGCGCCGATCTGCGGCTCCTTCTCGGACACGCCATGCTTGAACTTGCGTACCCCGGCGAAGTCGGCGAGGTTGTCGGGCGTGATCGTGATGCTGGTCGCTTCGCCCTCGAGAATCTTGCGCAAGGACTTGCGCGCCAGCCGCGCGATCTCGCGCTCCAGCGTACGCACGCCCGCCTCGCGGGTATAGTACCGGATCAGGTCGCGCAGCCCCTCTTCGGTCAGTTCGAACTCGCCCTTCTTCAGGCCATGCGCCTCGACCTGCTTGTCGAGCAAATGGCGCTGGGCAATCTCGACCTTCTCGTCCTCGGTATAGCCTTCGAGCCGGATGATCTCCATCCGGTCGAGCAGCGGCTGCGGCAGGTTGAGGCTGTTCGCGGTGCACACGAACATGATGTCCGACAGGTCGATATCGAGTTCGAGATAATGGTCCTGGAACTTGGCATTCTGCTCGGGATCGAGCACCTCCAGCAGTGCCGAGGCCGGATCGCCGCGGAAATCCTGGCCCAGCTTGTCGATCTCGTCGAGCAGGAACAGCGGGTTCGAGGTCCCTGCCTTGCGCAGGTTCTGCACGATCTTGCCCGGCAGCGAGCCGATATAGGTGCGCCGGTGGCCGCGGATCTCGGCCTCGTCGCGCACACCGCCCAGCGACTGGCGGATGAACTCGCGCCCGGTCGCCTTGGCGATCGACTTGCCGAGGCTGGTCTTGCCGACGCCCGGCGGGCCGACGAGGCACAGGATCGGCCCCTTCAGCTTGTTGGTGCGGGCCTGCACGGCGAGGTACTCGATGATCCGGTCCTTGACCTTGTCGAGCGCGTAATGATCCTCATCCAGCACGGCCTGCGCCTTGCCGATGTCCTTCTTGAGGCGGCTCTTCTTGCCCCATGGCAGGCCGAGCAGGATATCCAGATAGTTGCGCACCACGG
>DDNW01000107.1:0-9481 GCA_002341345.1 Erythrobacter sp. UBA2510
AATGACGCCGTTCACAAGTTCTTCCGTGCTATGCCCGGTGGCGTGCCGTCTCAGACAGCGTTCAGCCAGGAACGTTATTGGGATGACTTGGACCTTGATGAAAAAGAAGGTTGCATTCGTGACGTTGAGCACGCCTACAGTCAGGATGGTGGGCTGGCCGTTCTGTTTGGCAATATGGCGGTCAATGGTTGCGTCGTTAAGACTGGTGGCGTGGATGAAAGCATTCTGAAATTCACCGGCCCGGCCGTGATCTGCGAAAGTCAGGATGAAGCCGTCGCCAAGGTTCTTGGTGGTGAGGTCAAGGAAGGCGACGTTGTTGTCATCCGTTACGAAGGCCCCAAAGGTGGTCCGGGTATGCAGGAAATGCTCTATCCGACCAGCTATCTCAAATCGAAGGGACTGGGGACGCAATGCGCGCTGCTGACCGACGGGCGCTTTTCCGGCGGTACCTCTGGCCTGTCAATCGGCCATGTCTCGCCCGAGGCGGCGGAGGGCGGCACGATCGCGCTGGTCGAGACGGGCGACACGATCGAGATCGATATCCCCAATCGCACGATCAATCTGGCCGTGTCCGACGAGGTGCTGGCCGCGCGCCGAACCGCGATGGAGGCAAAGGGCGATGCGGCGTGGAAGCCTGCCGCGCCTCGTCCGCGCAAGGTAACGGCAGCGCTGCAGGCCTATGCCGCGATGACCACCAGCGCCGCGCGCGGGGCAATCCGCGACGTGACGCAGGTCCAGAAAGGCTCCTGAGGGCGGCGAGGTCATGTCGCTGCGCCAGATCCTGACCGTCGATCAGATGCGCGCTGCCGAGCAGGCGTTGATCGACGCCAAAGACGGCCAAGGCGAGAGTGTCGAGAGCCTGATGGAGCGCGCGGGGGCGGGGGCGGCAGATTATGTCTTCCGCATGGCCGCAGGACGCCCCGTCACCGTGCTGTGCGGCCCCGGCAACAATGGCGGCGACGGCTATGTGATCGCGCGGGTATTGTCGGAACGTGGTGTTCCTGTGCAGGTGATTGCGCCGCTTGAACCCGCGACCGATGCGGCCAGGACCGCGCGGGCGAAATGGGGCGGAACGCCTGTAGAAGACGCGCACGGTGCGGTGTTCGTCGATTGCCTCTTCGGCAGCGGACTGACGCGCGGCCTCTCGTCCGAACTGGAGACACTGCTGCTGCACCTCGCCGCGAGCCACGATTTGCGCGTGGCAGTCGATCTTCCCAGTGGGGTCGAGAGCGACAGCGGCGAGTTGCTCAACGCAAACCTGCCTGTCTACGACCTGGTGATTGCGCTGGGGGCGTGGAAATACGCGCACTGGACAATGCCCGGCATGGCGCTGATGTGCGAAAAACGGCTGTTCGATATCGGCGTGGCCCAGGTTCCGGCCGCCGCTCATCTGGCGGAGCGACTCGGCCTCTCGTCACCGGCCATGAATGCGCATAAATATACGCGTGGCTTGCTGGGCGTTATCGGCGGCGAAATGCCCGGTGCGGCAAGGCTTGCGGCGCGGGCCGCGCAGCATGGCGGAGCGGGCTATGTGAAGCTGATCACCAATGATGGTCTCCCCGTCGCTGACGATCTGGTGCTCGTGAGCGGTGCGCTCGATGAAGCGCTGGGGGACGTTCGCCTTGCCGCGCTCCTGATCGGGCCGGGCCTTGGGCGCAGCAATAGTGCTTGCGCGTACCTGATCGCAGCCGTCAACTTCGAGCGAAATCTCGTACTTGATGGCGATGCGCTGATGCTGCTCGAACCGGAGATGCTGGCGGACCGAACGGGCGAGCTCCTTCTCACTCCGCATGAGGGTGAATTGAAGCGGCTATGCGAGGTTTTCGGCATTGCTGCTGGCACGAAACGCGAGCGGGCGATTGCGCTGGCTGCGGCGACCCGTGCGACGATTGTTGCCAAGGGAGCGGACACTATAATCGTCGATCCGTTCGAAGGCGTCGTGATTGCACCGCCTGCCTCAACATGGCTGAGCACGGCCGGAACGGGCGATGTGCTGGCCGGATTGATCGCGAGCCGGCTAGCAACCGGAGAGAATCCGCTGAAAGGAGCCACTGAAGGTTGCGCGCTGCATGCCGAGGCCGCACGCTTGGCAGGGCCCGTGTTCTCCGCCAGCGATCTTATCGACGCGATTCCGGCGGCTTACGCCTCATTCCTGTGACGGATCGTCCAACGCCTCGCCGCGCTTGGCAACGAGAAATGCGTACAGCGCACCATAGGTTTCCAGCATCTCGCCATCGACATCCTCGTCATCGATGACGATGTCGAGTCGGTCCTCGATTTCGGTCAGCAGATTGGCGACGCCCATCGAATCGAGTTCGGGCAGGTCGCCGAACAGGCCGGTATCGGCGTTGAAAGCGGCCACGCGCTCTGCTTCGAGGCCGAGAACATCCTGCAGCGTCTGCCGCAACACCAGGTCGATCTCGCCGTCATTTTCGCGCACGGTCGGAAGGTTGCTTGCCATTGGACCCCCATTTTTGCCCGCCCTTAGCCTCCGGAGCACTTATGCACAAGCCGAGCGGGTAGCCTGTCCCGCTACGGCGCCCTTGCAAAACAGCGAGCTATCGCGTGAAGCTGCCGCGTGATGAGTGCTAAGCCCGATCCGCAGCCCCGCCCGCTTGACCACCTCGCCCTGCGCGGGCGCGACGATGACGATGCGCTGGTGCTGCGCGGGCAGGTGCTCAACTGGGGCGGTCTGCGCGACCGGGTGGCTTTGCTGGCGGGCTGGCTCGCCTCGTTGGACCTGCCCGAGGGTGCTCGCGTGGCAAGCTGGGCGGCCAAGGGCGAACTGACCTGCCTGCTACCGCTCGCGGCACCGCGCGCGGGGCTGGTGCATGTTCCTGTCAATCCGCTGCTCAAGCATGCGCAAGTCGCCCATATCCTCGCCGATAGCGGCGCGATGCTGCTGATCGCCAATGCCGCACGGTTGAAGACGCTGGAGGAGGGCGACGTCCGGGCAGGATGCCGCACCATCGCCGAGGACGAAGCATGGGCAGCGGCAGAAAGTGCCGGGGAATCGCTCGGGCCCTCGGAGGCAGATCCCGATACGCTGGCTGCGATCCTCTACACCTCGGGTTCGACCGGCAGGCCCAAGGGGGTGATGCTGAGCCATGCGAACCTGTGGCTCGGTGCGGTCAGTGTGGCGCATTATCTCGGGCTGGAGCCTGAGGATCGGACGCTCGCCGTACTGCCGCTGTCGTTCGATTACGGGCAGAACCAGCTGCTTTCCAGCTGGTACGTTGGCGGCGCAGTCGTGCCGCTCGACTACCTGAAGCCGCGTGACGTTATCAAGGCCTGCGCGCGCCATGGCATCACGACGCTCGCCGCTGTGCCTCCGCTATGGGTGCAGCTGGTCGAGCATGACTGGCCGACCGAGGCGGTCGCACCCCTGCGGCGGTTGACCAATAGCGGGGGCGCGCTGACCGAAAAGCTGGTGCGCCAATTGCGCGGGCTGTTCCCGCACGCACGGCTCTTCGCTATGTATGGCCTGACCGAGGCCTTCCGCTCGACTTTCCTCGACCCTGCACTGATCGATACCCACCCGACCTCTATGGGGACCGCGATCCCTTTTGCCGAGGTGCTGGTGGTGGACGAGGCAGGCAAACCGGCCGCTCCGGGCGAAGAGGGCGAACTGGTCCATTGCGGCCCGCTGGTGGCGCAGGGCTATTGGCAGGATGAAGCGCGTACGGCGGAGCGGTTCAAGCCTGCGCCTGCGCATTCCGAATATGGCGGCGTCGCTGTCTGGTCGGGCGACCGGGTGGTGCGCGACGAAGAGGGCTTGCTGCACTTCGTCGGGCGGCGCGATGCCATGATCAAGAGTGCGGGCAACCGCATCAGCCCCGCCGAGATAGAGGATGCGGCGCTCGCCAGTGGGGAGGCCGTTGAAGCGGTGGCTTTTGGCGTTCCCGATGCGCGGCTCGGACAGGCGATCCATCTCGTGGTCCGTGGGAGTGGTGAAGAGGACAAGCTACGCAATTATCTGCTTCACGAACTGCCCAACTTCATGCAGCCGGATGTCATCTTTTTCGTCGAGGCAATGCCGCTCAACGCCAATGGCAAGATCGACCGAAAAAAACTTGCGGAGGCCGCCATATGAAGGCCTTCGGACCCATCCCTCCCGGCTTCGAGGCAATCGACGGCGAACTCGTTATAAGCGGGCGCAAGGTCAGCGACATTGCAAATGAAGCGGGCGGTACGCCGCTGTTCGTCTATGCGCGCGAGCTGCTGGAGAAGCGCATGGCGGATCTGCGCGCCGCTATGCCTGAACAGCTTTCGATCCACTATGCGGTAAAGGCCAATCCCTTTGGCCCATTACTGGGGACGATGGCCGGACTGGCGGACGGTTTCGATATCGCCTCGGCAGGCGAGCTGGAGATGGCGCTGGCCGCAGGCATGGCGGCGGACAGGATCAGCTTTGCCGGACCGGGCAAGCGCGATGCCGAGCTGGAGGCGGCGATCACCGCTGGCGCGACGCTCAACCTCGAATCGCCGACCGAGGCACGGCGCGTACTCGCCATTGCCGAGCGGATCGGTGCGACCCCGCGCCTTGCGATCCGGGTCAATCCGGCGTTCGAGCTGCGCGGGTCGGGCATGAAGATGGGCGGCGGGGCCAAGCCCTTCGGCATGGACGAGGCACTGGTGGCGCCGCTCGCGCGTGAGATCATCGCTTCCGGAGCCGAATGGCGCGGGCTGCACATCTTTGCCGGGAGCCAGTCGCTGGATAGCGCTGCACTGATCGAGGCGCAGGCGAACACGCTGGCCCTGGCCGCGCTCCTGACCGACGAAATCGGCGCACCCCTGCCGCATCTCAATATGGGCGGTGGGTTCGGCATACCCTATTTTCCCAAGGACGAGGCGCTCGACATCGCCAGCATCGGTATCGCACTGGGCGAACGCTTCGCCGATCTTCCCCACGCGCTTAAAGACACGCATTTTGCCATCGAGCTTGGCCGCTATCTGGTCGGTGAGGCGGGGGTTTACCTGTCGCGTGTGGTCGACCGGAAAGAGAGCCATGGCGCGACCTTCCTCGTCACCGATGGCGGCATGCATCACGTGCTCGCCGTGTCGGGCAATTTCGGCAGCGTGGTGCGGCGCAATTACCCGATCGCGATCGCGACGCGCTTTGACGCAGAGGCGGAGGAAGAGGTGACCGTGGTCGGGTGCCTGTGCACCCCGCTCGACCGGCTCGGCGATGAGGTCATGCTGCCGCGTGCCGAGGTGGGCGATATCGTGGCGATCTTCGCAACCGGTGCCTATGGTGCCAGTGCCAGCCCGTCGGCCTTTCTGGGGCAGGGGCCAGCGCGCGAGATACTGGTCTAGCGTTCTGTATTTTCCGCGGTGCCGTGGCCGAGCGCCATGTAATCCCCGCTCTGCATCTCTTTCAGGCGGCTGACCGTGCGCTCGAACTCGAAGGCACCGTCACCCTTCTGGTAGAGGTCTTCCGGTGCAGCATTGGCGGTGACGAACAGCTTCACGCGAAGCTCGTAGAGCGCGTCGATCAGCTTGGTGAAGCGGATCGCCTCGTTGCGGTTGTCGGGCGACATGGCGGGGACGCCGACCACGATCACGGTGTGATAGGCATGCGCGATCGCGAGATAGTCCGCCGCCCCGCGGTTCTCGCCGCACAGCCGCTTGAAGCTGAACACGCCCACGCCCTTGAGGCTCTTGGGCACGTGGATCGTCCGCCCGCCGCCCAGGTCCAGTTCGGCGCTGGGAACGTGTTCGGCATCCTCGGGCGCGTAATCGGTGAGGCGGAAAAAGGCCTCGCGCACCTGCGCGGTCGCCTTGTCACCCAGCGGGGCGTGCCACGTCGCGATATCGCCCAGCCGGTCGAGCCGGTAATCGGTCGGACCGTTGAGCGGGAGCACGTCCATTTCGTCTTCGACAAGGTCGATGAAGGGCAGGAAGAGCGAGCGGTTGAGCCCGTCCTTGTACAGGTCCCTGGGCGGACGGTTGCTGGTGGTGACTACGGTGATGTTCTCGTCGCGCATCAGCGCCGTGAACAACCGGCTCATGATCGCGGCATCGGCGGTGTTGGTCACGACCATCTCGTCAAAGGCGAGGAGGCGCAAATCACTTGCGATGCGGGCCGCAACCGGCGCAATGGGGTCGCCCGCCTGCTTCGCGCGTTCCTCGCGGATCAGTGCATCGACCTCGAGCATGAAGGCGTGGAAATGGACCCGCCGCTTGCCCGGAATGTCGAGCGAGGCGTGAAACAGGTCCATCAGCATCGATTTGCCGCGTCCGACGCCGCCCCACATGTAGAGGCCACGCGGATTTACCCGCTTGCGGACGAAGAGCTGGCCGAGCAGGCCGCCGGGCTGGTCAGCCTCCAGCTCGCGTTCGAGCTTGTCGAGGCACTCGGCAGCACGGCGCTGATCAGGATCCGGACGCAGCTGCCCGTCGGCGACGAGCCGCTCGTAACGTGCGAGCAGTCCGCTCAGACGTGCCGCTCCGCTTCCATCTTCTTGATCTCGGCAATGGCCTTGGCCGGGCTGAGACCTTTCGGGCAGACATTGGCGCAGTTCATGATCGTGTGACAGCGATAGAGGCGGAACGGGTCCTCGAGCGCGTCGAGCCGTTCGCCGGTCATCTCGTCGCGGCTGTCGGCCAGCCAGCGATAGGCCTGCAGCAGGATCGCCGGGCCGAGGAACTTGTCCGAATTCCACCAGTAGGACGGGCACGCAGTCGAGCAGCAGGCGCACAGGATGCACTCGTAAAGGCCGTCCAGCTTCTCGCGCTGTTCGGGGCTCTGCAGGCGTTCCTTGCCCGACGGGGTCGGGGTCACGGCCTGCAGCCACGGGCGGATCGAGGCGTACTGGGCATAGAAATGGGTGAAGTCGGGCACCAGATCCTTGACCACATCCATATGCGGCAGGGGGGTGATGCGGATATCGCCCTTCAGGTCTTCGATCGCGGTCGTGCAGGCGAGGCCGTTCTTGCCGTTCATGTTCATCGAGCACGAACCGCAGATGCCCTCGCGGCAGGAGCGGCGGAAGGTCAGCGTCGGGTCGATCTCGTTCTTGATCTTGAACAGCGCGTCCAGCACCATCGGCCCGCAGGCGTCGAGGTCGATCTCGAACGTGTCGTAACGCGGGTTTTGGCCGCTATCCGGGTCCCAGCGATAGATCCGGAAGCTGCGCTTGCGCGTCGCCCCTTCTGCCGTGTGCACCTGGCCCTTGGCATTGATCTTGCTGTTCTTGGGAAGCGTGAAAGTGGCCATTTCGCGTATCTGTCCGTTGCCTGTCGTCAGGTCTCCTTAGCCGCTCGGTCGAAGAGGGCAAGGGTGCCTTTTGGGGCAGGATGACTTGATCGGGTCGTGTGCAGGGCCGACATGCCCTTTATGAGATGGCAAAAGGCAGCAATTTTCGGTGCAAGCGGCGGTATCGGCGCGGCGCTGACCAAGAATCTGGCCGCACAGGGATGCGAAGTGCTGGCCGGTTCGCGCACTGGCACGGTGCCGGATGGCGTCAACGCGACGCCTTTCCGCTTCGATCTGGAGGACGAGGCGAGCATTGCCGAAGTTGTAGCAGGCTGGAAATCCGCTCCTCCAGATCTGGTCATTGTCTCAAGCGGCGTTTTGACGCTGGCCGACGGGACTGGTCCAGAGCGGAGCCTCAAACAGCTCGACCCGGCGGCGATGGAGCGGGTCTTCCGGCTCAACACGATTGGCCCGGCGCTGATTGCCAAATATATACTGCCACTGTTGCCGCGTGACCGCCCCAGCACCTTTGCGGCGCTCTCGGCACGGGTCGGTTCAATCGGCGACAATCGCCTGGGCGGTTGGCACTCCTACCGGGCGAGCAAGGCCGCCCTCAATATGCTGATCCGCAATTGGGCGATCGAGTTGAGCCGTACGCATAAGCGGGCGAGCATCGTCGGCCTTCATCCGGGCACGGTAGATACCGCGCTCAGCGCCCCGTTCCAGTCGGGCCTGCCCGACGGACAGTTGACGCTGCCCGAGGACGCAGCGGGCAATCTGCTGGGCGTATTGGCTGGGCTGGGGCCCGATGACAGCGGCAAGGTCTTCGACTGGCGAGGTGATATTGTCCCGGAATAGCGGGGGCTGGCCATCGGGTGCATAAATTCCACCCAAGCATTCGACCGGCATAGGAATGCCGCAAATCCGCGTTACACTGAGTCACAGGTCGTTGGAGCGCGCTTTATGGGAATGGCCAGCTGGTACGACGAAACCGTCCTTCCGAGGCTCATTTCTTTGGGCTGCGGCTGCCCGGGCGTCAGCGAGTTGCGCCGCGAGGTCGTTCCGCTGGCACGCGGCCGTGTGTTCGAGATCGGCTGTGGTGGCGGCTTCAACCAGGCCTTTTACGACAAACGCCGCGTGACCGGGTTCGCCGGGATCGACCCGAACATCGCCCTGCTGGAGAAAACGCGGCAGCAAGCCCGCGCCAATGGCTGGGAGACCGAGATCAGGGAAGGGCGGGGCGAAGCGATCCCCTTTGCGGATGGTAGCTTCGACAGCGTCGTGTGCACCTTTACGCTGTGTTCCGTGCAGGATCAGGCGCAAACCGTGCGCGAGTTGCGCCGGGTGCTCAGACCGGGCGGCAGGCTGATCTACCTCGAACATGGCCGCGCGCCCGATCCGGGTCCGGCCCGCTGGCAACGTCGGATCGAGCCTGTCTGGAAGCGCCTTGCAGGTAATTGCCATCTCACCCGCGAGATTGGGAGCGCCTTTCTGCGCGCAGGGCTGGAGATCGAGCCGCTGGGGCAGTCCTATTTCGATCATGCGCCGCGCTGGGCGGGATGGATGGAATGGGGCACGGCGCGCCGGCCCGGAATCTAGAACTTTCGTTCCGTAGTCCGGGGCGGTCGCTTTTCCGTTAGATATTCCGGGAGGTTACGCCCCGAAGGTGCGCTGCCACCAGCCGCCACGTCGCTCGCCGTCTTCGCCAGCATTGTCACCATTGTCACCACCATCATCACCTTCGGCTGATGGCTGCGCATCCTTGCGACTGGTGTCATTGGCAGCAGGTGCAGGCTCGGCTTGGGGCTCCGCAGCAGGCGCTTCGGCAGCCGGTTCCTCAGCGGCAGCTTCTGCAGCAGCAGGCTCGGCTTCCGCCTTGGGCTTGCGACGACGGGTGCGCTTGGGCTTTTCCTTGGCAGGCTCTTCCTCGGCAGTCTCAGCAGGTGCTTGCGCCTCGGCGGTTTCAGCAGCGGCTTCTTCCTTCACCTCGGGGGTAGCTTCGGCGGGCTGTTCAGCAGACGCTTCGCCTGCTTCTTCCTCGTTGCCATCGGCATCCTGCGTCCGCTTGCGACCGCGCCCGCGACCGCCGCGGCGGCGGCGCTTTCTGGGCTCTTCGTCGGCAGACGTCTCGTCGCTCGGTTCTTCGGAACTGTCGCTGTCACTGTCGGAGGCATCTTCCGATGCGTTCTCGGCATCGTTGTCGCCCTCGCTCTGGCTATCGTCGTCCTGACGTCGCCG
Organism: Erythrobacter sp. UBA2510; assembly: GCA_002341345.1. Lineage (GTDB taxonomy): Bacteria > Pseudomonadota > Alphaproteobacteria > Sphingomonadales > Sphingomonadaceae > Alteraurantiacibacter. The sequence continues at coordinate 9,437 of DDNW01000107.1, forward strand.
TGAGCGGCCGCGACCGCCACGACGACGACGCTTCTTCTTGCGCGA
>DDNW01000107.1:9626-9923 GCA_002341345.1 Erythrobacter sp. UBA2510
GTCCTCGTCCTCGTCCTCGTCCTGATCGTCGGGCAGATCCTCGTCCTCGTCATCGTCGACGATGGCTTCGAACCTGGGCGCCTGCGTCGGACGCGGGCCGGCCGAGCTGACGCGCATCTTCGCACCTTCGTCCTCGCCTTCGGGCTGGACTTCGACCGTCACGCCATAGCGGCTCTCGATCTCGGAGAGGTCGGCGCGCTTGGCGTTGAGCAGATACACCGCTGCCTCGGTCGAGGCGTACAGCGTGATGAGGGTACCCTTGCCCTTGGCCGCTTCGTCCTCGATCAGGCGCAGCGC
>DDNW01000107.1:10115-10252 GCA_002341345.1 Erythrobacter sp. UBA2510
TCCTCGATCAGGCGCAGCGCCGACAGGCCCGCAGAGCTGGCGGTACGAACCAGACCGGTACCATCGCAATGCGGGCACGAGCGTGTCGTCGCCTCGAGGACACCGGTGCGCAGACGCTGGCGGCTCATTTCCATCAG
>DDNW01000109.1 GCA_002341345.1 Erythrobacter sp. UBA2510
CAGGGCGGGAGGGGTGACCCCTCCCGGGTGAGAGAGTGCGCCGGGCTCGGGGCCAACCCTCAACCCCGGAGATTGCCGATGAACGCTCACCCCCATTCCGCCCCGCTTGAGATCGAGTCCGAAGCCCCAGCCCTGCCCAAGGCTGCAGGCTTTGCTCAACGCCTGATGAAGGCTGCGAAAACCCTCGTCCCCATGTTCGAGGCGGGCAAACCCATCGACGCTGCCACTCTTCGTGCCGCGATGGAGGACGCTTTCGACGCCAGTGACGCCAACGGCGCCTGGGTCTGGAAGGACGCCTATGAAGCCGCCGAGATCGCCCAGATCCAGATGCTTTCGCGCTATGGCGCGCTGATGCAGCGTCAGGCGGCCTCGCCGCAAGCCCTTCTCGCCATGATCGAGCGCCTCGCCGGACTGGCCCCGTCCCACACGCGGCGCTCCGAAGACAGCATCCGTCTGCAACAATTCTCGACCCCTCTGCCCCTTGCGGCCATTGTTGCACAGGCGGCGGGGTTTCGAGCCGACGACCTGGTGCTCGAACCCTCGGCCGGCACTGGCATGCTGGCGGTCTTCGCACGGGTCTCGGGCATGCGCCTGGCGCTGAATGAACTCGCCGAGACCCGCCGCGCCCTGCTGGGACTGCTGTTCCCAGAGGCCATCGTCTCCGGCTATGACGCGGCCTCGATCGACGACCGGCTGGATCGGTCGATCACGCCCTATGTCATCGTGATGAACCCGCCCTTCTCCGCTGCTAACCATGTCGAGGGCCGGTTTCGGCACGCAACCAGCCAGCATGTTCTGTCCGCCCTGGCACGCCTCGCGCCGGGCGGGCGCCTCGTCGTCATCACCGGCGAGAGTTTCCGCCCGTCCACCAAGAGTTTCCAGCCGACGTTTCAGCGGATTGGCGAGAGCGCTGACGTGGTGTTTTCCGCCGCCATCGACGGCAAGGTCTTCGCGCGACACGGCACCACGATCGACACGCGGCTTACGGTGATCGACAAGCGAGTGGGGTGCGAACAAGGGACCGCACCTATCGACATCGAGGCCGCCTATCATCCGCTCTGCGCGACCACGGCCGATCTTCTCTCCGCGGTGCTCACCCATTGTCCCGCGCGCCGCAACCCCCCGCCCTGCCCCACTGGCGCGGCCCTATCGGTGCCGAACCGCCCGACCCGCACCAACCTGCATGCCCTCCGCAATGCCGCCCGCCTGGAAACCCGCGCCCTCGCCGCGGATCGCGCGAAACATCCCTTCGATGACATCGGGACGGCCCCACTCGACTACCTGCCGAAAGCCTGGAGCGAACCTGACGGCGCGCTTCAGGACACGGTCTACGAGGCCTATGACCTGCAAGCGATCCGGATCGACGGCGCGGCGGAACATCCGACAGCACTTGTCCAATCCGCCGCCATGGCCTCGGTCCCGCCGCCCGTGCCGACCTATCGTCCCATCCTGCCGAAGAGCCTTGTGGCGGACGGTCTTCTTTCCGCGCCGCAGCTGGAAAGTGTCATCTATGCTGGCAATGCCCACGAGACGCATCTGAAGGGTTGGTTCAAACGCGGGGAGATCGAGGGCCAGCTCATGGCGGCGGCAGAAGGCGACGAAGGCGCTTTCCGTCTGCGCAAGGGCTGGTTCCTCGGCGATGGCACCGGTTGCGGCAAGGGGCGGCAGGTCGCGGGCATCATCCTCGACAATTGGCTGCAGGGGCGCCGCCGCGCGGTCTGGGTCTCAAAGAGCGATAAGCTCATCGAAGATGCGCGGCGCGACTGGATTGCCCTCGGGGGGCGTGAAAGCGATATCGTGCCGCTCTCGAAATTCCGCCAAGGGGGCGACATCCGCCTGCCCGAAGGCATCCTTTTCGTCACCTATGCCACGCTGCGCTCGGCCGAACGCGAGGGCAAAGCCGCCCGCCTCGACCAAGTGATGTCCTGGCTCGGCGAAGGGTTCGACGGGGTGATCGCTTTCGATGAAAGCCACGCCATGGCGAATGCCGCCGGCGAAAAGTCCGACCGCGGCGACAAGAAGGCGTCCCAACAGGGTCTTGCTGGTCTTGCGCTGCAAAACGCCGTGCCCGATGCGCGGGTGCTCTACGTCTCGGCCACAGGCGCAACCGTCGTCGGCAATCTCGCCTATGCCTCCCGCCTCGGTCTCTGGGGCACCGGGGATTTCCCCTTCGTGACGCGGGCCGAGTTTGTCGCCGCGATGGAGGCTGGGGGTATTGCCGCCATCGAGATGATCTCGCGCGACCTGAAGGCGCTTGGGCTCTATCTGGCGCGGTCGCTCTCCTATGCCGGGGTCGAATACGAGATGCTGGTCCATGAGCTGACACCCGCCCAGGTCGCGATCTACGACAGCTACGCCGATGCCTATCAGATCATCCACAACAACTTGGAGGCCGCGCTTCAAGCCTCGGGTATTTCCTCTGATACCGGCACTTTGAACGCCCAGGCGAAATCCGCCGCGCGCTCGGCCTTCGAGAGCAACAAGCAGCGTTTCTTCAACCATCTCATCACCGCCATGAAATGCCCCTCGCTGATCCGCTCAATCGAAGCAGACCTGGCGGCAGGGCACTCGGCGGTCATCCAGGTGGTCTCGACCAGTGAGGCGGTGATGGAACGGCGCCTCGAGGAGATCCCGCCTTCCGAGTGGGACGACCTGCAGGTCGACTTCACGCCGAGGGAGAACATCATGGACTACCTGATGCACAGCTTCCCGACGCAGCTTTTCGA
>DDNW01000093.1:0-349 GCA_002341345.1 Erythrobacter sp. UBA2510
AGTAAATTATTGAACGCGCGCGTTCCTTTTTGGTTCGGTTTCATGGCGATCTCCCTTTACGGCTTGTCTCACTTTCTAACATTTGTTAGGTTCCTTGCAAAGATAGAATCCGACACCTTGGGAGGAAAGTCAGGAATGCAGTTTCAGCCAACAGAAGATCAGAAATCCTTTCGCGATCTCGCCGCACGGTTTGCACGTGAGAAACTTGCCGCGGGCTATCAGAAGCGGGCCTCGGGCCATACGTTCGACCGGGGTCTGATCCGTGAAATGGGCGCACTTGGCCTGATTGCCCCTGACCTGCCCGAGGAATTTGGCGGGTTGGGCTTGGATTCCGTCACCGCCGGACTGA
>DDNW01000093.1:415-3617 GCA_002341345.1 Erythrobacter sp. UBA2510
GCCGGGCGCTGATCAAACAGATGGGTGCGCTGGGGTTGATCGGTGCCGATCTGCCCGAGGAGTTTGGCGGGCTTGGCGAAAGCTCGGTCACGTCCGGCCTGATCGTCGAAGAAATCGCCTATGCCGATTTCAACGCCAGCTACATTCAGCTTCTTGGGTCACTAATGGGCGGCATGGTCGCCAAGCACGCCTCGCCTGAGATCGCGGCGGAATGGGTACCGAAAGTCATCTCAGGTGATGCGGTCATCGGGTTGGGACTGACGGAACCGCGTGGAGGATCGGATGCGGCCAGCCTGCAACTCAAGGCTGAAATATCCGGAAACGGCTGGCGCCTGAATGGTGAAAAGACCTCGATGAGCTTTGCCGATCAGGCGGATGCAGCCGTGGTTTTCGCCCGCACCAGCAACCCCGAGGGCGGGTCGAGGGGGGTCAGCGCCTTTTTCGTCGACCTGACCGAAAAGGGCGTCAGTCGCACCCATTTCGACGATATAGGAACCAAGCCCGTCGGGCGCGGATCGGTGTTTTTCGATGATGTCCAAGTACCCGCCGAAAACATGATGGCCGAACAGGACCGCGCCTTTGGCTCGATCATGGCCGGATTTGATTTCAGCCGTGCGCTGATCGGGCTGGAATGTCTGGGCGCAGCACAGGCTTCGGTTGATGAAACCTGGGCTTATGTGCAGGAACGCCAGGCTTTTGGTGCGCCGCTGGCGCAGTATCAGGGCGTCAGCTTTCCGCTGGCCGAAGCCGAAACCCAGCTGACGATGATGCGCCAGCTTTGCTATTACACGCTGAACCTGCGCGACCAGAACCTGCCGCACACATCCGAAGCCGCGATGTGCAAATGGTACCTTCCCAAGACCTGCTGCGAGATCATCCAACAATGCCTGATCCTGCACGGGCATTATGGCTATACCACCGACTTGCCGCATCACCAGCGCTACAACGACGTGCTTGGCCTGCAGATTGGCGACGGCACCGCGCAGATCCAGAAACTGGTGATCGCTCGTGAAAAGGTCGGCCGGGTCGCGCTGCAATACGATAACAAGTCCAAGGGGGTGGCGAAATGAGTGCCCATGTCACCATCAGTATAGATGGAAATGTCGGCGTCATCGAGTTGAGCCGTCCGGAAAAGTTCAACTGCCTGTCGCTGGAGGTGCACGAAGGCATCGCCGCAGCTCGCGCCGAATTCGAGGCCAACCGCGACGTGCGCGCCATTCTGATACGCGCACAGGGCAAGCATTTCTGCACCGGCGCCGATCTGACCGAGGTCAAGGAAAAGCTTTACGATCCAGTCGCGCTGGACCATTTCATCGGCTTTGGCATGAACAACCTGCGCAAGCTGGAACAATGCCCCCTGCCCGTCATCGTCGCGGTTCAGGGTTTGTGCCTTGCCGGTGGAATCGAACTGATGCTGGCGGCGGATATATGCTTTGCCGCTGAAACCGCCCAGTTCGGCGACCAGCACGCGCAATTCGGGCTGATCCCCGGTTGGGGCGGCAGCCAACGCCTGACCCGGCTGATGGGGCAACGCCGCGCCTTGGACCTGATGTTTTCGGCCCGCTGGCTGAAGGCGGATGAAGCCAAAGAGGCTGGCCTGGTCAATTACATCGTGCCGAATGACGACCTGTACGTATCGGCACGGGAATATTGCCAGACCATCGCAACCCGGTCGCGTCCCGGCATAGCCGAAATGAAACGGCTGGCGCGCGAAGGCGCGGATATGGCGATTGATCAGCAGATGCGGCTGGAACGCGACGCCGCGGTGCGCGCCCTGCCCAGTGCGGATGTGGCCGAAGGGCTGGACGCCTTCGAAAACCGTCGCACGCCTGATTTCAAACAATAGACCGGGGTTCTGAGCTATGGATTTCAACCTGAACGACGAGCAGCGCCAAATTTATGAATACGGAGGTCAGCTGGCGCAAAACTACGACAATACCTATTGGCTGGAACACGCGCGCCGCCATGAATTCCCGAAAGAGATGTTTCAACGGATCGCCGATGACGGCTTTCTGGGCATCATGGTGCCCGAGGAATACGGTGGTGCCGGACTGGGCATGACCGAAATGGCGCTGTTCATGGAGGGCACGGCCAACCATGGCATCCCGCTACTGATGATGGTGGTTGGGCCGACAATGTCGATGGCGCATCTGGCAACACACGGAACCGAATTCCACAAGAAAGAACTTCTTCCAGCAGCTTGCAAGGGCGATATACAGTTTTGTTTCGCGATCACCGAACCCGGTGCTGGATCGAACTCGATGAAAACCAAGACGATCGCCAAGCGCAATGGCAACCGGTTTTCCATGTCAGGGGAAAAGACATTCATCACCGGCGCGGATGTGTCCGACTATTGCCTCGTCGTGGCGCGCACCACGCCGCATGATCAGGTGGCCCGCAAGACCGATGGCTTTACCCTGTTCGCCGTCGATCTGAAGAAAAAGGGCGTCGACATGCAACGGGTACGCATTTCAATCCCCTTGCCCGAGGAACAGTGGACCCTGTTCTTTGACGATGTGGACCTTGGCCCCGAGGATGTGGTTGGTCACGTCGACGAGGGGTTCAATATCCTGTTTGATTCGCTCAACCCCGAACGGATCATTCTGGGCGCCTTATGCTGTGGTATCGGTCGCTTTGCGCTGAACAAGGCAGTGACTTACGCCAATGAACGCACCGTGTTCGACCAACCGATCGGCGCGCACCAAGGTGTGCAGCATCCGCTGGCCAAGGCCTATACCAATGTCGAACTGGCCAGCTTGATGACCCGCCGCGCGGCTTGGGAATTTGACCGTGAATTGCCTGCGGGCGAATCGTCGAACATGGCAAAATACGCCGCCGCGGAGGCCGGGATCGAGGCGGTGGATGCCGCGTTGCAGACGCATGGCGGGTCGGGTTTCACGGAAGACACCGGCATCTACGAGATGTATCCGATGATGCGCCTATTGCGCACCGCCCCTGTGAACAGGGAATTGTGCCTTAGCTTCATCGGCAACAAAGTCATGGGTTTGCCCCGGTCCTATTGAACCGGACAAATGCGAATGGAGGGGATGATATGGATTTCGCAATGCAGTACCGCCGCGCGGATGCGTTGGACAAGGTAAATGCCGAATGCTGGCATGACAGCGAAATGGCCCCGCCGGACGCGGTGCGCCGCGTCCAGGAGGAAAACCTGATCGCGCAGATGTTACAGGACTCCCTAAGT
>DDNW01000129.1:0-167 GCA_002341345.1 Erythrobacter sp. UBA2510
GGGAAACCTGAGAGCTTCACGCCTGAGATACTCAACACTGAGATACTCAAAACCCGGCGCTTCCCCCTTCGGTGGCTACAACCGTTGCCGGTTGTCGCGCTTTCCAGAGTGTCCTTCGTTCCAGCGGTCCCTTGGCCTGAGAGATTCCGGGGCGGTTGCTCCTTCGG
>DDNW01000129.1:318-2711 GCA_002341345.1 Erythrobacter sp. UBA2510
GGGCGGTTGCTCCTTCGGCGCCGCATGGTGTCCCATGCGAACTCTCCCGCTGGATCGACCGGCAGCAACAATCCCACCGGGTGACAACCGTTGCATGGGCGAAACAGAAAGGAGCGTCAATCCAGATTGGGCCTTAGCCAGCGCTCGGCCGAAAAAAGCGAGATTCCACGACGAGAGGCATAGTTCTCCAGCTGGTCACGCCCGATTCGTGCAACACCGAAGTATTCGGCTTGAGGATGCCCAAAATAAAAGCCTGAAACGGCTGATGAAGGCCACATCGCAAAGCTTTCAGTAAGCGAAATTCCGGCATTTTTAGGCGCATCGAGCAAATCGAACAGGATCGGCTTGAGGCTATGGTCGGGGCAGGCGGGGTAACCGGGAGCGGGCCGGATGCCGCGATATTCCTCGCGAATCAGGGCCTCGTTGGTCAGCTGCTCGCCCGGCGCATAACCCCACAGATCGGTGCGGACGTGGCTATGGAGCCGCTCGGCAAAGGCCTCGGCGAAACGGTCGGCCAGCGCCTTCAAAAGGATGTCCGAATAGTCGTCATGCGTGGCCTTGAAGGCTTCCAGATGCGGTTCGATTCCGTGGATCGCGACCGCGAAGCCACCGATCCAATCGTCTGCCGGATCGACGAAATCGGACAGGCAGAAATTGGCGCGACCCGATCCATCCTTGGCCCGGCTCTTGCCGACCTGCTGGCGCAGGAAGGGCAACAAGGTGCCGTCCTCCAGCCGCACGTCGTCCTCTTCGCGATGGCATGCCCAGAACCCGGCAACGCCGCGTGCGGTGAGCCACTTTTCCGAAACGATCCTGTCGAGCATCCCTTGCGCATCGGCGAACAGGCTGCGCGCGCTTTCGCCGACGACCGCATCATCGAGAATGGCGGGATAAGTGCCCGCAAGTTCCCAGGCGCGGAAGAAGGGCGTCCAGTCGATATAATCGCGCAGATCCGCAAGGTCCCAGTCCTCGAAGACATGCAGCCCCGGCTTGGCGGGCGCGCCGGGCTTGAGCGACAGGTCGGGCTTGAAGCTGTTGGCGCGCGCCTCCTCGAGCGGCAGAAGTACCGACTTGGTCTTGCCTTCACGCTTGATGCGCAATTCCTGATATTCATTCGCCACTTCGGCGACGAAGGGATCGCGCTGTGTGTCCGACAGCAGGCGCGAGGCGACGCCGACCGCACGGCTCGCGTCGAGCACATGGATCACCGGCCCCTCATAGGCCGGCTCGATCCGAAGCGCGGTGTGCGCCTTGCTGGTGGTCGCCCCCCCGATCAGCAGCGGAATGTCGAACCCGGCCCGCTGCATTTCTTCCGCCACCGTCACCATCTCGTCCAGCGAAGGGGTGATGAGGCCGGACAGGCCAATGATATCGGCCTTCTCTTCGGTCGCAGTCTCGAGGATCTTGGACCAGGGCACCATCACGCCCAGATCGATCACGTCATAGCCGTTGCAACGCAGGACCACGCCGACGATGTTCTTGCCGATATCGTGGACATCGCCTTTCACGGTGGCCATCAGGATCTTGCCCTTGGCTTTCTGGTCTTCCGTTTTCTCCGCTTCGATGTAGGGAATCAGGTGTGCGACAGCCTGTTTCATGACGCGGGCGCTTTTAACCACCTGGGGCAGGAACATCTTGCCGGACCCGAACAGGTCGCCGACCACATTCATGCCATCCATCAGCGGGCCTTCGATGACATCCAGCGTGCGGGTCGATGCCAGACGGGCTTCCTCAACATCCTCGACGATGAACTGCCCGATACCGTGAACCAGCGCATAGGTCAGCCGCTCCGTCACCGGCGCTTCACGCCAGCGCAGGTCAACTTCCGTCTTCTTGCCTGCCCCGCGGTAGGTTTCTGCCAGATCGACCAGCCGCTCCGTTGCGTCGTCACGCCGGTTCAGGATGACATCTTCAACGGCTTCGCGCAGGTCAAGCGGGATATCTTCATAGACGGCGAGCTGTCCGGCATTGACGATGCCCATGTCCATACCCGCCGGAATGGCGTGATACAGAAAGACAGAATGCATCGCCTCGCGGACCGCATCATTTCCCCGGAACGAGAAAGAGACGTTCGACAGGCCGCCGGAAACATGCACGCCCGGCAGCGTTTCGCGAATCTTGCGGGTCGCCGTGATAAAGGCGTTGGCATAATCATTATGCTCATCAATGCCGGTCGCGATGGCGAAGATGTTCGGGTCGAAGATAATGTCTTCCGGCGGAAAGCCGACCTGATTGACCAGAATATCATAGGCCCGGGTACAGATATCGACCTTGCGGTCGACCGTATCGGCCTGACCTTCTTCATCGAATGCCATGACAACAACAGCAGCCCCGTAACGGCGTACCAGTCTGGCCTGCTCAATGAATGCGGCTTCGCCTTCCTTCATGCTGAT
>DDNW01000050.1:0-2693 GCA_002341345.1 Erythrobacter sp. UBA2510
GCTTCGGTCAGGCTGTGTTCGAGGATTTCGTACTCGACCCCGGCGAAGGACAGCGCACGGGCAAGATAGAGGCCCTGGGCCTTGAGATCACGGGCGACGAGCTCCATCGCCGCGACGCCGCCGGCGCGGATCTCGGTCATGAATGCCTCGTGGGTCGGAAAAGCGGTCTCGGGTCCCCAAAGGCCGAGGCGGGAAGTGTAACCGAGGTTGGCGATATCCGAAGCGCCAGTGGCAGACGCGTAGAGCACGCGGGCGCGCGGGAGATGGTTCTGCAGCCTGAGGCCCGCCATCCCTTGTTCGGAGCCCTTGACCTTGCCGCGGATTGAAGAGCCCCCGAGCGCATTAGCCATCGCATGGGCTTCGTCGAAAGCGATCACGCCGTCGAATTGCTCGCCTGCCCAGGCAAGGATCTGGTCGAGCCGCGTATCCTCGGCGCGGCCCGAGCGCAGCGTCGGATAGGTGACGAAGAGAATGCCTTCGGACATCGCTACGGGCTGGCCGAGTTTCCAGCGTGAGAGTGGCTGGAGATCGAGCGGCAGCCCGCCAAGCGCTTCCCAGTCGCGGCGTGCATCTTCGAGCAGCGCCTCGTTCTTGGTGATCCAGACATGTCGGCGCTCGCCTGCGAGCCAGCGATCCATGATGACCGCGGCGATCTGCCGTCCTTTGCCCGCTCCGGTTCCGTCGCCGAGGAAGAAGCCTTGGCGGTAGGAGTGTCCGTCCTCGGAGAGTTCCAGCGAGGTGCCTTCCTGGCTCACCTTGAACTGACCCGGAAGATCGCGCGCAAATGCCTGGGCAGCGTAGACCAGTGTCTCGCATTGCGCTTCGGATAGCAGGCCATCGGCCTGCCAACATGCGGGAATGCGCGGGCAAACATCGGCCTGCGGTGCCGCGACCGAACCCATGGCGACCGATTCCACGAGCGGGGTGGGATGGACCGGAGCATCTTCGAAGGCGATGCGGCTGGGCCGGTAAGGCAAGTAGATGCCTGCCTGTTCGGGCACAGGCGCGGGGTCGGCGAGGACCGAATAGGCAAGGTCGATCGCATTCGCCGTGGCTGCTGGTGTCGCGGCGAACGGCGCCACCGGCCGCACCGGCGCGCTTTGGGCCGAAGTCTTGCCAACGAGGCGCACTGGCTTGCCGAGCGGCAGGCGATGGATGTTGGCGGAGGTCTGTACGCGTGGCGGAACCGCAGTGATAAGCTCGTGGAGCGCGATCAGGTCGGCAGTATCTCCGGTGATCGCGGGCGAAGGCGCAGTCGGCGTCTTGTCGAACACAACCAGGCGAACGGCGATCCCCGTCCCTGTCCGGCGAAACATTTGCTGCAAGCGAACATCGAGGAGCAGCGACGCTTCGTCCTGTGCCTTGGCGAAGGTGGAGGCGTCGAAGCCTTCAGGCATAATGGCGACAATCCTCGCGCCACCGGCAGCAGACCGGATCGCACCGCGCAGGTGACGCATGGCGGTCTCACGGTCCTTGCCGCGTTCCTGGCTGCGGGCGAACGGCGGGTTCATCAACACGACCGACGGAACTGGGTCGCGAAGCAGGTCGGAGATCAGTTCCCCGTCATGCGCAGTGATGGTGGCAGAAGGGAAGATGTAGCCCAGCGTGCCTCGTCGTGTCGGATCGATCTCGTTGATGAGCAGCGAGGCGTTCTGGACGCTGCTCCAGAGCGCAAGCGCACCATTGCCGGCTGATGGTTCGAGGAGTGTGTCTTGCGCAGAGACAGCTGCGGCCTTAGCCATCTGCCAAGCCAGCATCGGCGGGGTCGAGAACTGCTGGAGCTCGACCTGTGCTTCGCTGCGAACGTGCCGCGGCGGCAAGGCAGCTTCGAGCCAGTCGAACCGCGCTTCGGCTTCGTGTACGTTCGTCGCCAGATCGATCCGTGAGGACTCTCGAAGCCAGAGTAGTGCGCCGATCTCGACCGCGTTGTTGTAGTCGTCGATCGTCCAGGCGCTTCCCCAGTCCAGCGCGCCGGTCTCTTCGGCGAACAGCCCGGAAATGTCGGCACGGGTAAGACGGCGTCCCGAAGCGAGAAGCCCGGCAATCCTGGTGCCGACGGCGTAAGCCCATGGCACTGACGACTGTTGCTCGCCGGCGGGAAACAGGTCTGATTGAAACATGGCAATTCGTCCTCCTGATGAAGGCATCGGGACACGCCCTTTGCCGGATCAGGAATTCGAGAAGCCCACTCTCCTCTACCGCGCCGCTTTGCGGCGCAGCCATGCTGTAAGTTCATCGTTCCAGTCGGTGTCGCTTGAGGAAGGCTTGCGAACGTGGATCGTCCGCCCTTCGCGGGCATAAGCGGCCAGGCCACGCGACGCGGCCAGCTCGCCGCCAGCATCGTGATCGACGAAGAGGTGAAGCTCGGTCACGCTCTCAGGCACGCTGACGAGACCGAAGCGCTCATTTCCCAGGGTCGCCCAGACGGGAATGCCGGTGAGAGCATAGGCCGACATCGCGCTCTCGATCCCCTCGGCAAGGCCAAGCTTGCCAGAAGCCGGGGCGAAGAGGCGGACGGCAGCTCCACCGAGCGCGCCGAGCGCGCGCTTCGGTTTGTCGAAATCGGCCTTGGCATTGCCCGAAAGGAACGTGCGATGGATGGCGATCGGCCCCTCGTCGAGGCTGACCGCCGCAATCATGGCGGGCAAAAAGCGAGTGCTTCCCTTTGGACCAAGCGGCGTTCGTGGATGGAA
>DDNW01000050.1:2858-3307 GCA_002341345.1 Erythrobacter sp. UBA2510
CATCGCGCCAGATCCTCAGCGCTGCCGCCGAGGGCTTGCGCGTTCTGGTCGGCTCGGGACCGCCGGTAGTCGCAGAACCTGAAAAGAGCGAGGTTGCGTCGACACCTTCACGCGCCAGAGCAGCCAGCACGCTCTGCTGATCACATCCCGCAAAACAATGGAAAAGGATCGCTTTTTGGCCGAGCGACACACTGAGTGACGGCGTACGGTCGTCATGCGCAGGGCAGCAGGCCATGCCCTTTGTGCCGGACCATTTGCCGCCCCGGTTTTCACAGATGCGGCGGGCGGCTTCTTCCAAAGAGGTGGAATATCGGTGGGACATGGCACATCGCGATCCTTTCGGCTCGCTCACAAAGGCCCTCCTCCCCTCCAGCCCTTCTGTGTTGTAAGAACAGGTCGGAGGGGATTCACGTCTGCACTGCGAGTCCGTCGATTTGAGCGTCACATCG
>DDNW01000050.1:3417-3836 GCA_002341345.1 Erythrobacter sp. UBA2510
CCGTCGATTTGAGCGTCACATCGACATTGCCGCTCACCCGCGAGGTCTACCAATTATTCGTAGTGACTTCTCACTAGCGCCATTGATCCTTATTGCTGCCCCACGACCTGGTCAGTTTAGATCATGCGACACGTTACCTAATCGAAAATTCCCGTCCGATCTTTCCTTTTGCAAATCGCGTCGTGCCTTCGGAAGGTAGTCCCGCCAAGTCCGTCGATGAGTGATATGGCTGATTTTGCCGGGCTTGCTCATTCCCGCCATCGCGGCAACTGCCATTCTGCCATGGCCGGCTTTACCTGTCTCACGAGCGAATAATGTCTTCGCGCGTTCGATTTCCTCGTCTGAATAATGCATTCGATGCTCCTTCGGGTTGGACCTGCGAGAGCGTTCGAACGAAATTCGGCGAACCCTCTGCAGGG
>DDNW01000050.1:3946-7044 GCA_002341345.1 Erythrobacter sp. UBA2510
CGAGAGCGTTCGAACGAAACTCGGCGAACCCTCTTGCAGGGTCCGCCGGTTAACCTCCGACTGGAGGACGGGACCTCGGAATTCATTTCCGAGGCTGTCGAACGATGCCGACATGCGTGACGTTTTCAATATAGTCGCCGAGAGAAATCGCGCAACTGCGCAGCGATTTTTCGGAATATGGCGACCAAGCCTCGGGCTAGCGACAGCTCACCAGCGCCTCTCCACTCAACCATGGTCATCGCAAGCCTTGCGTAGAAGGCGTTGAAGCGTCTGCCTTCTAAAAATTTGCCTCACGCGGGAGACCAAAAAACATGACATATCATTTCTATTTGCAGAATTTCGCATGATATGTCATATGGAGCTATGCCCCGTTCGTCTCGAGCAGCTAGCGGACTACCGCCCCAGAGCCAACGTGCAATCGCACGGCTAGGCAAGGATATCGCCCTTGCGCGCCGCCGGAGAAAACTCCCTCAGCGTTTGATGGCCGAGCGCATGATCGTCTCGGTTCAAACGCTGCAACGTCTCGAAGCGGGAGATCCTACCGTGGGCCTCGCGGTTCTGGCGAGCGCCCTGCATGTCCTTGGGATGACACAGCGCCTTGCCGAGCTGGTAACCCCAGACAGTGACCGGGCTGGCATCAGCGAGGATTTGTCCCGCCTGCCCCAAAAGACCCACGCTGTCAGCGACGATGATCTGGATTTCTAGCAAGCCGTGACGACCATCCGCACCTATGTCTTCGTGCATCTAGAGGAGGGGCCTGTTCCGGCAGGCCTTCTCACGATGACCGACGAACCGCGCAACCAGTTTGCTACCTTCGCTTACGGGCGGCGTTATCTGGAACGCACTGACCGTATTCCGGTCGATCCTGTAGCTCTACCGTTGCACGAAGCTGGAACTTCTCGAACGTTCAGGACGGAAGAAGGCTTTGCCGTGTTCGGTGGCATTCGGGATGCTGCTCCCGATGGCTGGGGCCAATACCTGATGTACAAGGCGATGGGCGATCGCTTGCCGAGCGAAATCGATCTCATTCTGGCCTCGGGCGAACATCGTGTAGGGGCGCTCGCCTTTGGGCCGACATCCGCCCAGCCGGAGAGAATTACGCCATGGGGGGGTGGCCCTGCTCCGGGCGAAGAGTTCACGCTCGCAGAGCTAGCGGAAGCCGCCGAACGCGCGCAGCATGTCGACGAACTCGACGAGAACTTGAGGGCCTTGCTGGCAGCCGGATCATCTCTGGGCGGCGCCCGGCCGAAGGCTGCTACAAAAATCGGCGACCAACCCTGGATCGCGAAATTCCAGAAGCGGGGAGACAGCTTTCCCGAATGCAGGGTCGAACTAGCGACAATGCGGCTTGCCAGCGAGTGTGGTCTCGACGTTCCGCCACTCGACTTCCGCTGTGTCCTTGATCGCGACATCTATCTGATCGAGCGGTTCGATCGGATTCCTCACGGCAACTGGCTGGAACGCAGGCCCTTTGCTTCGGGGCTCACAATGCTCGGGGCGCATGAGAGCGAGGTCAGCAGCTTCAGCTATGCGGATCTCGCAGGAGCGATCCGGCAATTCGGAACCGAAGTGCGCCAGGATCTACATGAGCTATTTCGTCGAATGCTGCTCAATATCCTCGTCACGAATGATGATGATCACCTACGTAATCATGGCTTCCTGTTCGATGGTGAGGGTTGGCGGCTATCGCCGCTTTACGATGTAGTGCCGAAACCGCAGCTGGGACTGGAGCGACGGCTCGTCCTCGGCGTGGGGCCGGAAGGCCGCAATGCAACGATCGAGAATGCTCTCGCCGGTGCCGCGGTCTTCGACCTCAGCCATGATGACGCGAAAGCAATCGCCGAAGACATGAGCAGAACCGTAGCGACACGGTGGGAACAGCTGTTCACGGAGGCTGGGATAAGCGCGGCTGACCGCAAGCGTTTCGCAACCTGCTTCCGATTGGCAGCGCCTGCATCATGATCGCAATCGCAGAAATCCGTTCATGGCGGCGCGTGCTTACCAAATTTGGCATGGTGATTACCCGGTGATTGCTAGCCGAAAAAACAGGGATCAAAAAACGCTGATTAGTGATTATATATCAGTGTATTATGATAGTATGATCACTAAGGTCTGGTACTTCCGGTTCAGGCGGCGCTGACGCGAGCATGGCCCGGCTGATCGCCTTCAACAAGCCGATGGGCGTACTGAGCCAGTTCAGCGGCGGCAGGGACCAGAGCACACATCCAACGCTGGCCGAATTCATTAAACTGCCTGGCGTCTATCCGGCCGGGCGGCTTGATCGCGACAGCGAGGGGCTGCTGCTGCTTACCGATGACGGGCGGCTGCAGGCGCGCATTGCCGACCCGAAGCACAAGCTGCGAAAGACCTATCTCGTGCAGGTGGAAGGCGAACCGGGTGATGACGCACTGGCTGCGTTGCGCACTGGCGTGACGCTCAAGGATGGTCCGACGCGGCCAGCCAAAGCGCGCGCCATCGCCGAGCCCGACCTCTGGCCGCGCGATCCGCCGATCCGCTATCGCAAGAATGTGCCTGACAGCTGGATCGAACTCGTCATCACCGAAGGACGCAACCGGCAGGTTCGGCGCATGACCGCCGCGATCGGGCACCCGACCTTGCGGCTCGTGCGATGGCGCATTGGCGACTGGTCGCTGGACGATCTCGCCCCGGGAGAATGGCGCGAGGTAAGCCCCGCTCAAGCCTCCCGGCCCTAGCGCACCAGCTTAGCCGACGACCCCCGCACTTGCGAGCACGGCCAACGTCAGCACGTCGGGCGCGATCGAGGTCATGGGCGCGATCTGCACCGGCTTTTCCATGCCCACCAGCATCGGTCCGATAACCGATGCGCCCGCCAGTTCGCGCAGCAGCTTGGCCGAGAGGTTGGCGCTCTGCAGGCCCGGCATGATCAGCACGTTGGCAGGGGCCGACAGGCGGCTGAACGGATAGAGTTCCATGATCTTGGGATTAAGCGCGGCATCGGGCGCCATTTCGCCCTCATACTCGAAGCCCGGATCCTCGCGGTCGAGAATGTGAACCGCCTCGCGGATGCTCTCCAGCCATTTGCCCGACGGATTGCCGAAGGTCGAATAGGACAGGAA
>DDNW01000050.1:7134-8010 GCA_002341345.1 Erythrobacter sp. UBA2510
AAGGTCGAATAGGACAGGAATGCGACGCGCGGCTCATGCCCCAATCGCCGTGCCACCGCCGCTGTCTCGCGCGCGATATAGGCCAGCTGCTCGGAATTGGGCCGCTCGTTGATCGTCGTGTCGGCGAGGAACACGGTGTAGTTCTTGCCGATCATCAGGTGGATACCGAAGGGAATGTGCCCCGGCTTCGGATCGAGCACCATGTTCACCTCGCGCGCGGTCTGGCTGAAGGTGCGCGTCATGCCGGTGATCATCGCATCGCCCTGTCCGATGGCCAGCAGCGTCGCGGCAAAGGTGTTGCGCTCCTGATTGACCATGCGGCGCACGTCACGCTCGGTGAAGCCACGGCGTTGCAACCGCTCGTAGAGATAATCGACCATTTGCGGCACGTGTTTGCTGGTCTTCGAGTTCTCGATCTCGAAACTGTCGGGATCGTCGACCGCCAGCTCGACCAGCTTTTCGCGGACCTTGTCGGTCCGGCCGACCAGCACCGGCGTACCGTAGCCGAAATCACGGAACTGGATCGCGGCGCGCAGCACGACGTCCTCTTCCGCTTCGGCAAAGACAACGCGCTTGGGCGAGGCTTTCGCGCTCTCATATACTGTTGTCAGTACCGATGTGGTCGGGTTGAGGCGCGCCTTCAATGACAGGCGATAGGCGTCAAAATCCTCGATCGGGGCGATTGCCACGCCACTGTCCATCGCCGCCTTGGCGACGGCTGAAGATACCTCTTCCATCAGCCGGGGATCGAAGGGCGCGGGAATGATATATTCCGGGCCGAACTGGTGGTTGACGCCATAGGCCGCCGCGACCTCGTCGGGTACACGCTCGCGGGCGAGCTTGGCGATGGCGCGTGCCGCGGCGATCTTCATCTCC
>DDNW01000050.1:8227-15795 GCA_002341345.1 Erythrobacter sp. UBA2510
GCCTGCACGTCGAGCGCACCGCGGAAGATGAAGGGGAAGCCGAGCACGTTGTTGACCTGATTGGGAAAATCGCTGCGGCCCGTGGCAATGATCGCGTCGGGGCGCACCGCGCGCGCCTCGTCCGGCATAATTTCAGGCGTCGGGTTGGCCATGGCGAAAATGATCGGCTGGTCGGCCATATTGGCGACCCATTCGGGCTTCAGCGCCCCTGCCGCCGACAGGCCGAGGAAGATGTCGGCACCGACCAGCGCCTCTTCCAGTGTGCGCGCCTCTGTATCCACCGCATGCGCGCTCTTCCACTGGTCCACCTTCTCGCGGCCCGGATAGATCGGCCCGGAACGGTCGCACACGATCACGTTGTCATGTGGCACGCCCATCGCCTTGATCAGCGCCGTACAGGCCAGCGCCGAGGCGCCCGCGCCGTTCACCACCATCCGGCATTCGGACATCTTGCGCCCGGTCAGGTGCACGGCGTTGATGAGACCCGCAGCGGCGATGATCGCGGTGCCGTGCTGGTCGTCATGCATCACCGGAATATTCATCCGCTCGCGCAATGCCTGCTCGATGACGAAGCATTCGGGCGCGGCGATGTCTTCAAGGTTGATGCCGCCGAAGGTCGGTTCCATCAGAGCGACGGCGTTGATGAAGGCATCCGGGTCTTCGGTATCGAGTTCGATATCGATCGAATCGACGTCGGCGAAGCGTTTGAACAGCACCGCCTTGCCTTCCATCACCGGCTTGGAAGCGAGCGCGCCGAGATTGCCCATGCCCAGAATGGCGGTGCCATTCGAGATCACCGCGACGAGGTTCGAGCGTGCGGTATATTTCGCCGCGTTCTTCGGATCGTCGGCGATCGCCTGCACCGGCGCAGCAACGCCCGGCGAATAGGCGAGCGACAGGTCACGCTGGGTCGCCATCGGCTTGGAGGGGACGATTTCGATCTTACCCGGACGGATCGTCTCGTGATAAAACAGCGCCTCGCGGGTCTTGAATCCTGATTTGCGCTCGTCGTCCTCGGCCACATTGTCCTCCTTGCCTGCCGCCTGCCCCCTAACCGAGCCTTCGCCCAAGCGATAGGGGAAAGACGAGAAGGGTTCGGTTGTCGAATCGCGCGCGGCATGGCTAGTCCGTGGGATGGCCGGTTCTGCAACGCCAATGATGGCGCAATATCTGGCGCTCAAGCGCGAGGCGGGCGATTGCCTGCTGTTCTACCGGATGGGCGACTTCTTCGAACTGTTCTTCGAAGATGCGCGGCTTGCGTCCGGCGTACTCGATATCGCGCTGACCAGCCGGGGCGAGCACGAGGGGGAGCCGATCCCGATGTGCGGCGTGCCCGTGCACTCGGCGGAAAGCTATCTCGCGCGCCTGATCAAGGCCGGATGCCGGGTCGCGATAGCCGAGCAGACCGAAACGCCCGAGGAAGCCAAGGCGCGCGCCAAGCGCGAAGGCTCGCCGGTTTCAAAGGTGTTGGTCGCGCGCAATATCGTCCGCTTCGTCACCGCTGGCACGCTGACCGAAGAGGCGCTGCTCGAACCGCGTCGCGCCAATGTTCTGGCGGCGGTCTGCGATGTGCGCGGGACCTGCGGGATCGCGGCCTGCGACATTTCGACCGGGCGCATGGTGCTGGAAGAATGCGCGACGGAGATGCTCGGCGCGGCGCTGGCGCGGCTGGGCGCGAGCGAGGTGGTGGCACCCGAAGGCTGGGCCGAGGCTCCGCTTGATGTAACCCCGCGCCCCGACAGCACATTCGACAGCGCCGGGGGCGAGCGGCGCCTGAAGGAATTGCACGAGGTTGCCGCGCTCGACGCCTTTGGCAATTTCACCCGGCCCATGCTGGCGGCAGCGGGTGGCCTCATCGCCTATCTCGACCATGCCGGCCGCGGCAAATTGCCGCTGTTGTTGCCGCCCGTGGTGCTCAGCAACGGCGCGAGCATGGCGATGGACGAGGCAACGCGAGCGAGCCTCGAAATCCTCGTCGCGCAAAATGGCGGACGGGCGGGCAGTCTGGTGGCCGAGATCGACCGCTGCTCGACCGGCGCAGGCGCCCGCCTGCTGGCCGAGGATCTGTCCGCACCGCTCGCAGACCGGGAGGCGATCGAGGCGCGGCTGGCGCTTGTCCAGTTCATCCATGACGATCCGCTGCTGCGCGCCGATCTGCGCGGCGCCTTGCGCGCCCTGCCCGACATCGCCCGCGCGCTCGGGCGTGTGGTCGCGGGACGCGGCAGCCCGCGCGACCTTGGCCAGATCCGCGACGGGCTCGCCGGGGCGTTCCAGCTGCGCGAGCGGCTGGCGGGTGCGCCGGACCGTCCCGCTCTGCTGGGGGCCCTGCTGCCGCGCCTGATGGGCCATGGTCAGCTGGTCGATTTGCTGCGCGCCGCGCTGGTCGCCGCGCCGCCAACCGAACGCGGACAGGGCGGCTTCATCGCCGAGAGGTATGACGCGTCGCTCGACGAATTGCGCGCCATCTCGGGCAATGCCCGCCGCGCGATTGCCGCGCTCGAAGCGCGCTATCGCGACGAGACCGGCATCACGGCGCTCAAGATCAAGCATAACGGCGTGCTCGGCTATTTCATCGAAGTGCCCAGCCGCCATGGCGATGCGCTGATGGCGGCCGACAGCGGCTTCACCCATCGCCAGACGATGGCGGGCGCGGTGCGGTTCAACTCGCTCTCGCTGCACGAGGAGGCCAGCCGCATCGCCGAAGCAGGTGGGCGCGCGTTTGCCGCCGAAGAGGCACATTTCGAGGAGCTGGTCGAGGCCGTGGCCGCGTCGCGCATTGCGATTGCCGAAACCGCTGCCGCGCTGGCCCGGATCGATGTCGCCGCCAGCCATGCCGAGCGCGCCGCGCAAGGCGGCTGGTGTCGGCCCGAAATCGTAGAAGAACCTTGCCTCGACATATCCGGCGGGCGTCATCCGGTGGTCGAGGCGGCGCTCGAAAAGTCAGGTGAACGCTTCGTCAGCAACGATTGTAAATTGAGCCCGGACAACCGGCTGTGGCTGGTCGGCGGGCCGAACATGGGCGGCAAGTCGACCTTCCTGCGGCAGAATGCGCTGATCGTGCTGCTGGCGCAGGCGGGCGGGTTCGTCCCGGCGCAGGCGGCGCGGATCGGGCTGGTCGACCGGCTGTTCAGCCGCGTCGGTGCATCGGACAATCTGGCGCGCGGGCGCTCGACCTTCATGGTCGAGATGGTCGAGACCGCCGCGATCCTGGCGCAGGCGAGCGAGCGCAGCTTCGTGATCCTCGACGAGGTCGGGCGCGGCACCTCGACCTATGACGGACTGGCGCTGGCCTGGGCGGTGGCCGAGACGATCCACGAGAGCCTTCGCTGCCGCTGCCTGTTTGCGACCCACTACCACGAGCTGTCGCGACTGGCGGAAACTTGCTCCGCCCTATCGCTCCATCACGTGCGGGCGCGCGAGTGGAAGGGCGACCTGGTCCTGCTGCACGAACTGGCCGAAGGCGCGGCGGACCGGTCCTACGGGCTGGCGGTGGCGCGGCTGGCGGGGGTGCCCAAACCGGTCGTCGCGCGGGCCAAGGCGGTGCTCGACAAGCTCGAAAAGGGACGCGCGCAGACTGGCGGGCTGGCGGCCGGGCTGGGCGAGCTGCCGCTGTTTGCGGCGGCTGCCGACGCGGAAGAAGCGCCTGCCGACATTCTGCGCGAGCGCTTGTCGACGCTTGATCTCGATGCCCTGTCACCGCGCGCGGCGCTCGAGCTGCTCTACGATCTGAAGCGCGAGGCGAGCGAGGATTAGGGACAGGATTTGCCTTTTGCCGTCATCGCTTTAGCCTGCAGGGCATGGCGCCCAATGACCACCTCGAAGAAGCCGGCAAAAGCACGCGCATGGCGGAAGATCGCACCGATTGGGCGGAAGACCGGACCATCATGGCGCTTGAACGAACCTTTGCCGGCTGGATGCGAACCTCTTTTGCCGCCATCGCTATCGGGATCGGATTTCGCGCGCTGTTCGGCGAGTTCGATCCGCCATGGCTGGCCAAGGCGATCGCGACGATGTTCATTGCCCTTGCGATCGTCTTCGCCATCGGTGCCGAGCGGCGGGCCAGCCGGGCATTCGACCGCCTGTCGTCACATGCGGTCGATTCGCCCAGGCTGCCCAATATCAGGTTCGTCGCCTATGCCGTTGCGGTCGGCGCGCTGGTGCTGATCGTGGCGCTATGGGTACTCAATGACGGAACGCTGTCAGCGGGTAGCTGACGCTATTCGTCGGACTTGCCCTGCGGGCCGAGCTCATCCTCGTTATCGTCGTGATTGGGCTCGCCGCGATAGGCCGACATGTCGATCCTGCCCGAGCTTTCCATGTCGCGCATGTGGTCGATCACGTCCTGCGTGGAATCGCCCATCACTCCTGATGAATTGTCGTCCTTCGCACTCTCGGTCGGTGAGCGGCCCGACAGGTGTCGCGCCTGCTCGGCGACTTCCTGCGCCTGCATGCGGTGGTCGTCCTGCTCGTCATTATGCGTTTCGGGCGCGAGACTGGCCTGACGCTGTTCTTGCGACATCGGTTTGGTATCGGTCACGGGAATATCTCCTTTGCCTGACCAACGGGCGGGCGGCAAAGGGCGTTCCCGATCTGCTTGCAAGCGGCCTAGCGACTGGCGCCGGGCACCCATTTGACATCACCCCGCCCACCGTCATTGACCATGCGCGCGAGCACGAAAAGAAAGTCGGACAGGCGATTGATATAGGCGAGCGCGGCCGGATTGACCTGATCGGCCTGAGCCAATGCGGTCATCGCCCGCTCGGCCCGGCGCGCCGATGTACGGGCGACATGCAGGCGGGCGGCGGCCTCGCTCCCGCCGGGCAGGATAAAGCTGGTGAGCGGTTCGAGCACCTCGGTCAGCGCATCGATCTGCGCTTCGAGCCATTCAACCTGCGAAGGCACGATCCGCAGCACCATTTCGGACGGGGTGAAATCCTTGCCGCCGATATCGCCCAGCGGGGTCGCCAGATCGGCGCCAAGGTCGAACAGATCGTTCTGGATCCGCTGGATCGCCGGTGCATGTTGGCCAAGGTCGCAACATGCGGCAAGGCCAAGCGCGGCATTGACCTCGTCCACCGCGCCGATCGCTTCCATCCGGGCAGCATGTTTGGGCAGGCGCGAACCATCGACGAGGCCGGTAGTGCCATCGTCGCCGGTGCGGGTGTAAATGCGATTAAGCTTTACCAATGTGGTAGGCCCGCAGCTTAATTCTTGATCGCCAAGAGGATCGCCACGACGAGCACCGCCAGCGCCTGGTACTTGATGCGCGCGAACATCATCTGGTTCTGCTTGGCCTGCATCCGGCCCACCCGCGCATCGTCTTCCGGATTGTCCAGATCGAGTTTGGTCGATTGCAGGAAGGCGACGATCCCGCGCACCAGCGAGACCACGACAAAGCCGACGAGAACGATCAGGGCGATAACGAGGATAGTGTTCATGGCGAATAATGTAGGAGTTGGGAGAGGGTAATTCCAGCAGGCATTTCGCCACGCCGCAAGCGTTCGGCCAGAGCTTGTCCGTTCTCCCCCGCTGTCCGCAACTCCGCCAGTGCCGGCGAGCCGCGCCGCTTGGCCAGTTTCTTGCCGTTTTCGTCGAGCAGCAAGGCATGGTGATGCCAGCGCGGCACGGGCAGGCCGAGCAATTCCTGCAACAGGCGATGGATATGACTGGCGGCGAACAGGTCGGCCCCGCGCGTAACCAACGTAACGCCGTCCGCCGCATCGTCGAGCGTTGCGGCGAGGTGATAGCTGGCGGGTGTGTCGGCCTCCTTGCGCACCAGCACCACGTCACCGAATTGTTCGGGCCGCGCCTGCTGCTCCCCCGCTGGCTCATCCACCCAGCTCAGCGGGCCAGTGCGAGAAAGGGCTGCATCCACATCCAGCCGCCAAGCGACAGCTTCGCCCGCACCGGGAGGTTCGGCCTTGCAGGTGCCCGGATAGACCGGCCCGTCCGGCCCGAATTCGGTCGCGGCTGCGGCAATCTCGGCCCGCGTGCAGCGGCACGGATAGAGCAGCCCCATTGCCTGCAAGGTCGCCGCCGCCACTTCGTATTCGTCGATCCGGCTGCTCTGCGCGGGCACCTCCTCCCAGTCGAGGCCGAGCCATGCAAGGTCGGCGCGGAAGGTCTCGGCCAGTTCAGGGCGCGAACGCGCGCCGTCGATGTCTTCAATGCGCAGGAGGAAGCGTCCGTCGCTTTCTTTCGCGAGATCATGCGCCACAATCGCCGAAAAGGCGTGGCCGAGATGCAACGGCCCGTTCGGGCTGGGAGCAAATCTGGTCACATTCATGACTTTTGTCTGCCTTCGTCCCCGCGCGACTCGTGAAAAATCCTGTGGATTGGCATTTTGTAACAGGCTTGACGCTTTTTGGCGCAAATGCTCCACACATCAGTATCAGGGAGGGCACAGAAAGTGTTCAGAGCCGAACTGATCGAACGTGCGGCGCATTTCAGGAGTGCCGAAGACGATCCGACGAGGAAGCTGGAAAGCTGCCCCTCGCTGGTGCTCAACGCGGATTACACGCCGCTATCCTATTATCCCCTGAGCCTGTGGCCGTGGCAGACCGCGATCAAGGCGATTTTCCTCGAACGGGTTGACGTCGTCGCCAGTTACGACCGGCAGGTGCACTCGCCCTCGCTCGACATGAAGATCCCCAGCGTGATCGCGCTGAGGCAATATGTGAAACCGAGCGAGTTTCCGGCATTCACGCGCTTCAACCTGTTCCTGCGCGACCGGTTCAGTTGCCAATATTGCGGCAGTCCCAGCCATCTGACCTTCGACCACGTGATCCCCCGGCGCCTCGGCGGCAAGACGACGTGGGAGAACATCGCCACGGCCTGCGCGCCGTGCAATATGAAGAAGGGCGGGCGGACACCGAAACAGGCGCACATGACGCTGCAATGCCAGCCGATCCGCCCGACCAGCTGGCAGCTGCAGCAGCACGGCAAGAGCTTCCCGCCCAATTTTCTGCACGAGACCTGGCGCGACTGGCTCTATTGGGACATCGAGCTGGAGGAATAGGGCTTCGCTTTCCTACAGCGCGCCTTGCGACGCAGTGCTGCGCCATGTCCCTCAATCCCGACAGCCCGAGGCATCCGGACCGACAGGCCGCCTGCGGCCCCGAGGTTTTTTGCCTCAAGGACCGTGTTCCATGTGTTCCATATTGTAGGAAACCAGGCCTGCGCGGTAGCTTGCCGCCTTCGCCAATCGAGCCGTCTACTGGTCGATTACGCGGGTTTCGGGGTGATGCTTGTCGAGATGCTTGCGCACGATCTTCAGATTGCGCGTGTTGGAGCGGAACAGGAAGTCGAAGAGATCGCCGGCCACCGGGACCGCGCCGACCGCGCTGTCGAACAGCACATTGCCCGCCATGCGTGCCAGCTTCCATTTCGGCATGCCGAGATTGCGCGCCTCCCAGACGATCCACGCGCCCATCGCGGCGGTCACGACATCGCCCAGCACCGGCACGAGACCGGCAATGGCGTCGAGCCCGACCGGGCGGTTGATGCCGGGGATGACGAAGCTGCGTTCGAGCACCTGCTCCATCATCTCGATCCGGCGGCGCACGGAA
>DDNW01000050.1:15885-23946 GCA_002341345.1 Erythrobacter sp. UBA2510
GGCGGCGCACGGATGCCGGATCGCGGCCCATGGGCAGCATATCGACCACGGTCTGGTTCATCGGGCGGGGTCGTTGCTGGTTGGTTGGCGTGTCGTCCATCGGGCTCCTCGCCAATCTATCTGGGGATCACCGCCATGTCCGGCAAGGGATGGAAAGCCCAAGCATTCTCGGCAAAGCCGTTCACCGTACCGCGCAGCAGCGACCAGCGCAGCGGCAGGCCTATCGGGATATAGACGTTTTCGGACGTCAGCTTGGCTTCCGCCTCGGCCAGCAGGCTCTCCCGGATAGCGGCGTCCGGCTGCAAATCGGCCTGTTCGACAAGGTAATCGGCATCTGCGCTGCACAGGCCGCGCCGCAAGGAGCAATTGAACTGATTGAGAAACCACAAGGCCGAGGGATAGCGGGCAATGTTGTCCACCAGCGCGAGGTCGGCTTCCTGCATGTCATCATTGCGTTCGAGCGTGAGGCCAATCGTCGCCAGTTGCGCGGCCAGTTCCGCGAACAGAACATCGTATCCGGGGCCCTCGCCCAGCGCGACCGATATCCGGGTCACTTGCGCTGCGTCGCTCGCCCCCGCTTCGCCAGCAGCCTCGCCCGCTCCGCTTGCAGGCTGCCAGTTGGCGATGCGCGATGCGGCCTGCCGCCGTCTCTCGTCCAGAGAGAGGTCCTGCCAGCGCTCCGTGACCTGCCCCGGATCACCCGGCAGGCCGGGATTGACCAGGCGGGTGGTCGGCGTCCAGCCGCCGATATTGAACCCTGCCAGCAGCTCCTGTCGGTCGAGCGCCATGGCAATTGCTCCGCGTATTTGCGGATCGGCGAGGATGCCCTCGGCGCGCCGCACCCGCAGCCCGAACAGGCCAAGTGACGGATCGATCCGTACCGTGCCGAGCGACAGCGGGCCGGTCTCGGCAAGCGGGAAATCGCCAAGACGACCGTTGAGCACCAGCTCGACCTGACCCGCGTCGAACAGTGCAATCGCCTGCTGTGCCGGGACCGCGCGCAGGCTGGCGGGGATGACGTCATCCTCCCATTCCTCGTCCTCGGGCAAGCCGCGTTCTTCTGGCGGACGCATCGTCAGATTGGCGATCAGACCGTCTCGTTCCATGTTCATGGGGCCGGAAAAGCCTTCGCCCGAGATCAGACCCAACTCGGGCTGGGCCAGGATATTGAGCAAGTAAGGCGAAGGGGCGCTCAGCCGCAGCTCGATGACCCTGCCAGCCATCGCCCGCACATCCTTGACCGGCAAGAGGTCGAGCCCGAGCGAAGTCCCCTCAAGGTCCCTGATGGCCTTTTGCAATGCGCTTCTGACACTTTCGGCGGTCAGCTCGCTGCCATCGGGCCAGGTACCTTCCCGCAAGCGGAAGACATAGATCCTGCCCTCATCGACCACGTTCCAGCGGTCGGCCAGCGCCGGGACGACATCGCCCTGCGCATCAAGGGCGACCAGCCCGGAGCGAGTCGCGGCGCGCAGATGCTGGGCACCGGGCGAGAGGCGCGCGCCGGTGGCGAACAGCGCCTCTCCATCGCCAATCACGGCAACGTCCAGCGTGCCGTCGTCGCGCTGTCCGCATGCCGCAAGCGCGACAGACATCAGAAGTGCCGGACAGAACCGGAGAGCAAAATGTGCAAGACGCCGCGACATGATGCGCGGCTTAGGCGGCTGGAATGCCGAAAGCTAGGGTCAGGACCCATTAAGCACATGGCCGTGGGGTCCGGTTTCGTCTGCCGGAATCGGCTAGCTAGCGAAAATACGCCGGGGCTGCGCGAGACCGCTATCGGTACCGGCGGCTGCGACAGGTGCGCGCACCTGCGCCGGATCGACCGGATCGACAAAGGCCACGCCGCAGCGATTGCCCTCGACCCAGGCGACGGTAGCATCTACCCAGCCAATATTGCGCAGTTCGACGCTGACCAGCTGGCCGCGCCCGACACGCAAATCGTCGCCCTCCGCCATCATCCCGCCCTCGGACAGGTTACGGACCCTGATCCGATGCACGACATCGCGCCCTTCAACCCGCATCATCGCGAGCAGGAAGAGACTGTCTCTTTTCATCTTGCGGGTGTCGAGCGTGTTCATGGCGTGATCTGCAACCTATCTGTCTGTCATCGTGTCGACCAGTAGAGTGACGCCGGACGGGCGCAAAAGCAGCACCCGTCGGCGCAGTTCACAACCGGTTGCGACGCGTGACCGGAAGTGCGCCGGAATGCCTAATGCGGCGTTAATTTCGTAGAGCCTCGTGAAATACTGTCCCGTAACGGGTCAGTCGTCGCGGGAAATCTTTTCGCGCCGTTCGTGGGCCTGCTGGGCCTCGACCGTCATGGTCGCGATGGGCCGCGCGATCAGCCGATTGATACCGATCGGGTCGCCGGTGACCTCGCACCAGCCATACTCGCCCTCGTCGATCCGGCGCAGCGCGGAATCGATTTTCGCGATCAGCTTGCGCTGGCGGTCGCGCGTTCGCAGCTCGATCCCCCAGTCGGTCTCGCTGGAGGCACGGTCATTGAGATCGGCTTCGCGGATCGGGCCGTCCTGCAGGCTCTGCAGCGTTCCGACCGATGCCTCGAGGATCGACTTCTTCCATTCGAGCAGCAGAACGCGGAAATAGTTGAGTTGCGCCTTGCCCATATATTCTTCGTCTTCGCCAGGCGCATAATCGGCAGGCAGCGCCCGCTTCGCCTTGGACAGAACGTCGATATCGTCGCTGGAAACAGAAGCCATGCATGCACTCCGCAAACGAATTGCCGGCCTCCCCTGCGTGGATGACAGTCGCCGCTTCGCGGTCTGTTTTTCACTGCCATCCCAGGCCCTCTGGTGGCGGCCCTATAGTGGCTGGCCCGAGGGCATACAAGCGGCAATCCAAGAGCAATGGGGGACAATTTCCCACGGCCCTTCAGCAGCCGAATTGCACGGTAAAAATATCTCGCCCGCGCGTTAACCATTTTTTGACCACGAAGGGCGACCTTCGCAGCAGGGGCCACGCAGACAGGGTGCGTGGAGACAACAGGGGTAAGTCGATGCAGATTGCTAATTTTGACGAGTTTGCCAAAGCCAAGACCATCAGCAACAACGCGCAGGATGCCTTCATCGCGAAGTGCCTTGCGGCTGCCGAAAATGGCGATGACGGCGCCTTCTTCGATCTGGGCGTGGCGTTTTCGACCGGCATGCACGGTCTGGAATGCGACCTGATCGAAGCGCACAAATGGTTCAACCTCGCGGCTGCCCGCGGCCATGAGGATGCTGCCTATTGCCGCGGCGACATTTCCGACGAGATGACCGCCCGCGAAATTGCCGAGGCCCAGCGCCGTGCGCGCCAGTGGCTGTGCTCGAGCGCAAGCCGCGCCGCCTGATTCCCTTGCCGCTTCAGCCCTTTTTGAACGGGCCGCGCTCCTGCAAATAGAGTCGGTCGGCGGAAATGCCCTGCCGCTCGCGCTGCAGGAAATCGGCCACGGCGTCGCGGAAGCAGGGGTTGGGAATATAGTGCATCGAGATCGTCGCGACCGGCTCGTAACCGCGCGCCAGCTTGTGGCCGCCTTGTGCACCCGCCTCAACCCGCTCCAGCCCGAGCGCGATGGCGGCATCGACCGCCTGATAGTAGCATAATTCGAAATGCAGGAAGGGCTTGTCGACCAGACAGCCCCAGTAGCGACCATAAAGCGCGCTCTCCCCGATAAAGTTCAGCGCTCCGGCGATCGGGTGCCCGTCCTCCAAGGCCAGCACCAGCAACATCTTGTCGCCCATCCGCTCCGCGAAGAGGTCGAAGGCCTCGCGGGTCAGGTACGGCGTGCCCCATTTGCGCGCTCCGGTATCCTGATAGAACAGCCAGAAGGCATCCCAGTGTTCGGGCCGGACCGCATCGCCCGTCAGTTGGACGATTTCGACGCCCTCCTGCGCGGCGACACGCTCCTTGCGGATGGCCTTGCGCTTGCGGCTGGCGAGCGTGGCGAGAAAGTCGTCGAAGCTGGCAAAGTCGCGATTGGTCCAGTGGAACTGGATATCCTCGCGGCGCAGCCAGCCGGCCTCTTCGAACAGGCCCGCCTGTTCCGGCTCGACAAAGGTCGCATGGGCCGAGGACCAGCCATTGCTCTCGACCAGCTGCTCGGCTCCGCGCAGCAATGGCACGGCAAAGGCAGGATCGCGCAACAGCAGGCGAGGTCCTGTGGCGGGGGTGAAGGGCGCGGCGATCTGCAGTTTGGGATAATAGCTGCCACCGGCGCGGTGCCAGGCATCGGCCCAGGCATGGTCGAACACATATTCGCCCTGGCTGTGCTGTTTGGCATAGGCAGGCAAGGCGCCGAGCAAGGTCCCTGCACGGTCTTCGAGCATGATCGGCAAGGGCAACCAGCCGGTCCCCTGTCCGACGCTGCCCGAATCCTCGAGCGCAGTCAGGAAAGCGTGGCTCATGAAGGGATTGTCGGGCCCTGCCAGCGCATCCCAGTCGGCAGCAGCAATTGCGCCGACCGAGCGTTCTATCCGGGCAATGAGGTCGCCGTCGGCCATTGCCGCCAATCTAGGCGCACGCTGCCGGATTTTCGAGGCCTGAGCCCTCGGCAATAGGCGCATCGACATAAAGCCGCGCCCGCTCGCGCAGTTCGGGCGTCTTTACCGTCCAGCTGAGCAGCGGCAGGCCGCGCTGGCGATAGCCTGCCGCAAAGGGGCTCGGCAGGTCGCGAATATCATAGGCGAGGAATTGCGCGCGGGCATGGCGAACCGCACCGTGCAGTCGCAGCCGCGTGCCGAGCGTGCGGCGCCCTTCCTCGGTAAAGACGAGACCGCGCACGGTCTGCGGCGAATGGCGCGCGAACCAGCGGGCAACGCGAGGGTCGAAGCTCATCACGGCATGCTCGCCCCGGTAGTCACGCAGGGCCTCTGCCACGACCGCGCAGCTAGGTGCAATGTCATAGCCCTTCTTCGATTTCACCTCGATCAGCAGCGGGACCTGCCCGTCGATCAGGGCAAGCAGTTCGGGCAGCGTGGCGATCTGCTCTGCGCTCCCGCGGTAGGGCAGCTGGCCAAGTTCGGTTGCGGTGCGATCCGCCGTCGCACCGCTCTCGCCCGTCAGCCGGTCAAGCTCCCAATCGTGGAACACCATCGCCACGCCGTCGCTGCTGCGCTGGATATCGCATTCGATGCCCAGCCCCGCCGCGATCGCGCGACGCGCAGCCTCCAGCGAATTTTCCGGCACCGCTGCGTCATGCAGGCCGCGATGGGCATAGGTCCATGCCGACAGCCAGCAGGGTGCAGTTGGCTCAGCCACGTATGGCGAAGATCCCGTCGACCTCGACCGCTGCGTTCAGGGGCAGCACTGGCACGCCGACCGCGCTGCGCGCATGCTTGCCGATCTCACCGAAAATGTCGGCCATCAGTTCGGACGCGCCATTGGCGACCTGCGGCTGACCGATAAAATCATCCGCCGAGCTGACGAATGCGCCCAGCTTGACCACCTGTGCCACATTGTCGAGCGGGATGCC
The DNA here is from genome assembly GCA_002341345.1 of Erythrobacter sp. UBA2510. Classification (GTDB taxonomy): domain Bacteria; phylum Pseudomonadota; class Alphaproteobacteria; order Sphingomonadales; family Sphingomonadaceae; genus Alteraurantiacibacter. The sequence goes on from DDNW01000050.1 coordinate 21,356, forward strand.
TGCCGCCTTGACCTGCGCGAGCAACATCAGACCGCAGGCACGTGCCGCAGCATAGCCGCGCTCGACGTCGACACTGTCGCCCAGCCGCCCGGTCACGAGCGCGCCGTCAATGAAGGGCAGCTGACCCGAGACATGGGCCAGCCCGCCCGCGATCACCACGGGCTTGTAGGCGGCGACCGGGGCCGCCGCTTCGGGCAGGGTAATGCCGAGTTCGACCAGACGCGCTTCGATGCTCATTCATTCGTCTCCATGAAGGGTGCCAAGGACCCATGGCAGGGCTTCGGCCCAATTGTCGATCCGCGCGTGGGCGTGTCCTGCCTCGAAGGCGCAGTTCACATGCGGCGCGATGGCGGGCTCACCGCAAAAGTGCAGCCGGTGGACATGCGGCACGACCTCGCTTGCCGAACGATGGTGAACGGCAATGTCGTCGATGAACAAAGCGCGGCTGGGCGCATGGTCGGCGACGATGCGTGACAGCGCCGCCCCCTTGGGTCCTTGATTGGTATAGACCGTCGCCTCGATCCCCAGATCGGCCAGCTGGCGGGTGCGATCCATCTGCCGGTGATCCTGCAAATTGGTGAGGACGACGACATCGGCCTCGCGCTGCAATTCGGCAATGGCCTCGACCGCATCCGGGATCGCCGTCTGTCGCCCCATCTCGGTATCGAAGAAGCTGCCCAGCAGGTTCCAGACCTGCTCTTCGGACATTGTTTCGTCGCTGCCGCGGCGGCGCATCGACTGGAGGAAGGGATTGCCTTCGAGCGCGAAGTCCACGTCATGCTCGGTGTCGAGCCAGTCGCGGAAATGCCGGACCATGTGCAGCAGCACTTCGTCGCAATCGGTGATGACCAAAGGCCGACTCATGGACGTTCTCCGCTGGCATGAGCCGCGAGTTCTTGCGGGGTAACGCCCAGCGACTCGGCGGCGGAAACAAGGTCAGGCTCGTAAGCGGCGAGGAATTCAAACACGGCGCGGTGGGTCTCTGGCAAAAGAATCGCTTCGCGCAAAGTGTCGGGCGTCAGGCCGGTAAGATCAAGGAAACGCTGGGCCCGTGCACTATCGGACAGCACCCAGCCGAGCGCGGCAAGCGCCAGGGCGCTGCCATCCTTAACCGAATCTTCACTGTCGCTACCAATTGTCATCAATGCACTAACGCGATAATGGAACAGGACGCAGGCGGGAAACCGCCTGTGACAGGGGGCTCCATGACGAAGCGCATAATGGTTGTCGAGGACAACGATCTGAACCGGAAGCTTTTCTGCGATGTTTTGCTGGCCGGAGGTTTCGACGTCGAATCTGTAGCCGACGGGAATTCCGCGATCGAGCGTGCGCGGGCGTTTTTCCCCAACCTCGTGGTGATGGATATCCAGCTGCAGGACATTTCCGGCCTCGACCTCATCGCCAGCATGAAGGGCGATGCCACGCTGGGCGACGTCCCGGTGCTTGCCGTCACCGCCTATGCCGGCAAGGGCGACGAGGAACGCATCCGCGAACTGGGCGCCGAAGGCTATCTCTCGAAACCTGTCTCCATCGGCCCGTTCATGGCTGCCGTGAGGGGCCTCGTCGAAGCCTGATTTGCCCTGCGCCTGCCGCTAGGCCGGCTCTTTTGACCCTGCGACAGGCATGCGCGAACTTGACAACGCGCCCGAACACCCGCTTGTGCCGCGCTACCTTTGTGGGAGCGGCTTGCCGCCCCGGCTACAGTTGGGAACAACGGCATGGACCGCGCCGAAATCGATACACGCATCCGCTCGCTGATCGAGCCTTTCAACAAGAAGGGCATCGAAGTCACGGACGCGACCACCTTTGCTAACGACCTTGAATTCGACAGCCTCACGGTGATGGACTTCGTCGCCGCAATTGAGGACGAGTTCGACATCATCATCAGCATGAACCAGCAGGCCGAGATCGAGAATTACGGCCAGCTCGTCGATGCCGTCGTCAAGCTGCAGGCCGACTGATCCCATGAGCGAGGGCATCAGCCAGGCCGACCAGCCTACCGCACTGGAAGGGAGCGAACAGGACAAGGACCTGTTCTCCAAGTTCGACGACATCATCAGGATGCGCGAGACGCTGCTGGCAAGCGGTGTCGAGGACCCCTTCTCGCTGGTGATGGAGCGCGTGCTATCGCCGACCCGTGCAATCTGCAACGGGCGCGACACGATCCTGCTGGGCACTTACAATTACATGGGCATGACCTTCGATCCCGACGTGATCGAGGCCGGCAAGCAGGCGCTGGACAATTTCGGTTCAGGGACTACCGGCAGCCGCGTGCTCAACGGCACGTATCAGGGCCACAGGGAGTGCGAGGAAGCGCTGCGCGAATTCTATGCCATGGATCATGCCATGGTGTTCTCGACCGGTTATCAGGCCAATCTCGGCATCATTTCCACCATCGCGGGCAAGGGCGATTACATCGTCCTCGACATCGACAGCCATGCCAGCATCTGGGACGGCTGCGCGCTGGGCAATGCCGAGGTCGTGCCGTTCAAGCACAACGATATCGAGGCGATGGAAAAGCGCCTGCGCCGCATTCCCGAGGGCGCAGGCAAGCTTGTCATCCTCGAAGGCGTCTATTCGATGCTGGGCGA
>DDNW01000117.1:0-1797 GCA_002341345.1 Erythrobacter sp. UBA2510
TCCCAGTGACATGGTTCGGGGAGCCGCGCTCCATGCACTGGGCATTCGAGGAAGGGCTACCCTTGCAAAAGCAGATGTCGGCCAGCGAATATGCCGATCAGTTGCTGGCCCACGCCACGCCGCAGGACATCGCCGGCTGGTGGACGCACGACATGGGCACGTGGATGGACGAGAGCATCGCCATGCGCGAAGAACTCTTCGCCGAGGTCGAGACCGCGCAACCCGCGGATACGCCGCTCAGGCTGGACTACCAGTTCGTCTACGACTGGCAGCCGGACATGGAGCACCGCCTGCTCCAGTCGGGTATCAGAACGGCGGCCTTCTTAGACTGGGTGTTTGCCGAAGCGCCCGACCCTTAGGCGCGCGCGTCCTTTGCCACGGCGTCGAGCACGCCATTGACGAATTTCGCCTCGCGGTCGTCGAAGAAGGCCTTGGCGACATCGACATATTCGCTGATCGCTGCGCCTGTCGGCACATCGGCGCGGGCGAGCAATTCATAGGTCCCGCAGCGCAGGATCTGGAGCATGGTCTTGTCCAGCCGCGCCAGCGTCCAGCCGCTCGCCAGCTTGCCTTCAACCAGCGCGTCGATCTCTTCGCCGCGTGCAATGGCACCGCTCACCACGTCGTCGAAGAAGGTGACCTCGGCCTCGGCATATTGCTCGTCCTCGATCTCTCGACCGAGCCGGTGCTGGTGAAACTCGTCGAGCAGCTTGGCGAGTGCGGTGCCCTCCATCTGCCACTGGTAGAGTGCCTGTACGGCAGCCAGCCGCGCGGCCGAGCGCGATTGAGAGCGGGCTGTCATTTGGGGGTCATCCGCATCGCGCCGAGATAGTCGCGCTTGCCGATCTTCAGGCCTTCCTTGCGCAACAGGCCATAGGCGGTGGTGACGTGGAAGAAGAAGTTGGGTTGCGAGAAGCTAAGCAGGAAATCTTCCGCCGTGAAGGGCCTGACGAATTCACCCATGCGAAATTCCATCGGCTTGCCCAGGAAAGTGTCGAGTTCGCCGGGATCGAGCGCCTCCAGCGCGGCGATAGTCTCGGCCAGCATTGCTTTCATATCGGCGAAACTGCGCGGCGCATGGCTCGTGTCGGGCGAGAACGTGCCTTTGCGCAGCCCCTCGATAGCGCCCAGCGAATGAACACAGGCCGACTTCACCTGATAGGCGAAATCGAACATATCGGGCGACAGCTTGAGGCAGGCGATATCCTCTTCGCCCTTATCCGCTTCACCGCAATGGGCCGCGGCCTTGTCGATCAAGCCGTCAAGCCCGCCCAGCATCTGGAGTGCGGTCGGTACGAATGCCTGGTGTAGCGTGAAGCTCATCTCGTCGTCCTCTTTCCTAGCCTGATTTCTACCGATCTTGCGTGCGCGGGTAGGCCCTCTGCATGGGCCATCGCCACCGCTGCCGGGCCGATCCGGCCCAGCGCTGCCTCGTCCACCGACAGGAAGCTGGTGCGCTTCATGAAGTCGAGCACCGACAACCCGCTGGCAAAGCGCGCGCGCCGCCCGGTCGGCAGCACGTGGTTCGGGCCAGCGACGTAATCGCCCACGGCTTCGGGCGTGTGACGGCCCATGAAGACGCTGCCCGCATGCCTGATCTTCGCGAACATCGCGTCCGGATCGTCGACGCACAATTCCACATGTTCGGCGGCAAGCCGGTTGGCCAGATCGGGTGCTTGTGCGTCGAGATCCTGCACGAAGATGATTGTGCCGTATTTGTCCCAGCTCGCTCGCGCCACGCGCTCGGTGGAAATCTGCACGCTGAGCAGGTCGACTGCATCCTCCACCGCATTGCCG
>DDNW01000117.1:1895-5225 GCA_002341345.1 Erythrobacter sp. UBA2510
CGAAAGCGACATCGTCGGTGATCAGGATCGATTGTGCTACCGGGTCGTGCTCCGCCTGGCTGAGCAGGTCGGCGGCGAGCCATTCGGGGTCCGACTTGTTGTCGGAGATGACGAGAATTTCGCTCGGCCCTGCAACCATGTCGATCCCGACCACGCCGTAAAGCTGGCGCTTCGCCTCCGCCACCCAGGCATTGCCGGGGCCGGTGACGACGTCGACCGGCGCGATCCGCTTCGTGCCATAGGCAAGCGCTGCGATCGCCTGTGCCCCGCCGACGCGCCAGATCTCGTCCACCCCCGCGACATGCGCGGCGGCGAGCACGAGGTCGTTCAATTTGCCGTGCGGGGTCGGGGTGACCACTGCCAGCCGCTCGACGCCTGCGACCTTGGCGGGGATCGCGTTCATCAGGAGAGAGGAGGGATAGGCCGCGCGTCCGCCGGGGACATAGAGGCCCGCCGCATCCACCGGCAGCCACTTCGCGCCCAGCCGCACCCCGGCAGGGTCGGTGAAGTCGCGGTTCTCGGGCAGCTGGTCCGCGTGATAGGCACGGATCCGCTCCGCCGCGAGGTCGAGCGCAGCGCGCAGATCGGCGTTTAGGAAATCGTAGGCCGCCTTGCACTGGTCCGCGCTCACCCGCCAGCTGGTCAGGTCGGCGGTCAGCGCATGCTTGTCGAAGCGCATCGTATATTCGGCCAGCGCCTCGTCCCCGGTCTGGCGGACCTCGGCGATGATGTCGTGCACGTCGCGGCTGACATCCTCGTCGCTCTCGCGGCGCTCGTCGATCAGGCGCTTGAAGCGGGCCTCGAAATTGGCATCCGTGGTGGACAGGCGCAGCATCAGGCGAGCGCACCCTCGACCGGCGGACGCCCTGCGATCTCGCGGAAGGTCTCAACCAGCTTGGCCACCCGTGGATCAGTCTTGAGCGCGGCGCGATTGGCGATCAGCCGCGCGCTGACCTGCATGATGATGTCCTTTTCGACGAGGCCGTTCTGCTCCAACGTTCGGCCAGTCGAAACGAGGTCCACGATCCGGCCAGCGAGGCCGAGCGAGGGGGCCAGTTCCATCGCGCCGTTCAATTTGACGCATTCGGCCTGAATGCCCTGCTGTTCGAACCAGCGGCTGGTCAGGCCGGGATATTTGGTCGCGACGCGCAAGTGACTGGCGATGCCGGGGCTGAAGGTGTTGCCGGCCTTGGGCTCGGCGACCGACAGTCGGCAGTGCCCGATATCCAGATCGACCGGGGCATAAAGTTCGGCGTAGTCGAATTCTTCGACAACGTCGGAGCCGACGATCCCCAGCTGCGCTGCGCCGAAGGCAACGAAGGTTGCGACGTCGAAGGCTCGCACCCGGATAATCCGCAGCCGCCCGTCCTCGCTGGCGAAGCTGAGCGAGCGGTCTGCCTTGTCGTGGAAGGCGCTTTCAGGCACGATTCCGGCGCGCTCCATCACGGGCAGCGCCTCGTCGAGAATGCGGCCCTTGGGCACGGCAAAGGTCAGCGTCGGGGTAGCGGTCTGGCTCATGGAGCGGCGATGTAGGATGCGTGGGCAGAAAGGGCAATCGGCTTGGCGGGCAGTACGGACAGTTCGGCTTCGGATGATGCACTGGCGCACACGAGTGCGTGGCAGGCTGACCATGCCGACCGCGCCGGAGCGCCGGTCACCGCGCGGATCGTGCGTGCCGTGCCCGCGATTGCCGAAACCTCTACCGCGACCGGACGACGTATCGCCAATTGGGCGGGGCTGATGGTCGATGATGCGATGCAGCTGCGCATCGCGGGCGGCCTGCATTACCTGCACCTTTCCGGCGAGGAGGAACGTCTCGCACCGATCTATGCGGGGCTGGTCACCGACCAGCCGACCATCGACCGCATCATCTGCGAGGTGGTCGAGCCCTATGACCACATGCTGCTGCCGTGGCTCGACCACCCGCCGCAGACCAATGAAGCCGGGCGCTCCTCGACCGTGATGGCGGGGCTGCTGTGGCTGTCGGGCAGGCTGGGGCCGAAATTCGAACTCAACGAACTGGGCGCGAGCGCGGGCGCAAATACGATGATGGGCCGCTATCGCTATGACCTTGGCGGGGTGGAGGTCGGCCCGTCGCTGTCGCGTATGCTGATCGCACCCGAATGGCGGGGGGATCCGCCGCCCGACAATGACATCGAAATCGTCGCGGCGAAGGGCTGCGACCTCGCCCCGCTCGACCTCACCGATCCGGCGCAGGCGATGAAGCTTCGCGCCTATGTCTGGCCCGAAATGACCGCGCGCATGGCGCGGCTTGACCTGGTGATCGACATGGCGAAACGCGCCCCGCCAGAGATCGCGCGGATGGATGCTGGTGCCTTTGTCGAGGAATTGCTGACCAGCGAACAGCAGGCAGGCGTCACCCGCGCGCTGTTTCACACCATCGTCTGGCAATATATCGCCGAACCGACCCGTGCCGCGATCACGGAAATGATGGAGGCTGCGGGCGCGGAGGCGACGGCGGAGCGACCGCTGGCATGGCTCCAGCTGGAAACCAACCGCCAAACCTTCCGCCACGAATTGCTGGTTCGCTTCTGGAATGGCGAGAGCGTAGCGGGCAGCGGCCCGATCAAGCTGGCCGAGGCGCATCCGCATGGCGCCTGGGTCGAATGGCTGGGCGGCTAGGTACCGTTAGGTGCCGCTCGGTTCCCTAGCGAAGAAAACCAACCCGCAATTGTTTCAGCCGCGCTGAAAAGAGATCAGGGATAGCTGACCGTCTTGGGCACATCGGGCAGCGGGATAAACTCTTCCTCGTCGCCCGTTACCTTGGGAAAGCGTCCTTCGCGCCAGTCTTCCTTCGCCTGCTCGATCCGCTCGCGGTCGGAGCTGACGAAGTTCCACCAGACATGCCGCCGCGTGGGAAAGGCCTCGCCGCCCATCAGCATCACCTTGCCGCCGCTCGCGCTCGACAGTGTCATTCGTACGCCCGGAGCGAGCAGGTTGAGCGCATAGGGCTCGAGCGCCATGCCATCGACGCTCGCCTCGCCGCCGACCAGCATCAGCGCGCGCTCGTCGGCGGGCGAATCGATCGGGATCGAGCTGCCGGGCGCAAGGTTGATCTCGGCATAGATCGTTTCGGCATGGGTGGTGGTCGATGCGCGGCTACCCCATAGTTCGCCCATGATCACCGTCGCATTCGCGCCGGTGTCCTCGATCCGGGGCAGGTCCTTCACCGCCTCGAAAGCGGGGTCGATTTCCTCCTGCCCGTCGGGCAGCGCCAGCCAGGTCTGCATGCCGTACAGCTTGGGTCCGCCCCTGCGTTCCGCATCGGGCGAGCGTTCCGAATGGACGATGCCGCGCCCGGCGGTCATC
>DDNW01000117.1:5261-9986 GCA_002341345.1 Erythrobacter sp. UBA2510
CCGCGCCCCGCCGTCATCAAATTCACCGTGCCCGGATGGATGGTCGAGAAGGTACCGAGACTGTCGCGATGGTCGATCGCGCCCTCAAACAGCCATGTCACGGTGGCGAGGTTGATGTGCGGATGCGGGCGTACGTCCATGCCGGTTCCGGGGTCCAGCCGCGCGGGGCCGAACTCGTCGACGAAGACAAAGGGACCGACCATCCGCGCTTCGCGGCTGGGAACGGCGCGGCGGACCTTGAACCCGCCCAGATCGTGCGTCGTCGGGGTGACGACTTTCGTGATCGCGCTGCTATCGGTCATGGTCCGCTTGCCTCCTAATGATCATCGAGTTCCTCGTAATGGCGGAAGATCCCGTCTTCGTTGAACTCCATCCGCCGCTCGCTCGCCAGATAGGCGGCCACGCCCTCGATCTCGGGCACGGACGATTGCAGGGCTTCCAGGTTCGGCCAGCTGCCTTGCATGTTCGCCATGAAGGCGGGGAAGGCGAAGTCGAGCCCTTCCATCAGCTGGAACAGGCTGGTGTCGACATGGCTCCACTGCTCGCCAAGCATGAAGGGCCCGCCATTGGCGGCCAGGGCATTGTCGAAATGGATCAGGAACTTGGGTGCACGATTGGCGCGGAAGTCGGCGGCGCGGTCGAAGGCGGCGTCCATCTGGTCGGCGTAATAAAGGCTGCTGGCGATGGGATGATGGACGGCGTGAATTTCGCCCACGAAATCGCTGATATCCATCTGCAATTGCAACAGGGAAAGGTCGGTTTCCAGCTCGCCCGAACCAAGCCCCTCCTTCTCGGTCAGAAATTGCAGGATCAGCGCGGTCTGGCCGATGCACACGTCGCCATCGACGAGATAGGGCGGGGCGAAGGGGCGCATGCCGGTGCGCGCATGCAGGTCCTCGACCAGCGCATCGGCGCCCTGTTCGCGGGCGATATCCTCGTATTCCAGCTCGGCCGCTTCCAGGAACAGCCGGACGAATTCGCCACGTCCCGGCAGGCCGGGCCAGTACCAGAGCTGGTAGCTCACGCTACCTCACCCGGAGCGTAAGCCTTGATCGCTAGTGCATGGACGCGCGTGCCGGGAATATCGCCGAGCGCGCGGTTGACCATCCGCTGGCGTTCGAGCCGCGACTTGTCGGCAAAGGCGTCCGCTTCAATCAGTACCGAGAAATGCGATTCCCCGGTGCCGTCATCGCCCGCATGGCCGCGATGCTTCGCGCTGTCGTTGCTGACCACGAGCCGCTCGGGCGTAAAGGCCTGTTCCAGCAGCGCCTCGATTTCGGTCTGAAGGGGGCCTGCCATGCGAATTGTACCTCTTGCCGCTTACGGGGGTTTTCATCTGGGCCTGTCTGCCCCACTTTCAAGCCGATGAGGAACGAGAAATTCCACGGGCGGCACGAGGCCAGTGGCCGCCAATGCGAGGCGCCGCACTGCGAAGGCGCTGGTGAATACCGCGCACCGGGTTCGCGCGGTCCGGGTTTTGACGGGCCGGGCGAATGGCGCTGGTTCTGCCTCGACCATGTGCGTGAGTTCAATGCGGGCTACGACTGGTTTGAGGGGATGAGCGCGGACGAGATCCTTGCCGCGCAATCGCCCGTATCCGGCTGGCAGACCGAAAGCCGCGTATTCCGCGCCGATGCCGGGGCGGACCGGACGCCGCGCTGGGCTGACTTCGACGACCCGCTCGATGCCATCGGCGCGCGGGCGGGCAATATCAAGTCGCGGGCGAAGGCGGGCGATTATTCGGCGCGCGGTCGGTTTACGGTGCGCGAGCGTGAGGCGCTGGGCGTAATGGGCCTGTCCTCCGATACAGACCGCCCGCAGCTGCGACGACGCTATTCCGAGCTGGTGCGCCGCTATCACCCCGACCGCAACGGCGGCGACCGGACGCACGAGGCGCGGCTGCAGCGCGTGGTCGAGGCCTATCAGCTGCTCAGACGCGCCGCCGCCTTTGGTTAGCTCTGGGCCTGCATTTCCTCGATCAGCTTCATGTCGATGGCCTTGGCCGCCTTGTAGGCATCGCGGCCCCGCACCCTTTCGGCATAGGCGTTGAAGCTGTCGCGCGTCTCGATCGTGCCGAATTGCAGGCCCCAGTCGATCTGTGATCCGACATAGACATCGGCCATGGTGAAGCGCGGCCCGCAGACGAAATCGTGTGAAGAAAACCATCCGTCGAGCGCATCCATCGTCCGCGCGAAACTGCCGAAGCCGAGCATGCCCTGTTTCTGCGGATCACTGACCTCCCAACCCATCGCCTTGCTCGTCACCGCCTGCTCGACCGGCCCGGCGGCGAAGAACAGCCAGCGGAAATAGTCGGCCTTCTCATGCGCGCCCGGCAGCAGGTCGGGCGCCTCAATTTCGGCGATGTAGTGACAGATCGCCGGCGTTTCGGTGACGACATGGTCATGACCGCCATGATGGTGGACGATCGTCGGGATCTTGCCCATCGGGTTGGCGTCGAGAAATGCCTGCGGCTTGTCGGCATAGGGGACTAGCACCGGGTCGTAATCCGCACCCGCTTCGTGAAAGGCCCAGCGGACGATCTGGGCGCGGCTCATCGGATTGTAGAAGAAGGTGTAGTCGGCCACGGGTAATCTCCTCGGTTCAGTCGCGATCCGGCGCGCCGGGCGGAAACAGCTTGCGATAGGGGCGCGCGGCATCGACTACCGTCACCACGTCGGGCAGCGCCAGTATTTCTGAGCGCAATTCCCGCAGTTGGGGGCAATCTTGGGGTATTTCCTCCACCCAGTCGGCATAGAACAAGGCCGGGGCGGCAGCGCAAGTAACGAGACTGACATGCTGGGGCAGGCCATGTTCGCCGAGCCATTTTTCGAGCCACGCATAGGCCTTGCGCAGCGTTGCCTTGCCGCCTGCAACCTCATGCGCATCCGGCGTTTCGCGAATACCTGCGCCGGGATTGTCGGCGTCGACGAAATGGGCCGCGACCACCCGCTGCATACCGCCATTGACGTAAAGGTCGAACACGCGGTCGAGCATGCGGTAACGTACGGCCGTCTCGGGATCGGCGGGGATCAGCTGGGTCGGGCCAGGATGGTGGAGCGCGATATATTCGACGATCGCAGTCGCCTCGATCACTACCGTGTCGCCATCGCGCAGAACCGGGAACTTGCCCGCCGGATGCTGTGCGGCGACGAAGGCGAGATTGTCCGGGTGGCCCGGATCGAGCATCTTGAAAACATGCCGCGTATCGCTGGCGAGCAGCGCGATATGCGCCTTCCAGGTGAAGCTGGAAAACGGGTGGCCATAGAGTTCGATCATCGCGGCAAATTCCCCTCGCAAACATGTTTTAGCTGCTGCGCGACTGCGCCCCAGCCTTGTACAAATCCCATCTCCTTGTGCCTGGCGCAATCCTCTTCGGTCCAGTGGCGTGCGGGGCGTCTGTATGGATTGTGACGGAGAACTCGTGCATCGGGACCCTTTCCTTTATTCGCCTTTCCGCGCCGCTTCGACCGCCGCGATGTCGATCTTATGCATGGTCATCATGGCGGCAAAGGCACGGGCGGCTTCCTCGCCGCCAGCGGCCAGCGCGTCGGTCAGGGCGCGGGGGGTGATCTGCCAGTTGAGGCCCCATTTGTCCTTGCACCAGCCACAGGCGCTTTCCGCGCCGCCATTGCCGACGATCGCGTTCCAGTAACGGTCGGTTTCTTCCTGATCGTCAGTGGCGATCTGGAAGCTGAAGGCCTCGGTGTGGGGGAAGATCGGGCCACCATTGAGGCCAATGCAGGGGATGCCCATAACGGTGAACTCCACCACCATCTCGTCACCCGCCTTGTTGCCCGGGGAATCCATCGGCGCATGGTGCACAGCGCCAACTTCGCTGTCGGGAAAGGTCGCCGCGTAAAATTCCGCAGCCTCGCGCGCATTGCCATCATACCAGAGGCAGATCGTGTTCTTGGCGGTCATTGCTCAGGCCCTCAGGTTCACGATGTCGGTGAAGGAGCCGAAAACCATCCTTCGCCCATCGAAGGGCACGCTGGCCATGTCCTTCATCCGCTCGTCTTCCATGATGGCCTTGTGCGCGGCCTCGGCGGTCGGTTTGTCGGGCCAGATGATCCACGAGAAGACGATCTTCTCGCCCGGTTCGGCCGCCACTGCCCTGCGGAAATCGGTGTGCTGCCCATCCTTGATGTCGCTTTCCCACGCCTCGACGATCTCGATCGCGCCCAGCTTCATCATCTCTTCGTCGAACCATTGGGCAAGGTCGAGATAGGCCTGTTTCTTGTCCTCGGGCACGGGGATCAGGAATCCGTCGATATGCATGGCTTTCGGCTCCTTTCGATCAGTGCCAGCGAATCGACCGGCTTGCATTGGATGCGACCAAGAGTTACTGAAAGCAACTGTGAAGTTACAAAAAGAAACTAATACGGGTCCAGGCGATAAGTCCGCACCTCGCAAGCGCGAGCATGGCAGCTGGTATTCTGACGCCTGCGGTACGGCCTTTGCGCTGGAAATCCTCGGCGAGCGCTGGGCGATGCTGGTCGTCAGGGAGCTATTGTTCGGGCCGCGCCGCTTTACCGACCTGCGCGCCAGCCTGCCCGGTATCAGCGCCAAGGTGCTGACCGAACGGCTGGAGGCGCTGGGCCAGTGGGGCGTGCTGGAGAAAAAGCGTCTTCCGCCGCCTGCCGCCTCCCAGGTCTATGAGCTGACCGAGTGGGGCTACATGGCCGAAACCGCGATCAATGCACTGGGCCGCTGGGCCGCGCACTC
>DDNW01000117.1:10150-10450 GCA_002341345.1 Erythrobacter sp. UBA2510
TCCACAACCCGATGCTGCCGGTCTCCAACGCCTCGATCATGTCCTCGATGAAGACCATGCAGGTGCCCGAGCGCATGGCCGGAGCGCCTGACATGGCGATCGGGATGGAGCTGGGCGGCGACACCTTCCGTGTCAGTGTTACGGGTGGGCAATTCCTCGCCGAGCGCGGCGAAACGCGGGGCTGCGATGCGGTGCTGCGCGCGCCCGATGCGCAGCCTGTCGCCTTTGCTCTGTATGGCGATGTTCCGCTGGCCGAACTCGAATCCCAGGGGGTCCTTGTGGTCGAAGGCGATGGCGCCA
>DDNW01000117.1:10601-13094 GCA_002341345.1 Erythrobacter sp. UBA2510
GCGCGGCGACCTGTTCGATGTGGTCGAAGGCGATGGCGCCATGCTCGAGCGCTTTGTAAATCTGTTCGAATTGCCACCAAAGATCGGTTGCGCTGGTCAAGCCATCGCCCTAGTCATCCCGCCCGATGAGTGACCTTAGTTTCAAGAGCGAGCAGGCCGGCACCGAGCTTGCCGAGCCCAATATCGAGCTCGACGTACGCGATACGTTCGGCATCGACGTCGATCTGAAGGTTCCGGCCTTCTCCGACGCGGACGAGCGTGTACCCGAAGTGGACCCGAGCTATGTCTTCGACCCGGATACCACGCTGGCGATTCTGGCAGGCTTTGCCTTCAACCGCCGCGTGATGATCCAGGGCTATCACGGCACCGGCAAGTCGACCCACATCGAACAGGTCGCCGCGCGCCTCAAATGGCCGACTGTCCGGATCAACCTCGATGCGCATATCAGCCGGATCGACCTGATCGGTCGCGACGCCATCGTGTTGCGTGACGGATTGCAGAAGACCGAGTTCAAGGAAGGCCTGCTGCCCTGGGCGCTCCAGCACCCGGTGGCGCTGATCTTCGACGAATACGATGCCGGTCGCCCGGACGTGATGTTCGTGATCCAGCGCGTGCTGGAACAGGAAGGCAAGCTGACGCTGCTCGACCAGAACATGGTCATCCACCCGAATCCGTGGTTCCGCCTGTTCGCAACGGCCAACACGGTCGGCCTGGGCGATACCAGCGGCCTGTATCACGGCACGCAGGCGATCAATCAGGGCCAGATGGACCGCTGGAGCATCGTGGTCACGCTCAACTATCTCGACCTCGAGACCGAGCTGAACATCGTCTCGGCCAAGACATCGCTCGACAAGCAGACCGTCGCCAACATGATCCGCGTCGCCGAGCTGACGCGGCAGGCCTTCATGAATGGCGATATCTCCACACTGATGAGCCCGCGTACCGTCATTGCCTGGGCACAGAACACCGAGATCTTCGGTGACAAGGGCTTCGCCTTCCGCCTGTCGTTCCTCAACAAATGCGACGAATCGGAGCGCATGCTGATCGCTGAATATTACCAGCGCGTGTTCGGCGAAGAGCTGCCCGAAAGCCTGATGAGCAAGAGCTGACACGGCGGGCTCGCCCCATCGGGCCGGGCAAATGCGTTGATCGGTCCGGGTCGGTTCTTCGTCGGAAAAGGCGCTTGCGCACTGGCCGTGCCGGTGCCTATCGCTGCGCCACAGATAACCGGTTTCACTTGAAAGGGTTTCCATGCGCCTGATTGCCTCCTCGCTCGCGATTGCCGCGGTTCTTGCCACGCCAGCTCTTGCCGAGGACGTCGCTGTCGATGCGGCCATGCTCGAAACCGACATGCGCGTGCTGGCTGACGATTCGATGGAAGGGCGCGAGGCCGGGACCAAGGGCTATGCGATGGCCTCGGGCTATGTCGCGGGCCGGCTGGCCGCGATGGGCGTGGCGCCGGGGGGTGACAACGGCACCTATTTCCAGGGCGTGCCCATGCTCAGGATCAGCGAGGCGGAAGAATCCACGCTGACCATCATGAAGGACGGCGAGGCGCTGATGGTGCCCGAGGCCTATGTCGATTTCTACGGCGGTGGCGGCAGCCAGCAGGAAGCGGGCACGATCGAGGCCGAGCTGGTCTTCGTCGGCTATGGCATGGACCTGCCCCAATATGACCGCGACGATTTCGCCGGGATCGACCTGACCGGCAAGATCGCGGTGCGTGCCTATGGCGCGCCGTCCTATCTCAACAGCGAGGAACTGGCCTATTACCGCTCCACCGTCGGCCAGCGTCTGTCCGAACGCGGCGCGGTCGGCTCGATCCTGCTGTGGAGCCCGGTGATCAACAATATCCTCTCGTGGGACGATGCGATCGGCTCGGCGCGCGGCGATAGTTCGATGACCTGGAAGGACGCCGAAGGTAAGCCCTTCACCACTGCGCCAAACCTGCGGGCGAGCTCCGTGCTTTCGCCGGAGATGTCGCGCCAGCTGCTGGCGGGGCAGGACTTCGACTATGACGACCTCGTCGCTGCCGAGCAGACCGAGGGCGGCGAAATGCCCAGCTTCGACATGGGAATGACCGCAAAGCTGAGCTGGGCGAGCAAGTATGAAAGCATCGTCACCGACAATGTGATCGGCATGATCCCCGGTACCGATCCCGCGGTCGCCGACCAGTATGTCGTCATCACCGCGCACCTCGACCATGAAGGCATCAAGCCGACCGAGGAAGAGGGCGACGACGAGATTTTCAACGGCGCGATGGACAATGCCAGCGGCATCGTCACCATGCTGGAAGTCGCGCGGCTGCTGAAGGAAACGCCGACCCGCCGCCCGGTCATGTTCGTGGCGTTGACGGCCGAGGAGAAGGGGCTCGTCGGCTCCTCCTACAATGCCAACAACCCGACCGTTCCGGCCGAGCAGGTGGCGCTCAACCTCAATCTCGACATGCCGATCGTGACCTATTACTTCACCGATCTTAATGCCTTCGGGGCC
>DDNW01000117.1:13135-17164 GCA_002341345.1 Erythrobacter sp. UBA2510
AATGCCTTCGGGGCCGAGCGATCGAACGTCTATCCTTATGTCGAGGCGGCGGTCGAGGAATCGGGCATGACGCTGAGCCCTGACCCCGATCCCAAGCAGGGCCTGTTCGTCCGGTCCGACCAGTACAGCTATATCAAGCAGGGCGTGCCCGCGATCTACCTCAAGACCGGCTTTGCCGATGGCGGGCAGGAGTTCCAGCGCATCTTCCGCACCGAGCATTACCACCAGGCATCCGACGAGGCTGACCTGGTCGACTTCGCCGAGCTGGCGCGGTTTGCCGGCGTGAACTACCGGATCGCGCGCAATGTCGGCAACATGGCCGAACGCCCGATGTGGAAGTCAGGCGATTTCTTCGGGACCATGTTCAAGGGCCCGATGCTGCCTGGAGAATGAGGCTGGCGAAGGCTCACGCGCTTCATGACCCGGACAGCATTGGTTCATCGCAACTCTGCGATTGGCGACCCGATTGCATTGAACTGTGTTAATGTGATAACACAGTTGCCGGAACCATGGCGTTGAACTTCTTCTCCTCGCGCAGATCCGCTGACCGCAAGTGGCGCGACTCCGCGCTGGAGAATGCGCCGTGGTCGCCTTTCGCCGATGCGGAGGAAGATGACTTCGCCCGCTGGAACGCATTTGCGCCAGCGCCGGAGGAAAGCATCTGGCGCAAGCGCTGGCGCTGGGGTGTGCGGATTGTCGCGGCGGGTCTGGCCGTGCTGTTCGTCCTGATCCTCTATCTTGC
The DNA here is from genome assembly GCA_002341345.1 of Erythrobacter sp. UBA2510. GTDB lineage: Bacteria > Pseudomonadota > Alphaproteobacteria > Sphingomonadales > Sphingomonadaceae > Alteraurantiacibacter. Next base: position 13,878 of record DDNW01000117.1, read on the forward strand.
CTTCACTGCGCCGCTGTCGAAGTCGCTCGAGCCGATCGTCCCGCCGCAGATCACGCTGCTCGCCGCCGACGGTACGCCGATTGCACGGACCGGCGCGAATGTCGACGAGCCGGTCAAGGTGGCCCAGCTGCCCGAGCATGTGATCCAGCCGTTCCTAGCGATCGAGGACCGGCGATTCTACAGCCACTGGGGCGTCGATCCGCGCGGCATTGCGCGCGCCGCCTGGACGGGGCGGGGCGGCGGCTCGACGATTACCCAGCAGCTCGCCAAGTTCACCTTCCTCAGCCCCGAACAGACGCTGACCCGCAAGGCGCGCGAGGCGCTGATCGCCTTCTGGCTGGAGGCATGGCTGACCAAGGACGAGATCCTCGAACGTTATCTCTCGAACGCTTATTTCGGCGACAATGCCTATGGCCTGCGCGCGGCGAGCCTGCATTATTTCTACCGCCAGCCGGAGAATTTGCGGCCTGAACAGGCGGCGATGCTGGCGGGGCTGTTGCAGGCACCCAGCCGCCTGGCCCCTACGCGTAATCCCGAGGGTGCCGCGACCCGCATGGCGCTGGTTCGGCAGGCAATGGTCGATGCGGGCTACATCACCGGGGATGAGGCGAAGGCAATGCGCGTCCCCCGGCTCGACGTGCGGGCGACCAATGCCGTGCCGACCGGTACCTATTTCGCCGACTGGGCGCTGCCGCAGGCGCGGCAGGAGAACGAGACCGGCTACCAGCGCCGCACACTGACGACGACGCTCGACGCGCGGCTGCAACGGCTGGCGGGCGAGGTCGTGCGGCGTGCCCCGCTGGGCGGTGCGCAGGTTGCGCTGGTGGCCATGCGCACCGACGGCGAGGTCGTGGCGATGATCGGCGGCAAGGATTATTCCGCTTCCCCCTTCAACCGGGCGACGCAGGCGCGTCGGCAGGTCGGCTCGACCGCGAAAACCTTTGTCTATCTCGCCGCGCTGCGCGACGGGTGGGAGCCCGACGACACCATCCCCAACGGCCCGATCGAGACCGGCTCCTACCGTCCGAAAAACGCCAATGGCCGCTATTCGGCGGAGATTACGCTGAAGGACGCACTCGCCCGGTCGAGCAATGTTGCGACCTATCGCCTGTTCGAGGAGGTCGGCAGCGGGGACGTGATCGCAACCATGCGCGACCTTGGCATCACCGCGCCCATGGACGAGGGCGACCCGAGCATCGCGCTGGGCTCTACTGCGATGAGCCTGCTCGAACTGACCAGCGCCTATGCCGGGATCGCGGCCAATAGCTATCCGGTCGAGCCGCACGCATTCCCCCGCGAGGAAGAGGGCTGGTTCGGCCGGTTGTTCGACGGGAAAAGCTCGCTCTCTTCCAGCACGCATGAGGAGATCGAGGAGATGCTGCGCGCTGTGATCAATCGCGGCACGGGGCGCGCAGCGATGCTGCCCGTCGCCAATTACGGCAAGACCGGCACGTCTCAGGACAATCGCGATGCGTTGTTCGTCGGCTATGCCGGTGATCTGGTGGTCGGCGTGTGGATCGGCAATGACGACAATTCGCCCCTCAATGGGGTGTCCGGTGGCGGCCTGCCTGCGCGCATCTGGCGCGATTTCATGCGCGGCGCGCTGACCGGTGCGAATGCGCCCGCGAGGCCGAAACCGAGCCCGAACCCGAGCGGGCCGGTGGAACCGCTCGATGTGCCGGGGCTGGAGGACATTCCGCGTGGTGTGATTCCTTTGGGTGAGGGTGCGACCCTCTCGATCCGCAATGGCGAAGCGGTGATTGCCAGTGAGGTCAATGGCCTGCCCGTGGAGGCGCGCATTCGGGACGGTGGGCTGGACGTGAATGTCGCGGACCAGAACCTCTTCGACCAGCAAGCGCTCGAGGCGGCGCGCCAGCGCCTGTTCGAACAGCGCCTGCGCTACGAACAGTTCCGGCAGGAACAGGCGGCGCGTAACCGGGCAAATCAGCCCGCGCGGTAGAAATTATTCCTCGTCCGGATAAACTGCACGCACGAAATAGAGGCCTTCTGGCGGGGCATTGAGGCCGAGGGCGGCGCGGTCCTGCGCGGCCAGCGCCGCGGCCACCTGTTCGCCGCGCCACTGGCCCATGCCGACCAGCGCCAGCGTGCCGACCATGCTCCGGACCTGATGGTGGAGGAAGCTGCGCGCGGCGGCCCGCACCACCACGTGATCGCCTTCGCGGCTGACGTCGAGCCGGTCGAGCGTCTTCACCGGGTCCTTCGCCTGACAATGGGCCGAGCGGAAGGTGGTGAAATCGTGCCGCCCGACCAGCGCCTGGGCGGCCTCGTGCATTGCTTCTGCATCGAGCGGCTTGGTTACGTGCCATGCTCGGCCCCGCTCCAGCGTCAGCGGCGCGCGGCGATTGGCGATCCGGTATTCGTATTCGCGGCCAATGCAGGAAAAGCGCGCATGCCAGTCGTCCGGCTTCACCTCGCAGGCGATCACCGCGACCGGGTCGGGCCTGAGATGCGCGTTGAGCGCCTCCATCAGCCGGAACGGAGCGATGTCCTTCTCGATCTCGACATGGCTCCTCATCGCCAGCGCATGAACGCCGCTGTCGGTTCGTCCAGCGCTGTGTAGCGGCACGGTTTCGCCAGTGGTTGCGGTCACGGCCTCCTCCACCGATTGCTGGACGCTCGGTCCGTGGTCCTGCCGTTGCAGGCCCATGAACGGCCCGCCGTCGAACTCGATGGTCAGCGCGAAGCGGGTCATCGCACCAGAGTGCCCGCCGCGACCGGAAAGCCGCGCAGGAAATCGGCGCGCGGCATGGCGGGTTTGCCTGCGCGTTGCAGCATGTCGGGCCGCAGCGAGGCTTCTCCGCAGGCAATCGTGAACTCGTCGTCGAGCACCGTTCCGGGGGCACCGTTGACCCCGATCACATGCGCGCGCAGCACCTTGATCCGTTCGCCGTCGAGTTCGAACCAGCTGCCGGGAAAGGGCGAGAAGGCGCGCACTTCTCGTTCCAGCCTGAGCGCGGGTTTGCGGAAATCGAGCCGCGTCTCGGCCTTGTCGACCTTGGCCGCATGGGTCGCCTCAAGCTCGTTCTGCGGCTCGGCGCGCAATTGGTCGAGCTGGGCCAGCACTTCGACCATCAGCCCTGCGCCGACCTGCGACAGCTCGTCATGCAGTTCGCCCGCAGTCTTCTCTTCGATCGGAACGCGCGCCTTCATCAGCATCGGCCCGGTATCGAGGCCCTTTTCCATCTGCATGATCGTGATGCCGGTGACATGGTCGCCTGCCAGGATCGCACGCTGAATCGGCGCCGCGCCGCGCCAGCGCGGCAGCA
>DDNW01000180.1:0-854 GCA_002341345.1 Erythrobacter sp. UBA2510
TGTGTAATGGCTGTTCTACTCCTGGCGGAAGTAACTGACGGCGTACTATCAATGGACGCGACTGCGAAGGCTGTGACCGCTTCCAAGAATCTTGGTGATATAACCATTTTGTGCGCGGGCGGCTCTGCCGCTGCGGCAGGCGAAGCGGCGTCGAAAATCGACGGAGTTTCCAGGGTGCTTGTCGCTGAGGATGCCACGCTGGGTCACCGCCTCGCGGAATCTACCGCGGCACTGATCGTGTCGATGGCTGGTGACTTTGACCACATCGTAGCGCCAGCCACTACAGACGCAAAGAACGTGATGCCTCGGGTTGCGGCGTTGCTGGACGTGATGATCATTTCGGACGCCTCTGGCGTGATTGATGCCGATACGTTCGAACGTCCGATCTATGCGGGCAACGCTGTTCAAACTGTCAAATCGTCCGACGCTAAAAAGGTCATCACCTTCCGTACATCGACCTTCGATGCGGCTGGCGACGGCGGTTCGGCCTCGGTCGAAATGATTTCGGCTGTCGCAGACCCCGGACTGTCGTCTTGGGTAGAAGATCAGGTTGCCGCAAGCGACCGCCCCGAACTGACTTCGGCGGGCGTGGTTGTGTCCGGTGGCCGGGGCGTCGGTTCCGAAGAGGACTTCGCTCTGATCGAAAAACTGGCGGACAAGCTGGGGGCGGCGGTTGGCGCGTCCCGCGCGGCGGTCGATTCAGGCTATGCCCCGAATGATTGGCAGGTTGGCCAGACCGGCAAGGTCGTGGCACCCAACCTTTATGTAGGGATCGGAATATCCGGCGCGATCCAGCATCTGGCCGGCATGAAAGACAGCAAGATCATTGTCGCGATCAACAAGGATGAAGAAGC
>DDNW01000180.1:910-3274 GCA_002341345.1 Erythrobacter sp. UBA2510
CAAGATCATTGTCGCGATCAACAAGGATGAAGAAGCGCCTATCTTCCAGGTGGCTGATTACGGTCTGGTTGCCGATCTGTTCGAGGCCGTGCCAGAGTTGATCGAAAAGCTCTGATATACGACCGCCAGATTTCCCAATTTTCGATACGCGAAAGGCCCGCCCAAAAGGCGGGCCTTTTCTTGGGTCGGGAGGGCTGACTAGAGCGTTCCAGTGATTGACAGAATCGATTTTGGGATTCCCCTATCAGTTTATTTCTGATTCAACATACAGGCTGGGCGAGGAGGCCAGCATGTCATGGTTCGACCTTACTCTCTTGATCTTCGCGAGCGTGTCGTGGCGGCTCTTGCAGGTGGCGCCAGCTGCCGCGTTGTCGCATCCCGGTTCGGTGTATCGGTCGCGACTGTCGTTCGCTGGGGCCAGCGTCAGCGGGAGACCGGCTCGCCCGCGCCGGGTAAGTATGGCGGTCATAAGCGCCACCGTCTTGAGCCGCACCGGGATCTGGTTCATCGGCTGGTTGCCGAGCGGCCGGACCGGTCGGTACGGGAGTTGCGGGAGGAACTTGTGGCACACGGCATCGAGTTGAACCCGGAGTCGATCCGGCGCTTCCTGCACGCCGAAGGTCTGAGCTTCAAAAAAAAGCGCCTTCGCCACGGAGCAGGACAGGCCTGATATCGCCCGCCGGCGCGCCCGCTGGCGCCGCCATCAGAAAGGCATCGATCCGACCCGTCTGGTCTTCATCGACGAAACCTGGACCAAGACCAACATGGCTCCCCTCCGGGGGTGGGGCGAGCGTGGGGAGAGGCTGATCGGCAAGTCGCCGCATGGTCGCTGGCGAACCTATACCTTCCTCGCCGCCTTGCGCAGCGACCGCGTGGACGCGCCTTTCCTGTTCGACGGACCAATCAACGGTGAACGCTTCCGCGCCTGGGTCGAGCAGGCGCTGGTTCCAACCCTGAAGCCCGGCGATGTGGTGGTCCTGGACAACCTCGGAAGCCACAAGGGCAAAGCCGTCCGGCAAGCCATCAGGGACGCTGGCGCACACCTGCTCTTCTTGCCCGCATACTGAATCCTATCGAGCAGTTCTTCGCGAAGCTCAAGCACTGGCTCAGACGCCAGCAGGCCAGAACCTACGAAGCCCTGTGCAGTGCAATAGCCGATATCCTCGACGCTCTCTCCCCAAAAGAGTGCGCAAACTACATTCAAAACTCTGGATATGATCACATCAAATAGTGGGACGCTCTAGGGGGCTGATGCCGGGGAGTGCAGAAATCCTGCGCAAAGCGCCGAGAACCCGTTTCCCCTAATCGCGCGGTTGGCCATAGCGGCTTGGGCCATGCGGACCTGCGGCTTTGTCGGCGCAAACCTCCGGCCTCCCTTCCGGCCGCGTGCACGACCGCTTGGAGCCCCGCCGGGTGGTCCAAAAAGGGGGAGCACTTCACCGGAGGTCTGTACTCCTAGGCGTTGCGGAGGCACTTTGTGGTCCTCCGCTGGTCGATGAAAATCCCCGCTTCTTTTAGCATGTCTGACGTTAGCATTCATGGGACAGATTGAGGGGGCTTCGTAAGGGAGGATTTCTGGCTCATCGTAGTGACCGAAGGGAACGAAGATGAGACAGAAATCCATGAGCAAGAAAGCCCCAGCCGATCAGGCTGTCCGTGATATCCGGCGTAAGACGCGCAAGCAGTATTCGTCGGAAGAGAAGATCCGCATTGTCCTTGAAGGGCTGCGGGGCGAGGAAAGTATCTCTGCCCTATGCCGCCGGGAAGGCATCGCTGAGAGCTTGTATTACAGCTGGTCGAAAGAGTTCCTGGAAGCGGGCAAGAAGCGACTGGCGGGCGACACGGCGCGCCAGGCAAACACAGGTGAGGTCAAGACCCTGAAGCGCGAGATGCGCGACATGAAGGAACTGGTCGCCGAACTGTCCTTGGAGAATCGCCTGCTCAAAAAAAGCATGATCGGGGATGGGGAGGATATCGAATGAGGTATCCCGCATCCNNTTTTAAGCCGGGGCACAGCAGAAGTGATCCTCCCCCGATTTTTGGAAGACGGTGACCTGCGTCTGACCACGGCACGCAAAGATTGCGAGTAGGCAAGAGTGCTCGTCGATTTTCTGATCGAGGTTGGCCAAGACGACTTTTGCGGTGCGTGGGGGGAGTTGCTCGATCGGGGCGGGGCGTCATAGCGGCAGGAGGCGATGAAGGGGCTCCTGCAACTATGCATGTAGGGGCTCAGGTGCCTCGCAGGAGCAAGAAGCTTGGGAGCGTTTTGGGGCAAATGACAGATGTTCCTGCCTAGGTCGTGTTGACAAAGGATTTTAACCAGATTCGCATTGCAGCGAGATTGAGGAAGCTTTCGAACGAGAG
>DDNW01000180.1:3353-3636 GCA_002341345.1 Erythrobacter sp. UBA2510
ACCTGCCGGTCCGCCGCACGCTGGACAAGCTGGGTATTCCTCGCACCACGTTCTATCGGTGGTACGACCGTTACCTGGCGTTTGGCGAGGCCGGCCTTGAGGACCAAACCAGCGGTCCCGGCCGGGTGTGGAACCGCATCCCCGACGATGTCCGCGAGCAGATCGTCGACCTCGCCCTCGACGAGCCGGAACTGTCGCCCAGGGAACTGGCCGTGAGGTTCACGGATACCAAGGGCTACTTCGTATCAGAAGCCTCGGTTTACAGGCTTCTCAAAGCCTATGA
>DDNW01000147.1:0-556 GCA_002341345.1 Erythrobacter sp. UBA2510
CACCTTGCCCGAACAGGCATTGCTGGAAGAGGCATTCTCGGCGCTCGCCGGAAACCGCGTGGCGATCTCCGTCCCGCAGCGCGGCGACCGGCGCAAGCTGATGGAACAGGCGAGCCGCAATGCGGTGGAGGCACTGGACCGGCGGCTGGCCGAAAGCGGAACGAAGGCGAAGGTCATGCGCGAAATGGCCGAATTCCTCGACCTGCCCGATGTGCCCGGGCGGATCGAGATTTACGACAATAGCCATATTCAGGGCGACAAGGCGGTCGGCGCCATGGTGGTCGCGGGACCTGAAGGCTTCGTGAAGAACCAGTATCGCAAGTTCAACATCAAGCGGGCACAGACGAATGACGACTTCGCGATGATGCGCGAAGTGCTCGAACGTCGTTTTGCCCGCGTCATGGAAGAGGACCCCGACCGATCCGGCGGCACATGGCCAGATCTCGTTTTGCTCGACGGGGGCAAGGGGCAGGTCTCCGCCGCGATGGATGTGCTGGAGGAGCTGGGGATCGAGGATGTGCCGCTGGTCGGCGTCGCCAAGGGCCCGCATCACGGG
>DDNW01000147.1:622-6430 GCA_002341345.1 Erythrobacter sp. UBA2510
TCGCCAAGGGCCCGCATCACGGGCGCGAGGGGCGCGAAGTGTTCCACTTCCCCGACGGGCGCGAGAAGACGCTGCCGGTCAACTCACCCGTGCTGTTCCACCTCCAGCAATTGCGCGACGAAGTGCACCGTTTCGCCATCGACGCGCATCGGCAGAAGCGCAGCAAGGCGATCACCGCCTCACCGCTCGACGAGATCCCTGGCATCGGCCCCGCAAGGAAGCGCGCGCTGCTGCTGCATTTCGGCACGGCGAGCAAGGTACGCGCGGCGGCGCTGGAGGATTTACAGCGTGTCCCTGGCATCAGCGAGAGCGTGGCGCGCAAGGTCCACGATTTCTATCACGCGAGCAGCTGATATTTGACGGCGATCAATGATCGTCGGGGCAGCGTAGGTCAGACAGAATGCAGCAGGAGGGGAAATTGATGCGTTCGATCTTGCTTCACGCCAATAGCGATCCTGATTTCGAAGACCGATTTCAGGTTGCTCTCGACATCTGCCGAACGTTCGACGCCCACCTTACCGTGGTGCAATCGATTGCCGTCGATATCATATTCGGCGGCGACCTCTACGGTGTCACCACGACCCAGTTGATCCCGGTGATCCGGGAGCAGGCGGCGCAGTTCCGCGATGTGGCGGAAGCGCGCCTTGCGGGCGAGGACGTCCGCTGGAACTGGGTCGAGGAAACCGGCCTGGTCGACAATAACATCCTGCGCTACGCGGCCCTGAGCGACCTGGTTATCCTGGGCAGCCATGACCCGGACCGGAAGTCACACGCTCCGTCGTCGCTCGTCGACAGGCTGGCGATTGAATGCAAGGTTCCAATCCTCGTGGTGCCCGACAGGATGCGGGCGATTGATTTCGGCAAGGCTGCCGTGATCGGCTGGAATGGTTCGGTCGAGGCCTCGCGGGCAGTGCGCGGGGCCATGCCCTTGCTGAAGCGTTCGTCCGCAGTCCACCTCGTGTCGATTGGCGATCACGACGAACCCCGTTTCGACCTGCCCTTGATCGCCGGTGCCGAATATCTCGACCGCCACGGCGTGCATTGCGAAATGGTAGAACTGCCGCCTGGCGATCTCCCGATCGCCAGAACCTTGCTGGAAGCTGCAAGGGCGCGCGATGCGGCCTATATCGTCATGGGCGCCTATGGGACGTCGCGAATCGTCGAAACGCTGTTCGGCGGGGTGACCCGCAAGATGTTGAGCGATCCGGAGCTGCCGATCGTGCTCGCGCACTGAGTGCACCTGACGGGGCCATGGCCCTGAGGTGATATTGCTCCCCTTTGGCCCGGCCGGCCAGTTTAGTCGCGAATGTCGCGGATCATACCTTCCTGCGCGACGCTGGCGACAATATTCCCACTCCGGTCGAATACCTGACCACGGGCAAAACCACGTGCGTTGCCGGTCCATGGGCTGTCGGTGACGTAGAGCAGCCAGTCGTCGCAGCGGAAATCCTCGTGGTACCACACCGCGTGGTCGAGGCTGGCGAGCTTCAAATCGCCGTTCATCAGTGACAGGCCGTGCGGCTGCAGCACGGTCGAGAGCAGCTGGAAATCGGTGACATAGGCCAGCGCGGCGCGGTGGACGTGCGGGTTGGGTGGCAATGGCGCGAGTGTGCGAATCCAGATATGCGACAGCGCCTCGCGCTTTTGCGGATTGAACCAGTCGCGTGGTTCGACCGAGCGAATATCGAACGGTTGCGGTCTTAGCCGGACTTCACGTAGTCTCTCATTGTCGAGTCCCGTCGCCAGCTTGCGCATGATTACCGTGTCCGGAACGAGGTCCTCAGGCGGTGGAACATCGGGCATCTGCGCCTGCTGGTGCCCGAGGCCGGGTTGCAATTTCTGGAACGAGGCGGTCAGGTTCAGGATTGCTTCGCCATTCTGGCTGGCGACGACCCGACGGTTGCTGAAGCTGCGTCCGTCCAGATCGCGTTTGACCCGAAACTCTATCTTCTGGTTGGCGATGCCACCACGAAGGAAATAGGCGTGCAGCGAATGGGTCAGGAATTCGGGGCCCACGGTCCGGCGTGCTGCAACCAGCGCCTGGGCGATAGCTTGCCCACCGAAAATGCGACCTACATCGCCATCCATGCAGCGGCCCATGAAGCGATCGGCACCGCGCATTTCCAGATCGAGTAGCAACGCAAAGTCAGCGACGATCTGCTCTGGCGTCTGGGAGTGCGACCTTGTTTGCTCCATGGTTAAACGACATGCGCGCCGAAAAACCGTACGTCAACAAGGCGCACAAAATCCCGTCCTGAAAATTCAGGTGCATTCCCTTCCCAAATGTTGCGCCCGATCAATGTCGAAGGGCGCAACATTTTGTTCTCCCGCCTATCCGGCCAGTGCCGCCAGCAGCAGCAAAGCGACGATGTTGGTGATCTTGATCATCGGGTTCACGGCGGGGCCCGCAGTGTCCTTGTAAGGGTCGCCAACCGTGTCGCCGGTGACCGCTGCCTTGTGGGCTTCGGAGCCTTTGCCGCCGTGATTGCCGTCTTCGATATACTTCTTTGCATTGTCCCATGCGCCGCCGCCGGCAGTCATCGACAATGCGACGAAAAGGCCGCCGACGATCACGCCCAGCAGCAACGCACCCAGTGCAGCAAAACCGTTCTGCTCGCCCGCCACCGCACTGATGACGAAGAACACCACGATCGGCGCGAGCACCGGTAGCAGGCTAGGGACGATCATCTCTTTGATCGCGGCCTTGGTAACGAGGTCCACCGTGCGTGCATAGTTCGGGCGGCTGGTCCCGGCCATGATGCCGGGGTCGGCCTTGAACTGGTCGCGCACGTCCTTAACCACGTCGCCCGCTGCACGCCCCACAGCGGTCATGCCCATCGCCCCGAACAGGTACGGGAGCAGCGCGCCGAGCAGCAGCCCGACGATGACGTAGGGATTTTCGAGGCTGAAATCGACCGGCGTATCGGGGAAGAACTCCGCAAGGTCGGTCGTGTAGGCCGCGAACAGGACCAGCGCGGCAAGGCCCGCCGAACCGATCGCATAGCCCTTGGTCACGGCCTTGGTCGTGTTACCCACCGCGTCGAGCGCGTCGGTCTTTTCCCGCACGCTGTCATCCAGCCCCGCCATCTCGGCGATGCCCCCGGCATTGTCGGTCACCGGGCCATAGGCGTCGAGCGCCACGACCATGCCCGCCAGCGCCAGCATGCTGGTCGCCGCATAGGCGATGCCGATCAGCCCGGCGAGCTGGTAGGCGACCACGATGCCGGTCACGATCGCCAGCGTCGGAAGGGCAGTCGATTCCAGGCTGATTGCGAGGCCCTGGATCACGTTGGTGCCATGGCCCGTTTCGGACGATTTCGCGATCGAGCGCACCGGACGGAAATTGGTGCCCGTGTAGTATTCGGTGATCCAGATGATCAGCCCGGTCAGAACCAGCCCGACCATCGCCGACCAGAACAGATCCATCCCAGTGAAACCGTCCACGCCCTCGGCGCCGCCCATCCCCGCATTCATGTCGCCCAGCGCATATTGCATGACGAGGTAGATCAGCGGAATCGACAGCACGGCGGTGACGAGGAAGCCCTTGTACATCGCGCCCATCACGTTCGTGCCGCCACCAAGCCGCACGAAATAGGTCCCGATGATCGAGGTGACGATGCAGGCTCCGCCGATCAGCAGCGGCAGCGCCATCATCGGCATCAGCATGTCGCCCAGGCCCTTCAGCAGCAGCGCGGTCAGCACCATGGTCGCACCGACGGTGACGACATAGGTTTCGAACAAATCGGCGGCCATGCCCGCACAGTCACCGACATTGTCGCCCACATTGTCGGCGATCACGGCAGGGTTGCGCGGATCATCCTCGGGGATGCCCGCCTCGACCTTGCCGACGAGGTCGGCGCCGACGTCAGCAGCCTTGGTAAAAATGCCACCGCCCAGACGCGCGAATATCGAGATCAGCGAGGCGCCGAAGGCGAGTGCCACCAGCGCGTCGATCACAGTGCGATCATTAGCGGCCATATTCATGGGGCCAGTCAGCACGTAGAAGAACACCGCAATGGCGAGCAGCGCGAGGCCCGCCACCAGCAGGCCGGTGATCGCACCGGCACGAAAGGCGAGGGTCAGGCCCTCTTGCAGGCCCTTTTGCGCAGCGGCAGCGGTGCGCACATTGGCGCGGACCGAGATGTTCATGCCGATGAAACCCGCCACGCCCGACAGGATCGCGCCGATCACAAAGCCGGTCGCGCTGATCGACCCGAGGAAATAGGCGACCAGCGCTGCCACGACCACGCCAACCATGCCGATGGTGGTATATTGGCGCTTCAGATAGGCCTGTGCGCCTTCTTGAATGGCCCCGGCAATTTCCTGCATCCGGGCATTCCCGGCATCCGCGCTAAGGACCTGACGACTGGTGACGAAACCGTAGACGATGGCCAGCAGGCCAAGCGCGATCGCAATAAGAACAAGGTCCATGCCCGCTCTTCCCCTTCCCAAAAAAACGGCCCGGCCTTTGGTGGCCGGGTCCTGTCGGGGATCAAGGCTATAAGCGAGTTTGCCCAGTGGCAAGCTTAAAGCGGAAGTGGCCTGTCGGCAGCGCTCAACGATCGCCGTGCTGATAACCGAGGCCTGCCGGTCCGGTCAGGGGGTCGCCATCGAGCACCAGCGGCGCAGAGCCGCGCGCCTGTACCTCGCCGATGCGGGTGGCGGGGATGGCGGGTGCGACCGGCGCAGGCAGGGCGAAGAGCAGTTCGTAATCCTCGCCCCAGCGCAGTGCATCCTGCCGCCGGTTGGCGGGCACGGCGAAGGGCACTAGCGCGCTTTCCAGCGCAAGCGTGACGCCGCTTGCCTCGGCCATACGCAAGGCGTCGAGCAGCAGACCGTCGGAGATGTCCATCATCGCGGAAACCTGCGGCGCGAGTGCGATGCCCTCGGCCAGTCGCGCCATTGGGCGACAATAGGCGGACGGGTCAGCATCGCCGCCATCTCGCAGCGCCTCGTAGCCGAGCATTGCCGCGCCGATCTGGCCGGTGACGTAAAGCTGGTCGCCAGCCTGCGCCCCGCCACGCGAAGGGACAGGCCGATGTATGGCGCGTCCGATGGCGGTCAGGCCGAGCGTGCGGGGGCCCCTGGCCGCAATCGTATCGCCGCCGAGCATGGGCACATTGTAATGCGCGAGCACGTCCTCCAGCCCTGCAAGGAAGCGCGTATCCTGATCGCCCAGAACGTAACCGAGCAGAACCCCGACCGGTTCCGCGCCCTTGGCGGCGAGATCGGAGAGGTTGCTCGCCACCAGCTTCCACGCGACATCGGCCATATCGGCATCGGGCAGGTAATGGACGCCTTCGGCCATCGCGTCGTGGGTCACCACCAGCGCTTCGCCGCCGAGCTCAATGACCGCCGCATCGTCAGAAAGGCCCCGCGCGCCGGGATGCAGCGGCAGCGCGCGCAACGCCTCGATAAAGGCGAGTTCGCCTTTCATATCCGCGTCATGCACCGGTGGCAGAGAGAATGGAAAGGATCGATCATGATGAGAATTTCCGCCTGTCTGCTCGTTCCGGCGCTTGCCGCCATGCTTCCCGCCCCAGCGCTGGCCTGGGGCGCGCTGGGCCACCGCGTAAGCGCCACCATCGCCGAGCGCAATATCAGCGGAAACACGAGGGCGCATGTCGAGGCGATTTTCGGTGCCGTAGCTCTGCCTGAAGTCTCGACGCTGCCCGACGAGCAGCGGCAGAATCCCGACCCTTTCTGGCAGGGTGTGGCGCGCTGGCACCGGGTAGAGGTGGAACGCGGAGCGCATATCGTCGACCGCCTGCCGCATGAAGACGGGGATGCGGTGGACGCGCTCGAATG
>DDNW01000064.1 GCA_002341345.1 Erythrobacter sp. UBA2510
CCGAATGTTCTGACGACGGACAGTGGCTGATCATCGCAATCTCTACTATCGACGGCACCATCGCCAATATCGCCCTTCCAGTGATCGCGCGAGATCTCGGCGCAGAGCCTGTCTATTCGATTTGGGTCATCAATTCCTATCAGATTGCGGTCCTGTCCACGCTGCTTCCGTTGTCCGCGCTGGGTGAACGTTTCGGCTATTACCGAGTCTATCTGTCGGGGCTTGCGCTGTTTGTAGCCGCCTCGACCGCCTGCGCATTGTCCCGCGACTTGACGGTTCTCGTGGTTTCGCGGTTCTTCCTGGGTCTTGGGGCGGCAGGAATGATAGCGGTCAACGGGGCACTCGTCCGATTCATATATCCGAAAGAACTGTTAGGGCGTGGAATCGGATACAACGCCCTGGTGATCGCCATCGGGTCGGCGGCTGGGCCGGGCATCGCCGCAGTGATCCTCAGATTTCTGGATTGGCCGTGGTTATTCGCGCTCAACGTTCCGCTCGGCGTCGCCGCATTCGCGGTCGGAGCGTTCACTTTCCCAAGGCAGCGAGGCAATTCGCCAAGCTTCGACATGCGTTCTACGGCCTTGTACATTCTTGCTCTGGGACTGTCTTCACTCGGCCTTGTCCAGTTCGCGCATGGTGAGTTCGGTTGGCCCGTAGTCTTGCAAACAGGAATGGGAATCATCGCGTTGAGCGGACTTGTCGCGATCTCAAGACACCAAAGCACCCCCATCCTCCCGGTCGATCTGTTGCGTATCCGTCCGTTGAAAATCGCCTATTCTTCCTCTTTCTTCGTCTATGCCGCGCAGATGATGGCAATGGTGTCCTTGCCCTTCATCCTGCACACCCACTTCAGACTCGACACGTTCAAGATTGGTATTGTGCTCACGCCTTGGGCTATCGCGACAGCAATAGGTGCAATCGTCGCCGGCCACCGAACCGAGCATAATCCTGGTCAACTCGAGGCCTTGGGAGCAGCCGTGCTTGCCCTTGGCCTGATCGGATTCACCCTGGCCCTAGGCTCGACATCTTTGGCCGTGCTATCCATCTGTTCGCTGACGTGCGGTATCGGCTTTGGATTGTTCCAGACACCCAACAACCGTACCTCCTTGACATCCGGTCCGCCTGAAAGGAGCGGCGGAGCGGCAGGCATGCAGGCGCTTGCCCGCCTTTCCGGTCTGATCTCCGGAACGGCACTTGTCGCCATGCTTTTTCAGTTGGCGGGGGAAGAATCGCACCGGGTAATCGCTGTGGCTGCGGTACTTGCCGCGATTGCCGCAGGGATCGGGCTCTTGAGGAATTTACAATTGCGAAAGGCGTGACCCTGCATAGTACGCGCGGCACTGCCCCGCTCAATCAACATCAGGCGGTCGAAAATGCCATTTTTGGGACCGAGCCCGGCGGCGCTCGAGATAGAGCGCGCACAGGCAGGCGACGGTCATCAGCGCCCCCAGCCCCGCGCCGAAGCCGTCGCTGACATCGCGCAGGACGCCGAACACCCAGTTGCCGCAGAACATGCCGATCGCGGCCGAGATCATCACGATGCCAAGGCCCTTGGCGGCAATTCTTCCGGTCATGTCTTCCGAGATCGCCGCCATGAACACGCCGCCCATGCACCGTGCCACCAGCGAAGCGATCACCAGGAGGACGAAGGCCGTCACGGTCGTGCCGATACGATGCTGGACAACGCCGCGCTGAAGGATCTTCTTTCAAAAAATTGGTGACGCCCGCTGCCAGGCGCAGAGCAGTCGTTTATCTCGCGGATCGGGCACGGCGCAGGGCTGTTGGCACGCGGGCACCGCTTCTTGTGGAGGCTCGGCCCAATGCCCGCTGGAGCCTGGACTTCGTCCATGACCAGTTCGCCTGTGGCAGGCGGTTCCGCGTGCTCAACATCGTCGATGACGTAACCCGGGAGTGCCTCGCCGCGATCCCCGACACATCGATCTCGGGGCGCCGTGTTGCCCGCGAGCACCGTCATGCGTCTGCGTCGTCCGCCTTCAGGACGCTCGATGAGCACCTCCTTGCGGTTCTTGGCCATATCGATCGCTACCAGCACGGAGCCAGCGGGTATAGAAGAGAGCTTGGTCATGGTCGGTCAGCCTCCAAAGTGTTGTCTCGACAACCTCACTTTAGAGACCTGCTGGGCCGATCATGACTGCCGTGATGAAGCCTGCGACCGCTTCGCGGTCTTGTCTCCATCACGGCCTTGGCGGCTTCCACTCGACACTTCCCAATGTGCTACGGGCCCGAGTTCATCGCCAACGCCGTACAAGAATGGCTGGCCCGGATCGGTGTGAAGACGCTCTACATCACACCCGGCAGCCCATGGGAGAATGGCTACTGCGAGTCCTTCAATGGCTCGATGCGCGACGAGCTCTTGAACGGGGAGATCTTCTACACCCTGACGGAAGCGACCATCCTCATCGAACGCTGGCGGCAGCATTACAACACGCTGCGTCCGCACAGCTCGCTCGGCTATCAGCCGCCAGCCCCAGAAGCGGCGCCCCCCGCCACGGCCGCCCTCCGGTTCCGTTACGCTCCACCTGCGGCCAGCCATAGCGCCAGAGGCAATCTTGCACTAACAATCAATGCGGACCACTCAGTGGGGGCCGGTCAAGGAACGGGATGCTGCCACCCGTAGAGTTCGAACGGAAGAAAATGATGAGCACCAAAGGCGTCTAGAAAACTCGGGGCTATTCAGATCAATGAGCCCTGAGCCTACGTTACAAGTCTACGACTCTGAGGATCGACGCGACACAAAGGTTTGCGCAAAATCACAATTTTTACGCACTTTTTCACAATACGTGAAAACGGCCGCAAACTATCTCCTTTAGATGCGAGGAGTCAGTTGCCGTGAAAGGAGTCGAAGATTCGTCTCGATCAAATCGCTGAAGGAAAGATTACCGTCGCCACGGTTTCTTCTGCCAAGCGGGTAGTGCTTTGCCGCTTTGCAGACGAAATATTCGCGTTAGACGCAATTTGTCCGCATGCGCGCTATCCGATGACCAGTGCGATGATCGAAGGTGATGAAATTGTTTGCCCCTTGCACGGCGCGCGGTTCGATATTCGTAGTGGCAAGGCTTTGACCGCTCCCGCCACGAGTTCGATCCCGACTTACAAAACCATAATAATAAATGGAAACATTTTCATCGAATACGAAAATGAACTTAACCCTGTGGGAGAAACCAATGGCAAGCCAAATGTCCGTCGTCAGAACATTCGGC
>DDNW01000058.1:0-5519 GCA_002341345.1 Erythrobacter sp. UBA2510
GCTTCGAGGTTGCGGTGAATGATCGCCCAGGCATCGGCATAGGCATCGTAGATCCGTACCTGCGCTTCGGTCAGGCTGTGCTCGAGGATCTCGTACTCCACCCCGGCGAAGGACAGAGCACGGGCAAGATAAAGACCCTGGGCCTTCAGGTCGCGGGCGACAAGCTCCATGGCCGCGACGCCGCCGGCGCGGATCTTGGTCATGAATGTCTCGTGGGTCGGGAAAGCGGTCTCGGGTCCCCAGAGGCCAAGCCGGGAGGTGTAACCGAGGTTGGCGATATCCGAAGCGCCAGTGGCAGATGCGTAGAGCACGCGGGTGCGCGGGAGGTGGTTCTGCAGCCTGAGGCCCGCCATCCCTTGTTCGGAGCCCTTGACCTTGCCGCGGATTGAAGAGCCCCCGAGCGCATTAGCCATCGCATGGGCTTCGTCGAAAGCGATCACGCCGTCGAATTGCTCGCCTGCCCAGGCAAGGATCTGGTCAAGCCGCGTATCCTCGGCGCGGCCCGAGCGCAGCGTCGGATAGGTGACGAAGAGGATGCCTTCGGACATCGTCACGCCAGAACCAAGTTTCCAGCGGGAGAGCGGTTGGAGATCGAGCGGCAGCCCACCAAGCGCTTCCCAGTCGCGGCGCGCATCCTCCAGTAATGCCTCGTTCTTGGTGATCCAGATATGGCGGCGCTCGCCTGCGAGCCAGCGGTCCATGATGACTGCTGCGATCTGCCGTCCCTTGCCCGCTCCGGTTCCGTCACCGAGGAAAAAGCCCTGGCGGTATGCGTGTCCTTCTTCGGAGAGTTCCAGCGCGGTGCCTTCCTGGCTGACCTTGAAGCGACCGGGAAGATCGCGTGCGAATGCCTGGGCTGCATAGACCAGTGTCTCGCACTGCGCTTCGGACAGGAGGCCATCGGCCTGCCAGCCTGCAGGGAGAAGCGGTCGCACTTCGGGCTGCGGTGCCGCGACCGAACCCATGGCGACCGATTCCACGAGCGGGGTGGGATGGACCGGCGCGTCTTCGAACGCGATGCGACTGGGGCGGTAAGGCAGGTAAATGCCTGCCTGTTCAGGCACCGGTGCTGGGTCTGCCAAGACCGAATAGGCAAGATCGATCGCATTCGCTGTGGTTGCTGGTGTCGCGACGAACGGCGCCAACGGCCGGATCGGCGCGCGTTGGGTCGAAGTCTTGCCAAGGAGGCGCACTGGCTTGCCGACTGGCAGGCGATGGATGTTGGAGGAGGTCTGTACGCGTGGCGGAAGCGCAGTGATAAGCTCGTGGACCGAGATGAGTTCGCAGGTATCTCCGGTGATTGCGGGCGATAACGCAGTCGGCACCTTGTCGATCACGACAAGTCGAACGGCGATCCCCGTCCCAGTCCGCCGAAACATCTGCTGCAGCCGCACATCGAGGCGCAATGAAGCGTCGTTCTGTGCCTTGGCGAATGTCGAAGCATCGAAGCCTTCGGGCATGATGGCGACCATCCTCGCCCCGCTGGCAACGGCCCGGATCGCTCCGCGCAGGTGACGCATGGCGGTCTCATCGTCCTTGCCGCGTTCCTGGCTGCGGGCAAACGGCGGGTTCATCAACACGACCGACGGAACGGGGCCGCGAAGCAGGTCGGCGATCAGTTCGCCGTCATTCGCAGTGATTGTGGCCGTGGGGAAGATAAGGCCCAGGGTGTCTCGTCTTGCCGGGTCAATTTCGTTGAGCAGCAGCGAAGCGTTCTGGACGCTGCCCCAGAGGGCAAGGGCGCCATTGCCGGCGGAGGATTCGAGGAGCGTGTCGTGCGCAGCGATAGCTGCGGCCTTTGCCATCAGCCAGGCCAGCATTGGCGGGGTCGAGAACTGCTGAAGCTCGACCTGTGCTTCGCTGCGAACGTGCCGGGGCGGCAAGGCTGATTCGAGCCAGTCAAACCGCGCTTCGGCTTCGTGCACGTTCGTCGCCAGATCGATCCGTGAGGACTCGCGAAGCCAGAGCAGCGCGCCGATCTCGACCGCGTTGTTGTAGTCGTCGATCGTCCAGGCACCTCCCCAGTCCAGAACACCGGTCTCTTCGGCGAACAGCCCGGAAATGTCGGTACGGGTAAGATGACGTCCCGAAGCAAGAAGCGCGGCAATCCTGGCGCCAACAGCGTAAGCCGATGGCACTGATGGCAACAGCTCGCCGGCGGGAAACAGGTCTGATTGAAACATGGCAATTCGTCCTCCTGATGGGGGCATCGGGACACGCCCTCTGCCGGATCAGGAAATCGAGAAGCCCTCTCTCCTCTACCGCGCCGCTTTGCGGCGCAGCCATGCTGTCAGTTCGTCGTTCCAGTCGGTGTCGCTTGAGGATGGTTTGCGCACATGGATCGTCCGTCCTTCTTGCTCATAGGCAGCCAGGCCACGCGACGCGGCCAGCTCGCCGCCAGCATCGTGATCTGCGAAGAGGTGAAGCTCGGTCACGCTCTCGGGTACGCTGACGAGGCCAAAACGCTCATTGCCCAGGGTCGCCCAGACAGGGATGCCAGTAAGAGCATAGGCCGACATCGCGCTCTCGATACCCTCGGCAAGGCCAAGCTGGCCGGAAGCCGGAGCAAAAAGGCGGACAGCAGCCTCACCGAGCGCGCCAAGCGCGCGTTTCGGCTTTTCGAAAGCGGCCTTGCCTGAAGCCTCGGTAGACAGGAACGTGCGGTGGATGGCGATCGGGCCCTCGTCGAGGCTGACTGCCGCGATCATGGCGGGCAGAAAGCGGGTCCGTCCTTTCGGGCCAAGCGGCGTTCGTGGATGGAAGCGGAGCGCCGGAGATGCGGCGAGGATGCCGCGGCTTTCAAGATATGCCTTTGCCGGACTGGCACGCAACGGCTGTGCATCGCGCCAGATGCGCAAGGCAGCGTCCGAAGGCTTCGCAGCAAGCCCAGTGTCCATCTTGGACTCAATTGCACCTCCCGCGAACAAGGCGGACGCCGGTACGCCTTCACGCGCTAGCGCTGCGAGTACGGACTCCTGATCGCACCCGGCAAAGCAATGGAGGAGAATGGCACTGCGCCCGAGCGATACGCCGAGCGAGGGCGTGCGGTCATCATGTGCGGGGCAACGAGCCATGCCCCTGGTGCCGGACCATTTGCCGCCGCGGCTTACACAAATGCGCCTGGCCGTCGCGGCGAGGGGATGGCTGGTCGTGGCAACGGACATAGGGGTTCCTTTGCAGGCTCGGGTCCCCCATGACCGGCATCCTCCCCTCTCACTGTCGGGACGGACGAAACGATTTCCTACATGTTCTATTTATGTTCTATTCCGATTCGCTGCAAGCGACAGGAGTGTGAAGGATGAGACTGGCTTTGATGATCGGCATAATGGCGAGCGCCAGTATCGTAGCGCCTAGCGCACAAGCACAGGAGTTCGCCCTTCTGGAGCATCGCTATGAGCAGCCTGAAATCCCTGGTGTGGATCTCTGGACCAGCGAGGAAGCGCGATCGAGGGTGCTGCTACCTGCATCCTACCGCGAAGCACTTTACGAGCCTCTGATCAGAGAAGCTGAGGTTCGGTATCGTCTTCCGCCTGGACTGATGCAGGCACTGGTTTGGGCCGAGTCCCGCTTCAATCCGATGGCGATCAGCCCGGCTGGTGCTGCCGGACTTGCGCAGTTGATGCCGGCAACCGCCCGCGAGCTTGGCGTTCGCAACCGGCATGATCCTCGCCAGAATATCGATGGTGGTGCGCGGTATCTGCGGAAGATGCTTGACCGCTTTGGCGAGGTCCATCTGGCACTTGCAGCATACAATGCTGGTCCCGGTGCGGTCACCCGCGCTGGTGGCATCCCGAGAAATCGGGAAACGCCTGCATATGTCAGAAGCGTTTTGCGGCGTTGGATGGCATACAGGCCGTCATGAGTACGAATCGAAAGCGGATCAGCGGACGGCTTGAACATCTACCACGCGGCTTCGCTATCGTAACCGAGGCGGGCCACCATTGGGTGCTCGAAGACGTCGAGCCGGCGAATGATCATTTCGGCAACGAAGTGACAGTGGAAGGCGAAGTCGTCGGTCTAGATCGCTTGCGCGCAGATTGGCTCGGCGCAGTCTAGCGCGAGGGATAGCTCAACAACTTCCCCGGCTCGCAAAAAGACCCGAAGATCATCCGTGCCCATTCGTCAGCAATTTCACGGCGACGTTCGAGGAACGCAGCACGGTTGTAAGCACCTTCCGATCCCGAAACACCTTGTGGAATGTGGGCCAGCATCAGGTCGATGACATACCTGTCACCCGGTGACCCGTTGCGCTCTGCCCATTCATTCATGATTGTTGAGAAGGATGCACGCCAACCATGGGGAACATGGCGTCCCTGGTAGCCGCAGCGGTTATAGAAGTAGCTCAGCGTGTTCTCACTCATTGGCACTCGCGCGTTCCGAATGCTCGGAAACACGAGCGGACCACGTCCCGTCAGGCGTCGCGCGACCTTGAGCACCGCAACTGCTTCCGGTTGCAGCGGCACAAGGTGGTCGAATGTCTCGTCATGCTTGAGGTCAGTGGCAAGCTTCATGTGTGAAGCCGGAATACGCCATAAAGCCTCCGGACAAGGTTCCCCGCTGTCCCAGTCGATTTCCTCAAGCTCTTCCCAAGCCACCGTACGGATCGCGCCAAGTCGCTGTGCGGTGAGGGCCGCGAACCGAGACGCAAGCTTGGTCAAAGGCGAAGCAGGTTCGACTTCGGTCTTGCGGATCATGTCCTGCAGAGCTTCGACATCCAGGATTGCAGGACGCTTCTTGCTGCGAGGCACCGGCTTGAGAGCCTTGCCTACTACTGCTGCAGGATCACGCGTCCCATGACCTTCGGCAATGGCGTGGACGAATACTGCAGACATGCGTTGGCGAACACGGTGCGCTGTCTCGATTGCTCCGCGCTTCTCGATCTTCCGGAGGACGGTGAGAACCATTGGTTCATCAAGCTCGGCAACAGGCAGCGCACCGACCCAGGGGAAGACCTCCTTTTCGAGGCTGGTGATCACATCATTCGCGTGGACAGGCGTCCATCGGTCTTCCTGCAGTGCGAACCAGCTTCTTGCCATCACTTCGAACGTGTTGGCTGCTGCTCGGCTACGACCGATCGCTTCCTTCTTGGCCTCGATGCCAGGATCCCGGCCCTCCGCGAGCAGTTTGCGCGCCTCAACTTTTTTCTCCCGCGCCTCCCTGAGCGAGATTTCCGGGTAAGCACCGAATACCAGGCGCCGTTCTTTTCCGGCAAACCGGTACTTGAGGCGCCAACTGCGCTTTCCGGCTTTTGTGACGTAGAGATAGAGGCCTTCGGAATCGGAAAGCTTGTAATCCTTGTCTTTCGGCTTTGCCTGCCGGACTGCAACTTCACTGAGCATCGGTGCCCCCAGATTTGCGGTTCAGTGCCCCCAACGGTGCCCCCAATCGACGGAGATGGATGGAGAATATCTGAAACAAATAGAGAACATCTAATAGCGCAGAATCGCAGAATTGCAAGAAAAACAGGAGTTTCTGGGGTTTTCCGAGAAGTGCTATTGGCGGAGCGGGAGGGATTCGAA
>DDNW01000058.1:5690-8499 GCA_002341345.1 Erythrobacter sp. UBA2510
GCGCCTTCGACCACTCGGCCACCGCTCCGCTTATCCCCGTGAGGAGAAGCGGCGCGTCTAGCGACAGCGGCGCAGGATGACAAGCGCCCTGCCAATGCCTAAACGTAGGCGCATGACCCGCAGTATCGGCCTCGCCCCGACGGCAGACGAGATGGAGGCCATGGCTCGCGCGGCCATGGCGCTGCTCCCACCGCAATTCGTCGCCCATCTGGGCGAGGTCGTGATGCAGGTCGAGGACTTCGCCGATGAGGATCTGCTGGCGCAGATGGGGATCGAGGACCCGTTTGAGCTTACCGGCGTTTATGAGGGCCTGCCGATCGGCGAACGCAGTATCGAACATTCGGGCACCATGCCCGACCGCATCCGCCTGTTTCGCCGCCCGATCCTCGACGAATGGGCCGAACGCGGCAATGAGACACTGGAACATCTTGTCGCCCATGTGGTGATCCATGAGATTGGCCATCATTTCGGCCTAAGCGATGACGATATGCATGCCCTGGAAGAGGAAACCCGATGATCCGTCCCGTCCTGCTGTGTGCTGCTTCCCTGCTGCTTGCCTCGCCCGTAGCCGCGCAGGAGCAGGCAGAGCCGCCGACGCCCGGCTCGGTCGTTGCCGCGAGCCATCCTGCCGAATGGCGCCAGATCGCGCCGGAAAACCTGATGGTGATGGACCTCGCCCCCGATGCGCAGGGGCAGCCGCGCCGGGTCATCATCCAGCTTATCTCGCCGCCCTTCAGCCAGCCATGGGTGGAGAATATCCGCAGGCTCGCGCGCGCGCATTGGTGGGACGGCAAGAGTATTTACCGCGTGGTCGACAATTGGGTGGTGCAATGGGGCGGCGGCGACCCCGAACTGGACATGGACCCCGGCCCGCTGCCTCAAGGCGTGACTGCGCCGCGGGCGTCCTATGATTCCAGCCAGAGATCTCAGGCCATACAGGATGCCCTGCGCAAGCAGGAGAGCGCGGTCGACGATCTGCTCACCCGGATGCGCGGCGAGCGGATGATCGGCTCGCTCAGGCAGGCTTATGGCAGCGATCCCTATGCGGGCCGGACCGGCTTCGTCGAGGGGTGGCCATTCGCCGCGAGCGATACGGAAATGCTCGCATGGCCAGTTCATTGTTACGCCAGCGTCGGCGTCGCGCGCGACCTTGCGCCCGATACCGGGACGGGCAGCGAACTTTATGCGGTCATCGGCCATGCTCCACGCCAGCTCGACCGCAATATCGCCGTCGTGGGCCGGGTGATTGACGGGATCGAGCACCTTTCTGTCCTGCCGCGCGGCACGGCAGAGGCGGGCGTTTATGCGACGCGGCAGGAGGACACGCCGATCCTGTCGGTCCGGCTGGCAGAGGAAATGGCCGATCCTCCCGCGTATGAATATCTGTCCACCGTAAGCGCAACCTTTGCCCGCTATGTCGAGGTCAAGGCCAACCGCCATGACGCTTTCTACGAACAGCCTGCTGGCGGCATCGACATCTGCAACGTTAATGTCCCGATCCGCGCGGTTAAGCCCAACGAATGAGCGGCGACACGATCAGCCATCACGCGCCGCTGTGGGTCTGGCATGGCGAGGGCCCGGCCTCGTGGCACTTCATCACCATCGACGGGGATGCCGCGATGCAGCTGGCCGCACTTGAGGCCATGCAGCGGCTTGAGACCGGCATGCGGCGCGGCTTCGGCTCGGTCAAGGTGAGCGCGCAGATCGGGGACAGCGAGTGGACCACCTCGGTCTTCCCGCACAAATCCAGTCAGGGCTGGCTGCTGCCGGTCAAGGCGGCGATCCGCAAGGCGGAGGGCATCGTTGAGGGCGATGAGGTCAATGTGCGGTTGCAGGTGTTGTAAGACGGGCACCTGCCCCCTCACCCTAGCTCTTCCACTGTAGGAAAGCGGTTTCAATTTGCCACAGGCGCTTATGTGCGCATCTGCGCTTGGCAATCCTCGCCTCAATCCCTCTGTAACCCCGGATACACCCGGTGCTACGATGTTGGCGGCTCCGGGCGGACGGTCGCCTTCGCGCCCGATTGCCGGTGACCGGCCTCTCGTCCTACACCCGATCCGCCTCGGCAACGGCTTCGCTCGCGCGCAGGGCGCTGAGGATACGCGTCAGATGCGCCAGATCCTGCACTTCCAGCTCGACCCCATAGGTGTGGAACGGATCATCGCGCTGGGTCAGTTCGAGGTTCATCACATTGGCGTTGTTGCGCGCGAACACGCCTGCCATTTCCGCCAGCGTACCGGGGCGATTGTAGAGTACGGCATTGAGCCGCCCGACCGCCCCTTGCGAATGCTGGCCCCATGACAGATCGACCCAGTCGGCATCCTCGCCATCAGCCAGCTGGAGGCAGTCGATCGCATGAACCTCCACGCTTTCGCCCTTGCGCCTGAGGCCGATAATGCGGTCGCCCGGCACCGGATGGCAGCATTCGGCAAGGGAAAATCCCATGCCCGGCGTCAGTCCCTTGATGCTGATCGCATGGGTGCGCGAGGGTTCTTCGGGCATCTCGGCGGTGCAGCCGGGGACCAGCGCCTCCATCACCTGCCGGTCGGACAGCTTGGCCGAACCGATCGCATACATCAGCGCCTGCACATCCTCCAGGCCCAGCCGATCGGCCGCCTCGCGGGTCGCCTTCTTGCCGATCTTGGCCGGCACGCGCTCGGCAATCTCGTCAAACAGCTTGCGCCCGATCTCGGCCACCTCGGCGCGTTCTTTCAGCCGCACCGCGCGGCGGATCGCGGCACGAGCCTTGCCAGTGACGACAGAGCCCAGCCAGCTCAGCTGGGGCTGCGCGCTCGCGCCCTTCACGATC
>DDNW01000058.1:8545-16759 GCA_002341345.1 Erythrobacter sp. UBA2510
TTCACGATCTCGACCACATCGCCGTTCTGCAAGCGGGTGCGCAGCGGCATGTGGCGCCCGTTGATCTTGGCGCCGACGGTCTGCGCGCCCAGGTCGGTATGGACGGCAAAGGCGAAGTCGACCGCGGTCGCGCCCTTGGGCAGCTGAAACAGCGCGCCCTTGGGGGTGAAGGCGAAGATGCGGTCCTGATAGATCGCCAGCCGCGTATGTTCGAGCAGCTCCTCGGCATCATGGCTGGCATCGACGATTTCGATCAGGTCGCGCAGCCAGCCGACCTGCCCGTCTGCGGCATCGCCCTGCTTGTAGGCCCAGTGCGCGGCCAGCCCGAAACCGTTTGTCCGGTGCATCTCGCGCGTGCGGATCTGCACTTCGGCACGCATGGACTTGTCGTAGAAGACGGTCGTGTGGAGACTGCGGTAACCGTTGTTCTTGGGGGTCGAGATATAATCCTTGAACCGCCCGGGCACGAACTGGAAATGCTGGTGGAGCAGGCCGAGCACCTGATAACAATCCGCGACGCTGCCGGTCAGCACGCGGAAGGCCATGATGTCGGTGATCTGCTCGAAACTGACATGGCGTTCAGCCATCTTGCGCCAGATCGAATAGGGGTGCTTCTCGCGGCCCCACACCTCGACCTCCATCCCCGCTTCGGCCAGCACCTGCTTCATCGCCAGCGCAATGGCATCGACCTGACCGCTCTCGCGTGAGCGGATCTGTTCGAGGCGCCCGGTAATGGTGGCATAGGCCTCGGGCTCGAGCTGTTCGAAGGCGAGCAACTGCATCTCGCGCATATATTCGTACATGCCCACACGCTCGGCCAGCGGCGCGTAGATGTCCATCGTCTCGCGCGCGATCCGCTTGCGTTTCTCCGGGCTCTTGATGTGGTGGAGCGTGCGCATATTGTGCAGCCGGTCGGCCAGCTTGACGAGCAGGACACGCAGGTCCTCGCTCATGGCGAGGAGGAACTTCCTCAGGTTCTCCGCCGCGCGTTCGTTCTCGGGCATCTGCTCGATCTTCGACAGCTTGGTCACACCGTCGACCAGCCGCGCGACCTCGGGCCCGAAATTGTCCTCGATATCGTCGATCGTCGCCAGCGTGTCCTCGACCGTGTCGTGCAGCAGCGCGGTGATGATCGTCTGCTGGTCGAGCTTGAGGTCGGTCATCAGACCCGCGACCTCTACCGGATGGCTGAAATAAGGATCGCCGCTGGCCCGCTTCTGGCTGCCATGCTTTTGCACCGTATAGACATAGGCGCGGTTGAGCAGCGCCTCATCGGCGTCGGGGTCGTATTGCTTGACCCTTTCAACAAGTTCGTACTGGCGCAGCATGGTAACACCCAAGATGGTCCCTGTGGGTAGGCTTCCGCAAGAGAAAAGCGACGGATTCGCGCACGGCGAATGCGCGATTTCCAACAATATGGAACACCTGGAACACGGTCCTGACGCGGAAAAACCGTTCAGGCACAAAGTCGCTACTATGAACGAGGATGCTGGCAGCGTGGCGGTGGCGGTGCCCATGAGGGCCGCTCTGGCGTTACAGGCGCCTTGTAGGAAAACCGCTGACGGGCGCTCGGCTCAGCTCCACTTCACTTCCGGGGGCAGGCTCATCAGGATGGCATCGACATTTCCGCCGGTCTTGAGGCCGAACAGCGTACCCCGGTCATAGACCAGGTTGAACTCGGCATAGCGTCCGCGCCATTCGAGCTGGGTCTGCTTGTCCGCCTCGGTCCATTCGGTGTCCATCCGGCGGCGCACCAGCGCCGGGAAGATGTCGAGGAAAGCCTCGCCCACATCGCGGGTGAAGGCGAAATTGCGTTCGAACTGCGCGCCCCCGTCAACCTCAGGGTCCTCGCATTCGAGGTGGTCGTAGAAGATCCCGCCGACGCCGCGCGCGACATTGCGGTGCGGGATGAAGAAATATTCGTCCGCCCACTTTGAAAAGCGTTCGTAATAAGTCGGGTTATGCGCGGCGCAGGCAGCGCGAAAGCGCGCGTGGAAGGCCTGCGTATCCTCCTCGTAGGGGATCGGCGGATTGAGGTCCGCACCGCCGCCGAACCACGCCGCCTGCGTCGTCAGGAAGCGCGTGTTCATGTGTACGGCAGGCACATGCGGATTGGCCATATGTGCGACCAGGCTGATCCCGGTGGCGGTGAAATGCGGGCGCTCGGCGCTCGCCCCGTTGATCGTGTCGGCGAATTGCGGGGAGAAGGTTCCCGAAACGGTCGAGACGTTGACCCCGACCTTCTCGAACACGTTGCCCTTCATTACGCCACGCACGCCGCCGCCGCCATCGGTGCCGTCCTCGGTCTCGCGCTGCCAGGGCAGATAGTCGAAGCTGGCGTCGGAGCCTGCCTCGCGCTCGATCGCCTCGAACGCCGCGCAGATGCGGGTGCGCAGGTCCTCGAACCAGTTGCGGGCTTGGGCGGTTTGTTCGGTCCAGTCCATTAAAGCTCCGTTCGTGCTGAGCTTGTCGAAGCACGAATTTGCGCCGCCTCGCCTTTTCACCCTTCGACAGGCTCCGGGCGAACGCGAAGTTGTTCTGACTCCCCTTGCCAAGCGCAATCCCTTGAGGCAAGGCCCGTACATGGTTCCCGTTTCGTTCGCATTTGAAGTCGGTGGGCAGGAGTTCCGGCTCGTGCCCGATGCCGGGACCGGTGCTGGGTCCGATTCTGGGCCCGATTCTGGGCGCGGCACGCAGCAAGGCGGCGCGGCGCTTTACTGGCCCGCCGAACAGGCACTGCTGGTCGCCGACCTGCATCTCGAAAAGGCCAGCCATTACGCCCGACACGGGCAGTTGTTGCCACCCTATGACAGCCGCGAGACGCTAGAGCGCCTGGCAGCGGCGGTCCGCACAACCGGGGCGCGCCGGGTCTACACGCTGGGCGATAATTTCCACGATGCGGGCGGCCCGGCGCGGCTGGAGCCCTATGCGGCGGGCATGCTGGCAGCGCTCACGACCGCGCTCGACTGGGTGTGGGTTACCGGCAATCACGACGAGACTGACTGCGGGGGTCAGGATGCAGAAAGACGCGCCGTTTGTGGCGGGACCTTCGTCGAAGAACTGGCCATCGCCGGGCTCGTGCTGCGGCATCAGGCGAAGGCTGGCGAGACACGCCCCGAACTGTCGGGCCATTTCCACCCCAAGGTCCGGCTGCGGTTACGCCAGCGGCACATCTCCCGCCCCTGCGCGGTGGTAAGCCGGGGCAATGGCGTGGCCGAGCGGATGATCCTGCCCGCCTTCGGAGCGCTCACCGGCGGCATGGACGCGGCCGATCCGGCCATCGTCGAGGCGCTGCAACCGGCCACGCGGATCGATGCGATCCTGCCTGCCGGGGGCAAGGCCGTGTGCCTGCCCTTGTGGCAGGAGGCGCGCCGTTCCACCTGAGGATACCACTCCGGTCAGCGAGAAGTGGATCACACGCCGACTGGCCACCCTGAGGTGCTCCGCAACCCGATTAAGGCAGAGGGAATAGAGCCGGGGACGTGCGCCCGGATGGGTGTATGCAACCCGCGAAGTCTCCCCCTAGCCTTCTGCCTCACAAATCCCTAAATAGCGCTCAGATTCTTCCAGCCGCCTGATGCGGCGCAATTGCAGGAGCAAAGCCCATACCACGTCCACCTCGGCGTATGAACACGCCCCCGGTCAAATCCGGGCCACGATACGATAATTTCATCCAGTCCGATAAAGTCCGCGTCATCGACGAGAATGGCGAGAATATCGGCGTGATGTACACGCGAGAGGCAATCGAACAGGCAGCCGAAGTCGGACTGAACCTGGTCGAGGTGTCCCCCAATGCGGACCCGCCCGTGTGCAAGTTCCTCGATGTCGGCAAGTACCGCTACGAGGCCCAGAAAAAGGCAAATGCCGCACGCAAGACGCAAAAGACGCAAGATATCAAAGAGATCAAGATGCGTCCGAATATCGACGATCACGATTACGACGTGAAGATGCGCAGCGTGAACAAGTTCATCGACAATGGCGACAAGGTGAAGGTCACCTTGCGGTTCCGCGGTCGTGAAATGGCGCACCAGCACCTGGGCAAGGCGCTGCTCGAGCGCGTTCAGGAAGACGTCGCCGAGATCGCCAAGGTCGAAGCCTTCCCGCGCCTGGAAGGGCGCCAGATGCTGATGGTGCTGGCGCCCAAATAGAACGCCCAACTGCCTGACGAGAAGTGATGACAATGGCCGACCTTCCTGCTGCTATCCCTACTCTTTCGAAGGATGACCCTCTTTCGCATGATGGAGCGAAGCGGGATTCGGCCTATACGGGCCGGATGTCCGACAAAGATCGACCTTCAGGTACCAAAGCTACGGAAACCGCCGCACTGGTCGGCTGGAACACGATGCAGATGGGGGAGCGGCTGGTTCTGCAATTGCAGAGCGTGACCACGCCGCCCCCGCATCGGGCGGGCGACGTGACCTCGCATTACTTCGTGATCACGCAGAACCAGGCGGTGCAGCTGGGCAATTACCTGTTTCAGATGACTGGCCAGACCGCGCCACGCAAGCACAAGCGCGGCATGCTCGACAAACTGCTCGGCGGCTAGACGACCCGCGCAACCGACGCGCTGGATGCGGCTGCCAGCCCGTCGGGATCGACCGTAGGCTGGAACACGCCACCATTCCCCGTAATCCGCCCGTCACCCATAGAACATGCTTCCGATGTTGCGCCTTGCTGCATCGCACACTTAGCGTAGGATAGTACAAACGGGGCCGCACAGGGACGGAGCATATGGGGCGCGTATGAACGCAGGCCGGATCGGATTTATCGTCGGGCTGCTCGGCTTTGCCACGACTTTCCTCATCGACCCGCCTGCGGGTCTGAGCCAGCCGGGCTGGCATTCGGCAGGCCTTGTTGTGTGGATGGCTGCCTGGTGGATGACCGAGGCGGTGCCGCTGACCGCGACCGCGCTGCTACCCTTCGTCGTCCTGCCCTTCGTCAGCGCGGGAACCGCGAACGAGGTGGCGGGCGACTATTACTCGCCCACGCTCTTCCTGATCCTGGGCGGTGCGTTCATCGCGCTGGCCATAGAACGCACCGGCATGCACAAGCGGCTTGCCGTATCTATCCTCGATGCGATCGGAAATCACGGCGATGCGCGGATGATCCTGCTCGCCTTCATGATTTCGGCGGCGATCCTGTCGAACATCATCTCCAACACCTCCACCTCGCTTATCATGATGCCGATGGCGCTGGCGGTGCTGGCAGGCGGCTCACCCGACGATGCCCAGTCCAAGCTCGGCCTGTCCGGCGCATTGCCGATGGGGATCGCTTTTGCCGCCAGCATCGGCGGGCTCGGCACAATTATCGGCTCGCCCACCAACGCCATCGCCGTTGCGCTGCTGCGCGAGACGATCGGGCTGGAGATCAGCTTCGCGCTATGGGCGGCTTTCGGCGTGCCGGTGCTGCTGCTGGGCGTGCCGTTGGCTGCCTTTATCATCGCCAAGGTGCAGGACGTCGCGCATCACCCTTTCGATGCCAAGGCTGCGCGCACAGCGATCGCGCCGCGTGGCAGCTGGACACTGCCGGAAAAGCGCCTGATGCCGGTCGTCGTGCTGGCCTTCATCGCGTGGATGACCCGCCCGCTACTAGTCGAGTTCGTTCCCGCCGGGTCACTCACCGACGGGACAATCGCGATCATCGCTGGGCTTGTCCTGTTCGTGCTGCCCGACGGTACGGGCCGTCCGATGCTCGTCTGGCACGAAGCGGACCGCGCGCCATGGGCGGTGATCATGATGTTCGGCGGCGGGCTGGCACTGGCAGGGGCGATGACGCGCACCGGGCTGGCCGACTGGCTGGGTCAGGCGCTGCTGCCGCTGGGCAGCGTGCCCAGCGTCGTCGTCGCACTGGCGGTGGTCGCGATGGTGGTGCTCGTCACCGAGTTCGCCAGTAATGTCGCCACCGCGAGTGGCATCATCCCGGTGGTCGCGGCGCTGGCAGTGGCACTGGGTGGCGATCCGCTGATGCTGGTCATGCCTGCGGCGCTGGCGGCGAGCTGGGGTTTCATGCTGCCTGCCGGAACCGGGCCCAATGCGATTGCCTGGGCAACCGGGCGGATCGCCTTGCCGCGCATGGTCGGCGCGGGGCTGGTGCTCGACATTGCGGGCATATTCATGATCGTGGGCGTGTGCTGGAGCGTGGCGAGCCTGCTGGCGGCGTTTTAGTTTGTTTCAGGTAAACTGAAACATTCGCGGCTCCGGCCCGCTCCCCCTCCCGACCACCCAAACAGGATAATGCCTTGGGAGCTCGGGAGGGGGAGTGGGCTGGTACCGATTCCACGTTTGTGGAACAAAGGCTAACCCTTCCAGCTGCGACGTTCCTCGCCCTGGCGCAATACTTCCCACGCCAGCGAATAGGCCTGGAACGCTTTCGCTGCTTCCTCGTCGCCGGGTCGTACGTCCGGGTGGACTTCCTTCGCTTTGGTGCGCCACGCCTTCTTCACCGCCTCGAAATCGGCATCGGGTTCGAGCCCCAGCACCTCGAGCGCGCGCATCTCGTCATCACTGCGCGTGCCGTCGCCCGAACTGGCCCAGCCGTAATGCTGCGCCTCGGCATAGCCGGCATTCTCCCGCTGCTCTGACTTGGCACGGGCAGCCGCCTCTTCCTTGTCTAGGCCTTCGAAATAATCCCACTTACGGTTGTATTCACCCGCATGCTTCTCACAGAAATACCACCGGTCGGGGCTGTTGGGCGATTTGGGTGCGGGGCAATTGCCCGGCTCGGTGCAGCCGTGCCGGTCGCACAGGCGAACATTAGCTGCCTCGCGGGCGCTCTCATAACCTCGCCAGCGCGGAAAGCCCCAGTCGTTCGAGCGGCGGTACCCTACCATCGTGATCGCATATCTTTGTGCATCAGCACCCTATAGACGCAGATGGCGCGTGATTGAAGCGAAGCATGCTGCCCGAAGGGACAGGGTTACAATTCCTTACACATGCTGCATTGCAAAAAAGGGGCCGGGCATTACCTGCCCGCTACCGGAAACGCATTAGCCAAAAGGCCGTCATGAGCAAGCAACTCGCCATCTCCGCCGCTTTCTCCGTGTTCGCCATGTCGGTATTCGTGCTGCTGGGAACCGGCAGCGCCAGTGCATCGCTGGTCGGCAATACGGCGTTAGCTCAAAATGCAACGGGCGCGGAAACCTTGGTTTCCACGCCCGCCGCCAAGCATTCGGAACCGGCCCCGGCCTGTTGAGCCGGGACCTGACCCTAAAACCTAATCGATCATCACCGTAACCGCGCGACGGTTCTGCGCCCAGGCAGCCTCGTCCGAGCCGAGGGCGACCGGGCGTTCCTCGCCATAGCTGACGGTGCGCAGGCGGCTGTCGGAGACGCCCAGGCTGACGAGGTAGTTCTTCGCCGCATTGGCCCGGCGCTCACCCAGCGCAAGGTTGTATTCGCGCGTGCCGCGTTCATCGGCATGACCCTGCACGGTGGCACCGGCACTGGGGTACTGGAGCAAATATTCGGCCTGCTGGCGCAGCGCCGCAGCATCCTGACTGTCGATGTCGTATTTGTCGGTGTCGAAATAGATCGTGTCCGCACCGCGCATGGCATTGCTAAAATGCGCCTGCGAGCCGGGCTGCGGGCCCTGCGGCACGGCCGGAGCGGGTGTCGGCGCGGTCGTGGCGACCGGGGCCGGCGGCAGCTCCTCGGGCGGTTTCTTGGCACATGCGCCCAGCGCCAGGGCGCTGGAGGCGGCGAGACAGATTGCGAAACGCTTCATTATGGTTCTCCTCCAGATATCGTGGGGCGAAGATATACGCCCTACGGGGGTAAAATGCTATTACGGCAGAACCGGTCCCCATGCCGGGTCTGACGCTCCCACTGGCGTGTTCAGGCGCCGCTCGTTCTGCCCGGTAAGGTCTACCTGATAGATTGCGGTATTGCCCGAGCCACGCTCGGTTCTGAAAAACTGGATGATGCGGCCATTGGGGGCCCAGGTCGGCGCCTCGTCCTGCCACCCGTGGGTCAACACGCGGACATTGCCGCCCTGCGTATTCATGACCGCGATGTTGAAGTCCCCGGCGATGCGGGTAAAGGCGATCTGGTCACCGCGCGGGCTCCATTCGGGCGTGGCGCAGCGCCCGCCGAAGAAGCTGATGCGGCGCGCATTCTGGCCGTTGGCGTCCATGATATAGCATTGTTGCGCGCCCGAGCGGTCGCTTTCGAACACGATCTTGCTGCCGTCGGGCGAGTAGGAGCCGCCGACCTCGTT
>DDNW01000058.1:16853-19127 GCA_002341345.1 Erythrobacter sp. UBA2510
GTAGGAGCCGCCGACCTCGATCGCGGGGCTGTCGGTCAGGCGCACTGGCGTGCCGCCGGTCGCAGGCACGCGGTAGATGTCGGTGTTGCCCGCAATCGCCATCGAATAGAGCAGATAGCGACCGTCCGGGCTCCAGCGCGGCGCGAAGGTCGGGTTGGCGCTCTGCGTCACCAGCGTCTGGCGCCCGGTGCCGATGTCATAGACATAGATGCGCGGATTGCCGTCGACATAGGAGAGGTAGGCGATCTTCGAATAATCGGGCGAGTAGCGCGGGGTCAGCGCGGTCGACTGGCCATTGGTGATGAAGCGATGGTTGGCGCCATCGCTGTCCATGATGGCAAGGCGCTTCACGCGTGCACCCTTTGTCCCGGTTTCGGCAATATAGGCGATGCGGCTGTCGAAGAAGGGACTCTCGCCAGAAAGGCGCGAATAGATGAGGTCGGCGCATTTATGCGCGGCGCGGCGCCATTCGGCGGGCGCGATCACCCAGCCTTCACGCACCAGTTCGTTCCTGAGCGCGACGTCGTAGAGATAACAGCCCACGGTCAGATTGCCGTCCGGATTGGCGCGCACGAAACCGTGAACCAGCATCTCGGCCGAGCGGCCTTCCCATGTGCCCCATGCGGGTGCGGAAATCTGCTCATACGCCGGTCGCGGCAGCGCGTCGGGGCCGACGGGGCGGAACAGGCCATTGTTCCTGAGGTCGCCATAGATCACGCGCGACAGTTCCAGCCCCAATGCGCGCGTACCCGAGGCATTGGCCGGGGTGGGCGCATCGGCATTGGTGGCAAAGGCTGGAATGGCGATGCCGAGGTCGTTCCAGGCATCGGCGGTGACGGTCACCGAAATGCCCTCGCCATCCTCGCCCGCGCCCGCCTGCGCGGCATTGTCGGCATTAACGTCGCCGATGGTCGAGGGGTCGAGCACACTCTGCGCCGCCGCAGGCTGCATGATTGCCGCCGCGAACAGCAGGGACAGGGCGGACAGGGTCATTCGGATCATCATTGGGCCAGCCTGTTGTCGAAGTTCACATTTACCACACGCCAGCCGGAATAATATTCCTCTGGCAAGTTAAAGGGCGCTGCGAGCCGAACGGCGCGGATCGCCTGCTCCTGATGCCGGCTCACCTGCGCGCGATTGTCATCTGTGACGCCATCGGTGCGCCGCACTTCAGGTGCCCCATCCAGCGTACCGTCGGTATTGAGCCGGAAACGCACTACTGTCACCAGCTGATCCACATCGACGCCGGAGGGCGGCGACCAGTGCGGCTTGAGCTGGCGGATAATCGCCTGCGCAATCGAGGCCTGCTGCGCCGGGCCGACCGTGGCGGCAGCCGAGCCGCTCCTGCCGGTGGCGTCCGAATTGCCTTCGAGAAACTTGTCGCCGAGACGGCTGGCGGCAGGCCGCGCCGAGGGTTGCGGCTGCGGCTCGGGCGCGCGGGTCGGCTGGGGCGTCGCGCGCGGTTGCGGCTGGGCGGTCGCCACGGGACGCGGCAGCGGGCTCGTGTCGGGCTGGCGCTCGATCACCGGTGCAGGCTCCGGCACCTCGGCCAGTTCCGGCGCCTGCGAGGCGGCAGGCTCGGCACTGGGATCGGGGGCGGTCGATTCCAGGCTCACATCGGTGGCGAGGCTGACGTCGATCCGCTCTGGCTTGGTAAAGTCGGAACGGTGCTCTGGCTGCCACACAAGCGCCACACCCAGCGCCACATGCAGCGCCACGGCAATGCCGAGCGCTATGCGATCTTCGCGAGTGGCGGTTGCAAGGGTGGTCATGTGTCCTCTCGCGCTCCGACCTATGGCGCTTCGGATGAACTGTTGGTGACGAGGCTGATCGAACGGCAATTGGCGCGATTCAACTCGCCCATCACCGCCATCACCCGGCCATAATCGAGCGCCCGGTCAGCCCTCAGCGTAATTAGCGGGCATTCGCCGGTCCGGGCCGAGAGCTGGTCGAGCACGGAGGGCAGCGCACCATTCTCTACAATCGCGTCGTCGACATAGATGAAGCCCTCGCGGTCGATCGCGATGGTCACCTGATCGGGCTCCTGCTCGAGCGGGTCGGCGCGGCTGTCGGGCAGGTCCACCGGGACCCCGCTCGCGAGCAGCGGTGCGGTCACCATGAAGATGATCAGCAGCACCAGCATCACGTCGACGAAGGGCGTGACGTTGATCTCGGCCATCAGCGCCCGGCGTGAGGAACGCCCGCGACGAGAGTGCTTGAGGACGCCCATCGCCATTATTCTGCGTCCTTTCCGGCACCGGCCCGCTCCCCCTC
>DDNW01000017.1:0-224 GCA_002341345.1 Erythrobacter sp. UBA2510
GTGAACCCTTCGCCTTTTCTCTATTTCCTCGACCTGCCCGGTTTCGCCGTGGTCGGATCGAGCCCCGAAATCCTCGTCCGCGTGCGCGAGGGCGAGGTCACCATCCGCCCGATCGCCGGAACCCGTCCGCGCGGCGCGACGCAGGCGGAGGACCGCGCCAACCGCGACAGCCTGCTTGCCGATCCCAAGGAATGCGCCGAACACCTGATGCTGCTCGACCTTGG
>DDNW01000017.1:454-4517 GCA_002341345.1 Erythrobacter sp. UBA2510
CACCTGATGCTGCTCGACCTTGGGCGCAACGACGTGGGGCGAGTCTCCGCAGCGGGCAGCGTCAAGGTCACCGCCAGCTACACGGTCGAATATTACAGCCACGTAATGCACATCGTCAGCAATGTCGTCGGCCAGCTGGCCGAGGGCNNGTCTCGGGCGCGCCCAAGGTCCGCGCCTGCGAGATCATCGCCGAGCTCGAACCCGAAACGCGCGGCCCCTATGCCGGAGGCGTAGGCTATTTCGCCCCCGATGGCTCGGTCGACAGCTGCATCGTGCTGCGCACTGCCGTCGTGAAGGACGGCGTCATGCACGTACAGGCTGGTGCAGGGATCGTGGCCGACAGCGTGCCTGAAAGCGAGGCCGCCGAATGCCGCCACAAGGCCGGCGCGCTGCTCGCCGCCGCGCGCGAAGCCATCCGCGTTGCGGGCGAGCCGGGCTTCGGGCAGTAGGATCATGACATGACCAGCACCGCCCCCATCCTCGTCATCGACAATTACGACAGCTTCACCTTCAACCTCGTCCATTACCTGATGGAACTGGGCGCAAGCGTGGAGGTGGTGCGCAATGACGCCATCTCCGCCGGACAGGCGATTTCAAGCGGCGCGGCGGGCTTCCTGATCTCGCCCGGCCCCTGCACGCCAAATGAGGCTGGTGTGAGCCTCGATCTTGTCGGTGCCTGTGCCGATGCGCAGCTGCCATTGCTGGGTGTGTGCCTCGGTCATCAGTCGATCGGCCAGTATTTCGGCGGCAAGGTCGTGCGCGGCGGGCTGATGCATGGCAAGACCTCGCCGATCACGCACGATTCCAGCGGTCTTTTCGTGGGCCTGCCCTCACCCTTCACCGCCACGCGCTATCACTCGCTGGTGGTCGAGGACATTCCCGACGTGCTCGAAATAAATGCGACCAGCGAGACCCCCGGCCTCGACGGCACGGCCGTGATGGGCTTTCGCCACCGCGATCTGCCGATCCACGGCGTCCAGTTCCACCCGGAAAGCATCGCGACGGAAAACGGCCACAAGCTGCTCGCCAATTTCCTTGGCCTGTGCGGGGTCGAGGCCAAGCTGCCCGCATGATCCCAAGCGCGATGACCATGGACGAAACCGAGGATCTGTTCGGGCGGATGCTCGACGGAGCAATGTCGGATGACGAAGTCCGCGAAGTGCTGGTCGCGCTTGCCGACAAGGGCGAGAGCGCCGAGGAAATCGCCGGTGCAGCCAGGGCCATGCGCGCCCGGCTGATCCCCGTGAAAGCGCCCGGAAATGCCGTGGATGTATGCGGCACTGGCGGTGACGGGCAGCACTCGCTGAATATCTCGACCGCAGTCGCGATCGTCCTCGCCGCCTGCGAAGTGCCGGTCGCCAAGCACGGCAACCGTGCGGCCAGCAGCAAGGCCGGGGCCGCCGACACGCTGGAGGCGCTCGGGCTGGATCTTACGCGTGGCGCGGAACTGGCCGAAACGCTGCTCCACGACCTCGGCATCGCCTTCCTCTTCGCGCAGGCGCACCATCCGGCGCTTGGGCGGATGGCCCCGATCCGCAAGGCGCTGGGACGAAGGACGATCTTCAACCTGCTCGGTCCTCTCGCCAATCCGGCGGGCGTCTCGGCGCAATTGGTGGGTATCGCTTCGCCCGATCTGGTGCCGGTCTATCGTGACGCCATGGTTTTGCTGGGCACCAAGCGTGCCATGATCGTCTCGGGCGAAGAAGGGCTCGACGAAATCTCCATCGCCGGACCGACCCGGATCGCGACCATCGGCATCGATGGCATCGGCGACACCGTCACGCCCGAGAATGCGGGGCTGGAGCGGCATCCGCTCGAGGCCATTCGTGGCGGCGACCCGGCGTACAATGCCGATGCGCTGCGACGCCTGCTTGCGGGCGAGCCCGGCGCCTATCGCGATGCGGTGCTGCTCAATGCGGCAGGCGCTTTGATCGTGGCGGGCCATGTCGGCGACTGGAAACATGGCGTCGAGGAAGCCGCCGAGGCGATCGACAAGGGTCTGGCCAAGGCGCTGCTCGATTGCTGGGTCGCCGCGACGAAAGGCACAGTGGCATGAGCGACAAGCTGGCCGAAATCTGCAACCACAAACGCGAGGAGGTTGCCGCCCGCAAGACGCTCGCGACAATTGCCGACCTCGATGCGCGCGCAACCGAGCAGACCGCGCCACGCGGATTTGCTGCCGCACTCACGGATGCCAGCAAAACCGGCTTTGGCCTGATTGCAGAAATCAAGAAAGCTTCACCCTCCAAGGGACTGATTCGCTCTGATTTTCGTCCTCACCAGCACGCGATGGAATATGCTGCCGGCGGCGCAACCTGTCTCTCTGTCCTGACCGATGCACGCTATTTCCAGGGGCATGAGGATTTCCTGATCGAGGCGCGCGCCTCCTGCGCCCTGCCGGTGCTGCGCAAGGACTTCATGCTCGACCCCTGGCAGGTGGCCGAGGCCCGCGCCATCGGGGCCGATGCGATCCTGATCATCGTCGCCGCACTGGAAGACAGCGCCATGATCGACATCGAGGCCGCGGCGATGGAGCGCGGCATGGACGTGCTCGTCGAAGTGCATGACGAGATCGAAATGGAGCGCGCCGCGCTGCTCAAATCGCGCCTGATCGGGGTCAACAACCGCAATCTGAAGACCTTCGTCACCGACCTTGCCACTAGCGAACGGCTCGCCCCGCTCGCACCTGAGGGCGCGCTGCTGGTCGGAGAAAGCGGCATTGCGGGCCATGCCGATGCCCTGCGCCTTGCCGCGGCGGGGATGCGCTGCTTCCTCGTGGGCGAAAGCCTGATGCGGCAGGCCGATGTGACGGCGGCAACCCGCACGCTCCTGACCGGCGCCTGATCGCACGGCGACGGGCGCGCCGTCTAAGCGCCCCTGTCCTACGCCCGCAAATTGTGGCAGGTCACCCTCCATGATCGATATCCTTCCTAGACTTGCGAAAGCCGCTACCGACCGGGCTTGTGTGCACCGCTTTTGTGCCCTCAGGACCGTGTTCCATGTGTTCCATCCTGTAGGATTTCATCCGTAAATGAGCAGACTGACGCATCTCGACGAAAGCGGCGCCGCGCGCATGGTCGATGTTGGCGGCAAGCCCGAAACATCGCGCTCGGCCACCGCTTCGGGTCGCATCAGCATGAGCGCCGATACCTTGCAGGCCTTACGCCAAGGTTCAGGGCCCAAGGGCGATGTGCTCGCTGCCGCCCGGATCGCCGGAATCATGGCGTCTAAGAAGACGGGCGAACTGATCCCGCTGTGTCATCCGCTCGCGCTCGAAACGGTGAGTGTCGACTTCACCTTTGAGGACGGCGCGATCCTGGTCACCGCGCGCGCCGCGCTGACCGGCAAGACCGGGGTAGAAATGGAAGCGCTTACAGCCGTTTCCGTGGCTCTTCTCACAATCTATGACATGGCCAAGGCGCTCGAAAAGGGCATGGTGATCGAACAGGTCCGCCTGATCGAGAAGACCGGCGGCAAGAGCGGCGCCTGGCGCGCGCCGTGACCGCCATGCTGACACTGGAAGAGGCGCAGGGCAGGCTGCTCGATGGCGTTACACCGCTGGGCAGCGATAAGCTCCCGGTGGGCGATTGCCTGGGCCGCTATCTGGCCACGGACTGCCTTGCCGCGCGGACCCAGCCCGTCGCCGATCTCTCGGCAATGGACGGCTATGCGATGCGCGCCGGCGACAATACCGGCCCGTGGCGGGTGATCGGCGAGAGTGCGGCCGGCCATCCCTTTGCAGGCATGGTGTCGGCGGGAGAGGCCGTGCGAATCTCTACCGGTGCCATGATGCCGACTTTTGCCTATGGCGATACGGGCGCGGTGCTGTTGCGGGAAAACGCAGTGCGCGAGGGCAGCCGGCTTTCGCTCAGCGGAGAAAGTGCGCCAACTCCGCGCCATATCCGGCGGAAAGGATTCGACTTTTCCACAGGCGACATGCTGCTGCCCGCAGGTGCATATATCGATGCCGCACAGCTCGCGCTGGCAATTGCGGGCGGACACGGACAGTTGGCGGTTACGCGTTTGCCCAAGGTGGCGATCATCGATTCGGGCGACGAACTCG
>DDNW01000017.1:4717-4913 GCA_002341345.1 Erythrobacter sp. UBA2510
CCGCCAATATCGCCCCGCACCAGCTCCCGGCGAGCAATGGCGCGATGCTCGGCGCGATGGCGGCGCCCTGTGCGTGTGCGATCACCCGCCTTGGCCCGGTCCCTGACCAGCTGGAGGCGCTGCTAACCGCGCTGGAGAGCGCTTACGAGGCCGATGTCATCGTCACCAGCGGTGGGGCGTCGGTCGGCGACCATGA
>DDNW01000061.1:0-904 GCA_002341345.1 Erythrobacter sp. UBA2510
ACAAGAGCGGCGGGTGCATGGCGAGACCCATGTCCTGAAGCAACGGGTTCAGGTCATTGCCGTCGAGCGGCGGCGGAAACACCCGCTCGAAGGGGTTCGACGTCAGCAGCAGGAAGGACAGGAAGCCGACACTGATCCACGCCTGCACCGACAAGGTGCGCGCCTTGGTCTCGGCGGGGATGTTCGATCCGAACCAGGCGACGCCCGCGCCGAACACCGCGAGGATCAGAATCCAGAGCAGCAGCGAACCCTCATGGCTGCCCCAGGTCCCGGCCACCTTGTAGAGCATCGGCTTGAGCGAATGGGAATTCTCGACGACGTTCCTGACGGTGAAGTCGCTGACGATGAAGGCCTGCATCAGCGCTGCGAAGGCGATGGCCACAAACAGCACTTGTCCTATTGCCGTCGCCTGGGCGGATTTCATCCAGACGGCGTTTCCACGCGACGCACCTGCAATCGGCAGAACGCTTTGAACAAGCGCAAGCGCAAGCGCGAGGGCCAGTGCGAAGTGACCAATTTCCGGGACCATGGCGTCCTTTCCTATCCAGTGTCGGTGGGCGTCGCGTCGGACGGCTTTGGCGTCCGCGGCGGGGTCTATTCGTCGAGCGTTGCTTTGCGGCGACGGAACTCTTCTTCGTCGATTTCCCCATTCGCAAAGCGGCGCCGGAGCGCTTCCTGCGCGTCCGAGTCCGGGGGACGGGTGCCATTGTCCCGCAGCCTGAGCACCAGAAACACGATCAATGCGATCACGGCGCCCCAGAAGGCGAGCATCATGAAGCCGCCCATAAAGCCATAGCCTCCGCCCCACATGTGACCTGTCCAGGAGCCTGGACCATCAGCTCGCGCCATGCTGGCGGGCAAGCTGGCCAGCAGCGGCAGGATCAACGTTTTCGGTTTCATCTGT
>DDNW01000061.1:1046-2853 GCA_002341345.1 Erythrobacter sp. UBA2510
CAGTTCGCTTTCATCCAGTGGGATAGTGACAACAGCGCGCAAACCCGCGCTGTTCTGGTTGACCAGCTGGATATCGCCGCCATGGGATTGGATGATTGTCCTCGCGATCGAGAGCCCAAGCCCATAACCGCCCGTTTCCAGAGACCTCGATTGCTCCAGTCGATAGAACGGGTCGAAGACCTTTTCCAACTGATCGGCCGGAATGCCGGGCCCATTGTCATCGATGTTGAGTACGAGGTTCGAACCGTGGGTCGCCCAGCTGACTTTTGCGGCACCACCGTAGCGAACGGCGTTCTCAAGCAAGTTCCTCAGTGCCCTTCGGAACGCGTTGGGTCGAAGCCGCACGGCAACATCATCACTCGGGGCAAAGGTGCAGTGTGCCGCCATATCGCTGCACAAGCTGTCCAGAAAATTGCGCAGATCGACCACTTCGGCATTTTCGGATCCGGTAAGGCCCCGTGCAAAGGTGAGCGTCGCTTCGACCATACTCTGCATCTCTTCGACCGATGCGATGAGGCTGTCCCGCGTCTCTTCTTCGTCAACCAGCTCCGCGCGGACACGCATGGCAGTCAGCGGCGAACGCAAATCGTGACCAAGCGCTGCGAGCATCCGTGTACGATCGCTGACAAACCGGGTCAGCCGTCGTTGCATGCGGTTGAAGGCGACGGTCAGGTCCTTGACCTCGGTCGGCCCTGTGACCGCCAATTCGCCCACATCTTCGCCCCGGCCAAGATGGTCCGCGGCCTTGGAGAGGTGCCGCAAAGGACGCGTCAGGCGCGTCATGACAAACCAGAAGATCGCCACCAGAAGCAGTCCGGCGGAAATTCCAAAGGTCAGCATCGAATAGAAAGGCCATTGGATTGGCGGACGCTCGAACCGCGTTCCGACATTCAGCCAACGCGCTCCCTTGATGGCGATCGACAGGTTCATCTCAACCGCCGTCAACTCTCCGCGCATCATCGCGAGATGCATTTCCGTCATCTCGTCCGAGAGATTGGGAAGGGGCCGCAACGCGCCCTCGACCTCGTGCAGTTCAACGCGAATATCCCGGCTGTAGCTATCGCCCAGAAGCGCGCGTATGCGTCCTTCCACGATGCCGCCATCCGAATGACCGGTGTGTTCCACGCTCGGAACGTCCGACAGATCAAACCGGATCAATGGCGAATTCGCCGCGCGGAGGATCGAGTCCTGCAACTCCGGCGGGGCCTCCTCGATCAACCGCGCGACATTTGCTGCGCGACCGGCGGCCTCGAACCCCAATGCGGCACGAATCGCAAGGGTGCGCTCGTCAGCGAACAGGAACAGGCTGATCGCCTGGGCCACGACAAGTGCCGCGACCACAAGCAGGATCAACTGGCCGCTCAGAGACCTCATCGCACGGCGCATCACGGCGCATCCTCGACATCGGCAGCCAGACAGTATCCGCCGTTCCGCACCGTTTTGATGACACTGGGCCTAAGTACATCCGGCTCGATTTTGCGGCGGAGACGGCTGATCTGATTGTCGATGGTTCGATCCATCGGGCCTGCCGTCCGCCCAGCGGTCAGGTCAAGCAACTGGTCACGGCTGAGCACCATCCTCGCGCGTTCCAGCAGGACCGCCAGCAATTTGAACTCGGAGGTCGTCAATGGGGTCTCGGTGGTGGACTCGTCAATCAGCACCTGCCGGTCGGTATCCAGTATCCAGTGCGCAAAAGAGACTTTCCTCCCAGCGAGGCTTCCGGCCACAGGTTCGTCGCGGTTGCTTCTCCGAAGAACCGACTTGATGCGGGCGAGCAGTTCTCGTGGATTGAACGGCTTGGCGAGAT
>DDNW01000148.1:0-467 GCA_002341345.1 Erythrobacter sp. UBA2510
AAGAGGGTCGCGACACTGCCGGACTTCCAGGTCAGCCGGCGTTTCGATGGCTCGTAACGCGGCCGTTCCCAGGGCGGGGCGATGGCCAGAATGCCGCTCTCGCCCTCGACCATGACGTCGCGGACATCTCCGGCGGTGGCTCCCATGATCGCGGCGCGCTGGCAGCGGCCGCTTTCAAGGGCGGCCCTGATCCATTCGGCACCGGTCCGGGTTTTCCCGAAACCGCGCCCGGCCAGGATCAGCCAGACCCGCCAGTCGCCGTCCGGCGGCAATTGTTTCTCGCGCGCCCAGAACGGCCAGTCATACAGCAGCAGGGCGGCTTCGGCGTCACTGATCCCGCCCAGGAACCGGGTCCGCTCCATCGGAGTCATTGTCCGGAGCGAGGGCTTCGAGACGGGCGGCGAGCTTTTCCTTTGCTCCCTTGAGGTGGCGTTCCATGTCGTCTGATCCGGCATCCTTGCCCTCCC
>DDNW01000148.1:548-4645 GCA_002341345.1 Erythrobacter sp. UBA2510
TGATCCGGCATCCTTGCCCTCCCGGAAGGTTTCCGGGCGGTGTGCCCGCAGCAGGAACATCAGGAGCGAGTCGGAATATTTCCGGACCGTCCCGCAGATCCTGCCCTGATGAAAACGCGGTTGTTCCACGCCCTCGACGGCCCTGCTCCGGGCTTCGCCCTCGAGCAGGTCGACGGCGATATCGAGTGCTTCATCCCAGGCCTCGGCGAAGGTCTGATCCTGG
Source organism: Erythrobacter sp. UBA2510 (assembly GCA_002341345.1). Taxonomy (GTDB): domain Bacteria; phylum Pseudomonadota; class Alphaproteobacteria; order Sphingomonadales; family Sphingomonadaceae; genus Alteraurantiacibacter. Next base: position 772 of record DDNW01000148.1, read on the forward strand.
CGTCTGATCTGATAGGCGTGACTGCGGTCCAGCCGCGCCTTGCGGGCGGCTTCGCTGACGTTTCCGGTTTCGGCGAGAGCTTTCAGAAATTGCCGCTTCTTGCGGGTCCGTGCTGCGGATTCGGCCATGCGTTTCACCCAAAGAAAAAGGCGCCTTGCGGGGTGTTCCCACAAAGTGTCACCTGCCACATAATCCGGCACCGAATCACCCGCTAACCCATTGATTCTTCGTGACGCCGTGCCAGAAAAAATTGTCGGCATTGTCACGGTTGGCTGTCTTCCCGACAGATCGTGCCACGATTGCTGACTATGGCTTTCCGGGACGGTCGAAGGGCGTCTGAAAACGCGCTGCGTTAGGCCAATACCTCGGGATATTGGTCGACAATCCCACCAAGCGCGATCACGAGTGGTGCTTCGGCTGCACCAACCTCTGTCAGCTTGGTTCTGACCTCTGCAAGGATGCTGAGGTGCTTCTTGATCGGTTTGCCATAGCGCTTGGGCGACAACGATATGATTTTGCGGACAAAGCGATCATGATCGAGAGCCATTAGCTTTAGCGCTCTCGTGAGCCAGATACCGACCTGCTTGTCCATCGTATCGTCTAGCCAAAAAAAATTTTGGCGACTTGCTCCGAATGCTCCCAGTCTCCGGGCCGCAAAAAAGATCTCGGCGAATCTCAGCCCGGTTAGCATGGGTAATTCGTCTTGGGGCGACCCGAGCAACATGTCTGCAAGGTATTTCGGTCCAACGATTTCTTCCGGCTCGGTTCTCTCTAGCCTGCTTTTCAGCGGCTGGAAGTAAAGCTCGTGACCGCAGTGGCAGACATCCGGTGCACGAGTCCGCCAATCGAGATCCTTTCCGCAGCTAGGACACGTGTTGACTAATCGACAGCCGTGCTTCGTGCAAAATCGGGCAAATCGTAGGGTCCAGGCAATCTGATGTTCTGCGGACTCAATCAAGCAGATTGGGCAGACCCTTCGGCCTACGCGGACTAAGGAATCTGTCGGGATATCGTGACCTAATAGAGACGATACCTTGCCGATAGCGGTTTTCACGCCCGGCGTCGGAGCGATCGGCCGGAGGGTCTGGAAATCCTGACCGGTCGTGATTGCGAGACGATCGATTTCGTCGTCGCTGTAAGAGACTTGGGGAAACTTGATGCCTGCCGTCTTCGCTACCCAATCAGCCCGCTCAAGGTGATTGTGTTGGGCCATACGGGCGATATAGCCGTTGATGCTCTCGCCAGAGCGCGGAGGATCGCGCAACGGCAAACGGGCGCCGATAGTTGTGTCCATGGATCCGCAAACAATTCGGTGGGCTGAAATCTTTAGGCAACGCGACTGATAGGATAACCATCATGGCGCGAAGGATTTCTGCCTCAATTAATGGACTAAACGCAACTTTTGTCATGATTGTTTGCGGGAATGCGCGCCGTTGCCAGAATTCCTTGCCCGAATGACGACCCGTGCCACGATTAACGGTTTCCGTGGAATCCAAGGGGCTGCATGAAAGGACGTCAATCAAGCGGTCGCTTGATTTCGTTCAGGAAGGTTTTCGGGGGCGGGAGCGACGCTTTGAAGATCTCAATGGCCGCGAAGGCATCATCGGAAAACTCGGGTGCGAAACAGAAGAAGCCGACGAAAGGCTCGTCGGCTTCTGGTCAGGTTTGCTCGCTGCACCGCGATGGAAGTCGGGTGCGGTCTGCCTCGCTTCTTACGCGGCGAGCAGGTCGGACTGTTTCAGCTTCCGTTTGCCCTTACGAAGCCGTGTTTTGCGACTGGGCAGTTCGTCTGGGCCTGGTTGTGCTTTGAGGGCGCTCAAATCGACATTGCCGAATGGATTCACCCGATTGAATTCCTGAGTTTCCGGAAACACCGCCGCCGTGGCGTGCAGCACGTCCATGTTCAGGCAAGTGGCTCCTGTTTCGAGCGCGTCGATTGTGGCCGCATGCAGGAAGTCGATGGCGCGTCCGATACGGCCTGTAGCGAAGTAGTGAATCCGAAAGGCCAGTGTCTTGTCCTTTCCGAGATTGGATGCTTCGGGAAGGGGAAGCTGCTCCTCATAGGCGTTGAGGATTGCCCTGAAGACGGCCCGGTCTTCGCCGACTTCCCAGTTGAAAGCTTTGAGTGCGTGTTGACCGGCGGCTCTACGTTTTAGCTGCTCGTTCTCCTCGAAGATGGCCGTTGCCTCGGGCGTGCCCGCCAGCACGACAGGGCAGATTGCGGCATTCAGCAGGCTCTTTACGAAGTCGGCTGCTCGGTAGACCCCGTTCTGACCTCTGGATTCGATGAGGTGCTGCACTTCGTCCAGAATGATCACCTCGACGCCTTGATGGCGCAGATGGTGCTTTACGCGTTCCATCAGGGCGACTTCCGTGCCTTTTGAAGCCATAGCTTCGGGGAGATGGAGGGCTCGCAGCATATTCTCTGCAAGCGCCTTGGTGGTGCAGCGTGATGGGAGTTCGACATAGAGGACAGGTTGTCGGTCGCCTTCAGGCGTTTCCACGAGCGGGAAGTTGTTCTCCCAACGCCTCAGCAATGTCGATTTCCCTGTACCTGATGGACCGGTCAGGAGCAGGCAACGCGCGGCTCGGTTCAATTTGCTCCCGGGGCGACGATGTCGCCGGAGCTTCTCAAGGGCTTCGAGCACCTCCTTGGCTTCGGGGTGTGGAATAAACACCTGCTCGAGAATGTCGATTTTCTCGAGGACTTCTTCCGGTGAGAGGGGGATTGCGCCGACATTGGCCAGAGGTTCGTCAGAAATCGGGTTTTCGGTCGCGGTGTTCGGTTTGTTCGTGCTCATGATTCTCTCCATATCTAGCTGATGAATTCGGCCTGGATGCCGAAGTTTGCGCTGGCCTCGGCGAACGACTCGTCGTCATCGTCCGGAAGCACCGTGTTCTCGTTGGCCGTTGCCGGAGGCTTCGGAGCGTGACGTTCGGTCTGCTTGGGGGTTGCCCGCGGTGACTTCGGCTTGGAACGTTTCTGAGGACGAGCACGCGTGGTCTCTTCTGGGGCCTCGTCCTCTTCATCCGTGCGGGATTCGAGGTCAAAGGATGAGGGGCGAACCACTACCTCCGGCTCGTCCGCCTCATCGGGGACGTCGGTTTCTCCAAGCGCTTTGTAGAGCCGCATGCTGCTAAACTTTTTCTGCTCCTGCAGCAGGCGGAATTTATTGTGCAAGTCCTCCTGTACCTGGATGAGCTTGCCAATCCTGACCCGTTCGCCTGGAGCCATGTCTTCTTTGGCCTTCTGCTTGACCAGCGAGTGCTCGGCTAGAGACAGGCGTTTGGTGTATTCGGGGTCAATCGAAGGCACTTCGAAGAAGCGGCCGGTCACCCAGTCCTCGACGTAGACGGAGGACAGGTCGGCTGCGTTGATACGGACCTTCACCGCGTCAGGTTTGTCCCCTCGATTGATGAGGGTCCTGAAAGCTGGAGAATTGCAGCTATACATCAGACCCTGGAATTCGATGCCGCGACGGGTCAGCTTCCGGTCGACCACGTGGTTGAGAAGGATGTTGAGATCCCCTACCCGCTGAGGCAGCGAGACAGGGTATTGTTTGATGCTCGCTTCCCACTTCCTGATGGGCAACGTCTCAAGGCCTTCGTGGAGGGATTGCGAATAAAAGTCGACTACCCACTTGAGAACGCTGCCTTTCAGGTCGCCGAGCGTCATGACGGCTTCTTTTTCCGGATTGTAGTGTCCGCGCTGCTTAGTGTTTGAGAACGTTGTTCCCGGAATGAAGTGAAGGTGCTGACGAGCAAGCGTTAGGAAGAAGCGCTCAATTTTGCCCTTGTAGCGGGGCTTTCTCGCGGGGCTGTAGACGATATCCATTCCAAGCGCGAGGCAGGCTTCCTTGAAGCTGCGCCCATG
>DDNW01000096.1:0-4101 GCA_002341345.1 Erythrobacter sp. UBA2510
CGTGGGTTCGAATCCCACCCTGTCCGCCAGCACTGCCGAACTTAATCTGAGAAAGCTCAGGCCTCGCGACCGGTGGCGTAGAGCAACTGCCCCTCGCCCAGCAGTTCCAGCACGCTCGCGATTTCGCTCTGCTCGAATGCGAAACAGCCGAAGCTGCGTCCGACGCGCCCGGTATCGCGCGCCATGGCGGCATCGACATAGGATGCGCCGTGAATCACGATCGCGCGGTCATAGGCATTGTCGTTCTGTGGTTCGAGCCCGTGGAGGCGGCGCGAGCGACCATGCTGCCCGACATAGGCCTCACCACACACATAGCTCCCACGCGAGGATGCGTTGGAGCCTTCGACATTGGAAAAGCGCTGCACATAACCGCTGTTCTGAGGGTCGGAGCCGCGCCCGTGCGAAACGAGCAGCGAGCGCATGATCTTGCCGCGCTCGACATCGACGATGTGGAAGCGATATTTGCCCGAATGGTTGCGGAAATCAGAGATCCCGATACGCTTGCGATCGGTTATCCGGGCAGCGTGACGATTTAGCGCACCAAGCGCTTCGGTCACGATATCGGCCAGCGGCGCCGTTGGCGGTTCTATCAGCGTAGCGGCAATAGCAGGCGAAGACACAAACAGTCCGCCGCTCGCCGCGACGGAAGCACCAAGGAAATTTCGCCGGTTAAACTTCATTTTTGATCAATCCGCTTGTGCAGATCCGATGGTAAACCCGATATGTCACTATGTAGAAGATAGTCGCCGCTTTACCCCGGTGCAAGTTTGGGAACCGAATGTGAACTGGAAGCACACACTACTGACCGCGTTTCTGCTCGCAGCTAACCCGGTACAAGCCGCCGCAAGCGAAGGTGCCAAATGGTCCTCTGCCGACCTTGCGACGCTGGATCGCTGGCGCGAAGCAGCGCTGCTCGAAGGCTTGCCTGAACTTTCTTCGGCCGCGCTCGACACCGCGCGCGAAGGCGGCGATCCGGCGCTGGTCGATGCCGAGGCCGATATACTGGCGCTGCGGCTGGCGCGCATGCATCTGCTCGGCAATGCCGGGTCGGCCGAGCGTGCCGGGTGGAACATCCCGGACAGCGATGCGGACTTGCCGCTGGAGGCAATGCTGGAGCGGGCAGTGGCCGACGACACGCTCGACACGTTCTTCGCCCTGATGCGGCCTGCGTCGAAGGACTATGCCGCCCTCCTCGCTGCTTATGACAGCGAAAACGATTCCGCCCGGCGCGCGACCATTGCCCGTAACATGGAACGCTGGCGCTGGATGCCGCGCACGCTCGGCGAGGATTACGTTCTCGTCAACGCGGCCCGGTTCGAGGCTGAACTGGTGCGCGGCGGCGAGCATGTCGGCTCCTGGCGCGTGATCGTCGGCAAGACGAGTACCCCGACACCGGTGTTTCAGGCGACCATCGGGGGCGTGGTGCTCAATCCGTGGTGGGAGATTCCTGATTCCATCGTGCGCGAGAGCGTCGGCGCGCTGGTGCGCAACCGGCCCGCAGTCGCTGCGGCGCGCGGGTATGTCGTGCAAGACGGGCGCTATCGCCAGAAGCCGGGTCCGGGCAATGCGCTGGGCCAGATGAAACTGGTGATGCCCAATCCCTATTCGGTGTTCATGCACGATACGCCCAACAAGGCGCTGTTCGACGAGGAGGTGCGCGCCTTCAGCCATGGCTGCATCCGCACGGGCGATGCGATCGGATATGCTGCGACCTTGCTCGAAAGCGTGCTGACGCGCGAGGAGATCGACGCAATCCTCGCCTCACGCCAGACAAAGACCGTTTCGATCGCCCATCCGATGCCGGTCTACATCACCTATTTCACAGCCGTGGGTGATGGCGAAGGCGGGGTCATGCTGCTCGACGATATCTATAACCGCGACGGTCGGATCAGGACGCTTGTAAGAAGCGGGTCGTCCGCAAATGAACATCTGGCTGCCCGCATGATGCACCCGTTATTGATGCAGGGAAGTGCGACGGAAGCGCTCGGCGATGACCGGCCGGCTGAGTGCTGATACCGGACGGACCATGCCAAAACTCGACCCGACCACGCCCTATCCTATGGTCATGCCGGACGGAACCGTCATCAAGACGGTCGTCCAGCTGAACCGGGTGATCGACCACCCGCGCATTCAGATTGGCGATTTCACCTATTTCGGCCATCTGGAAGAGCTGGAGGACTATGCGGGATATCTTGCGCCCTATCTCTTTCCTCCCAGCCCGGAAAAGCTGGTGATCGGCAAGTTCTGCCAGATCGCTCATGGCGTGCGGATCGTCACCAGCAGCGCCAATCACGATACCAGCGGCTTTTCGACCTATCCTTTCGGTAATTTCCTGATGGATGAAAGCACCACACCGGAAGAGATCGCGGCACTGTTCCAGCTGCCCGACCGCAAGGGTGATACGGTCATCGGCAATGATGTGTGGATCGGAATGGAGGCGATGATCATGCCCGGTGTCACCATCGGTGACGGTGCGATTATTTCCGGGCGATCGGTCGTGGCAAAGGACGTCGCGCCCTATACAATCGTCGGCGGTAATCCGGCGAAGACGATCCGCAAGCGCTTCGACGACGAGACTTCCGCCGCGTTGCTCGATATCGCCTGGTGGGACTGGCCCGTCGATCTGATCGAGGCGAATATCGATGCCATTACTGGCGCCGATATTGCCGCATTGAGGGCTGCGGCGGTCTAATCTCTGTTTCAGCGTGACTGAAACGGGTGCGGCGACGCTCTACTTTCCCTCCCGGCATCGCAATAGTTACCCTGTCAGGAGGTTGGGTGGGGGATCGGGCTGGGACCGCGACCTGACTAAATATGCAGCGCGCGTCCGTAGGCGGCAAGCACGCTTTCATGCATCGATTCCGAGATGGTCGGATGCGGGAACACGGTGTTCATCAGCTCCGCCTCGGTCGTCTCTAGCGTTTTGCCGACGACGAAGCCCTGGATCATCTCGGTCACTTCCGCGCCGACCATATGCGCGCCGAGCAGCTCGCCGGTCTTGGCGTCGAACACGGTCTTCACGAAACCCTCGGCCTCGCCCAGCGCGATGGCCTTGCCATTGCCGATGAAGGGGAAGGTGCCGACCTTCACCTGGTAACCCGCCTCTTTCGCCTTCGCCTCGGTCAGGCCGACGCTGGCAATCTGCGGATGGCAATAGGTGCAGCCCGGAATGTTGCTGCGGTCGAGCGGGTGCGGATGAACGTCCTTGTTGCCCAGTTCCTGCGCAATGGCCTCTGCGGCGGTTACGCCTTCATGCGACGCCTTATGCGCCAGCCACGGGCCGGGGGTACAATCGCCGATCGCCCACAGGCCCTTGACGTTGGTACGCCCATAATCGTCGATCTTGATGAAGAAGTTCTTGGTCGGCTCGATATTCAATTCGTCGAGACCGATGTTCTCCAAGTTCGGCACGATACCGATGGCGACGATCACATGGCTGAATTCGACCTCTTCCGCCTTGTCGTCCTTGCCGGTGATCTTCGCCTTCACCGCCTTCGCGCCATTGTCGAGTATTTCGACCTTGGCGCCGGTCCTGATCGTGATGCCCTGCTTGGTCAGCGCCTTCTGGAGGAAGGCGGAAACATCCGCATCTTCCACCGGAACGATGCGGTCCATCATCTCGACCACGGTCACGTCGACGCCCATGTCGTTGTAGAAGCTGGCGAACTCGATCCCGATAGCGCCCGATCCGATCACCAGAAGTTTCTTGGGCATTTCGGACGGGGTCATCGCGTGACGATAGGTCCACAGACGCTTCCCGTCAGCGGGCATGCCCGGCAGGTCGCGCGCCCGCGCGCCGGTCGCGATGATGATGTGCCTGGCGGAAAGCTCCTCGGTCCCCTTCTCGCCCTGTACTTCCAGCTTGCCCGGAGCGGTCAGCTTCCCGGTGCCCATGTGGACGGTGATCTTGTTCTTTTTCATCAGATGCGTGATGCCCTGATTGAGCTGCCGGGCGACGCCGCGGCTGCGCTTCACCACCACCTCGAGATCGGCCTCGATCGTACCGGCTATCTTGAGCCCGTAATCCTTGGCATGCTGAGCGTAATGCAGGATCTCGGCCGAGCGCAGCAGCGCCTTCGTCGGGATGCAGCCCCAGTTGAG
>DDNW01000096.1:4270-8162 GCA_002341345.1 Erythrobacter sp. UBA2510
CAGTTGAGGCAGATACCGCCGAGCAGTTCGCGCTCGACGATCGCGGTCTTCAGGCCAAGCTGTGCGCAGCGGATCGCTGCGACATAGCCGCCGGGTCCTGAGCCGAGCACGATCACGTCATAACTTGCTGCCAATTTACTGCTCCTGTATATTCACCGGGCGCGGTTTGCCGTTTTCGTCGACCGCGACAAAGGTGAACTTGGCCTCTGTCACTTTGTATGCATTTTCCTGATGGCGTTCGCGCCGCCAGGCTTCCACTGCAACGCACAAGCTTGTCCGGCCAACGCGTTCGACTTCCGCATAGACTGAAACCTCGTCCCCAACCTTGACCGGCAAGTGAAACTGCATTCCGTCCATTGCGGCGGTGACGGCCCGGCCCCGAACCCTGCGCGTGGCCGCCAGACCACCGGCCATGTCCATCAGGCTCATCAGCCAGCCCCCGAAGATGTCGCCATCGGCGTTGGCATCGGCAGGCATTGCAATCAGGCGGATTGCCGGTTCGCGCACCTCGTTCAAGCTAATGTCCGATCATGTCAGAAGGGCCAGCGGTGCCTCGCACAGCTCCCGGAAGACCTTCATCAGCTGCGCGCCGTCCGCCCCGTCGATGGCGCGGTGGTCGAAGCTGCCCGTTGCGCTCATCACCGAGGCGATCTGCAGCGTGTCGTCGATCACGAAGGGGCGCTTCTCGCCTGCGCCAATGGCCATGATCATGCCCTGCGGCGGGTTGATGACCGCCTCGAACTGCTTGATCCCGAACATGCCCATGTTCGACAGGCTGGCGGTGCCGCCCTGATATTCTTCGGGCATGAGTTTGCCCTCTTTCGCGCGAGCGGCGAGGTCCTTCATCTCGTTGGAAATGGCGCTGATCGATTTGCCGCCGGCATCCTTGATGATCGGGGTGATCAGGCCATTGGGGATCGAAACGGCGACCGAAATATCGGCGCGGCTGAACTTGAGCAAAGTATCGCCCGTGAATTGAACATTGCAAACCGGCACTATTTCGAGCGACTTGGCCAGTGCCTTGATCAGCAAGTCGTTGACCGACAGCTTGACCCCGCGCGGTTCGAGCGCGGCGTTGATCTCGCCGCGCAGCTTCAGCAGCGCGTCGAGCCGGATATCGACCGTGAGGTAGATATGCGGAACGGTCTGCTTGCTCTCGGTCAGGCGTCTGGCGATGACCTTGCGCATATTGGACAGCTTCTCGACCTCATGCGGGATGCCGAAATCCTGTGCCTCTGCCGGGACTGGCGCAGGTGGCGGTGCCGATGCTTTGACAGCAGGTGCCGGGGCTGCAGCACCAGGCTGCGCGCCTTCGACATCGGCCTTCACGATCCGGCCATTGGGGCCGCTGCCCTTCACTGCCGCAAGATCGACGCCTTTCTGCTCGGCGATGCGCCGCGCGAGCGGCGAGGCGACGATCCGGTCGCCTTTCTGCGCCGGTGCGGCTGCGGCTTTCGAAGCGGGTGCGGGCGTTGGGGCAGGAGCGGGTTCGGATTGCGCCTCGGCTTTCGTTTCCTTGGGGGCTGGCTTTTCCTTGGCTTTCGGTGCCGGAGCAGCGGCTTCCTCGCCTTCTTCCCCCAGCGTGGCGATCACCGTGCCGACCTTCACGTCTTCGCTGCCTTCGGGAATGGCGATGGACAGGATCGTGCCCTCGTCCACCGCTTCGAATTCCATTGTCGCCTTGTCGGTTTCGATTTCCGCCAGGATATCGCCTGCCGAGACCGTATCGCCTTCCTTGACCAGCCACTTGGCCAGAGTGCCTTGCTCCATGGTGGGAGAGAGCGCGGGCATCTTGATATCGATCGGCATTTGGGAACTCCGGAATCTTCAACGGTAACAGACTTTTTTCACCGCCTCGATGACATCCCCAGCCTTGAGGAGTGCTGCCTTTTCCAGGTTTGCGGCATAAGGCAGCGGCACATCCTCGTTGGTCACGCGCTGCACGGGTGCATCGAGATCATCGAACCCGTCCTCCATAGCGATCGCGGAAATCTCGGACGCGATCGAGCACACCGGCCAGCCTTCCTCGACCACCACCATGCGGTTGGTCTTTTTTAGGCTTTCCAGCACAGTTGCCTTGTCGAGCGGACGCAGCGTGCGCAGGTCGATGACTTCCGCCTCGATCCCATCGCTCGCTAGCGTCTCGGCGGCCTCCAGAGCGATCCCCACCCCTATAGAGTAGGATACGAGCGTCACGTCCCTGCCCTTTCGGACGATCCGCGCCTTGCCGATCGGCAGGACCCAGTCCTCCAGCTTCGGCACGTCGAAGACCCGGCCGTATGTCAGTTCGTTCTCGAGGAAAACCACTGGATCCTCGGACCGGATCGCAGCCTTGAGAAGCCCCTTGGCGTCAGCCGCGTCATAGGGTGCGATGACGATCAATCCAGGCACATTAGCGTACCAAGGGGCATAGTTCTGGCTGTGCTGCGCACCGACGCGGCTCGCCGCGCCATTGGGGCCGCGAAACACGATGGGGCAGCGCATCTGGCCGCCCGACATGTAGTTGGTCTTGGCAGCCGAATTTATGATGTGGTCGATCGCCTGCATGGCGAAGTTGAAGGTCATGAACTCCACGATGGGGCGTAGGCCGCCCATCGCCGCGCCGGTGCCGACGCCGGCAAAGCCGTATTCCGTGATCGGCGTGTCGATGACGCGCCGGTCGCCGAACTCGTCCAACAGGCCCTGCGTCACCTTGTAGGCACCCTGATATTGCGCCACTTCCTCGCCCATCACGAAAACGCGGTCGTCGGCCCGCATCTCCTCGGCCATCGCGTCGCGCAGCGCCTCGCGCACGGTGGTCTTGACCATCTCGGTGCCCGCGGGGATGTCCGGATCGGCGACGGTCGCCTGCGTCGGCGACACCACAAGCTGCTGGCCGCGGTTCTCCGCTCTTTGGGTTCCCGCGGATTCGGGTTTGGGTACGTCTCGCTTCTCCTCGTCGGCCGAAGCAGTTTCCGCGCCTTCTTCTGCGCCCTCGCCGGCGATCAGCGCGATTACCTCGCCCACCTTCACCCCGTCGGTGCCCTCAGCGACGACGATCTTCGCGACCGTGCCTTCGTCGACCGCCTCGAACTCCATCGTCGCCTTGTCGGTCTCGATCTCGGCCAGGATGTCGCCGGATTTAACCACGTCGCCTTCCGTGACCAGCCACTTGGTGAGCGTGCCTTCCTCCATGGTGGGAGAAAGCGCGGGCATCTTCAGTTCAATCGCCATCAATACTGTTCCACCAGCACGTCGGTATATAGTTCGAAAAGCTCCGGCTCCGGCGCCTGCTCGGCGAAATCGGCAGCGTCCTGCACGATCCGGCGAATGTCCTTCTCCAGCGTCTTCAGTTCGTCCTCGGAAACGCCGGCCGCCTCCAACTCTTTCTTGAGAAGCTCAATGGGGTCGGACTTTTCGCGCACCGCCTGCACCTCCTCGCGCGAGCGGTATTTGGCGGGATCAGACATGGAATGGCCGCGATAGCGGTAAGTCTTCAGTTCCAGGAGCACCGGCCCCTTGCCTCCCCGCACTCGTTCAAGCGCCACCTTGGCAGCGCCGTGCACCGCGAGCACGTCCATGCCGTCGACTTGCATCCCGGGGATGCGGAAGCTCTCGCCCCGGCGATACAACTGGTCCTCAGCTGAGGCGCGGTTGACGCTGGTGCCCATGGCGTACTGGTTGTTCTCGATCACGAAGATGATCGGCAGCTTCCATAGCTCGGCCATGTTGAAGCTCTCGTACACCTGGCCCTGGTTGGCCGCGCCGTCGCCAAAATAGGCCAGGCAGACTCCGCCATCCCCGGTATATTTGTGCTTGAACGCCAAACCGGTGCCGAGACTGACCTGCGCGCCGACTATGCCATGGCCGCCGTAGAAGCCATGCTCGACCGAGAACATGTGCATCGAGCCAC
>DDNW01000096.1:8321-9250 GCA_002341345.1 Erythrobacter sp. UBA2510
TGCATCGAGCCACCCTTGCCGCGCGAGATGCCGGCGGCACGACCGGTCAATTCGGCCATGATCACCTTCGGGTCGATGCCGTAAGCGAGCATGTGGCCATGATCGCGATAGCCGGTGATGACGCTGTCCTTGCCCACCGTCATCGCCGACTGGAGGCCAACCGCCACCGCTTCCTGTCCGATATAGAGATGGCAGAAGCCGCCGATGAGGCCGAGGCCGTAAAGCTGGCCGGCTCTTTCCTCGAAGCGCCGGATGAGGATCATCTGACGATAAAGATCGATCATTTCCTCTTTGCTTGCCTGGTAGCGTGCAACAGGCGGGAGATCTTCCTGGTTGGACGACGAGGGCGACGGGAGGAAATTCTTGCGAGATCGGCGTCGTGCAGGTTTTTCGTCGGTTGACTGAAGTTCAGACACAGGGATTTCTTCTCCTATGGTGCTCGCAGGCGGATTGGCGGACAATTGGACACCGTCTCGGTTCGATGGCCTTGCCGCAAAACGACGACCTTCCTCGAGAAGCGAAATCTAATTGAAATCTTCCGAATCCATGGTCTTTTGCATCGCGTCTGGATAGCGAGGGCCTGCCACCGTCCGCTGGTTGATCAGCCCGTCCAGCTCGTCGAGAACGGCCTGATCGGGACGCCAGCCCGGCCGCCCAATATTTTCCCCGAGATGTTCCAGCTTGGAAGTGCCGGGAATGGCGTGAACATGCTCTCCCCGCGAGAGGACCCACGCCAGCGCCAACTGGGCTGGCGATACCCCTTGTCTGGCGGCGACGAGATTGAAGCTTTCCGCCAGCGAGAGATTTATGGGCCAGTTCTGGGCACTGAAGCGCGGATGACCGCGGCGGATATCGTGCTCGCCGAGCGTGGATGGATCGCGCACGCCGTTGGCGAAGACGCCACGCCCAAGCGGTGAAAAAGCGACGAC
>DDNW01000096.1:9355-11301 GCA_002341345.1 Erythrobacter sp. UBA2510
CCAAGCGGTGAAAAAGCGACGAGGGCAACGCCAAGCTCGCGCGATGCGGACAGCATGGCGATCTCAGGATTGCGGGTCCACAGCGAGTATTCAACCTGCACGGCCGCCACCGGATGCACTGCGTGGGCTGTGCGGAGCGTTTCGGCGCTCATCTCCGAGAGGCCGTAACCGCCGATCTTGCCCTCGCGAACGAGTTCACCCATCGCGCCCGCCCATTCCTCGATTGGGACGGTGAAATCGCGACGGTGCAGGTAGTAGAGGTCGATAAAGTCGGTCCGGAGCGCCTTCAGGCTTTCTTCGCAGCTGCGCCTGATCGTTGCGGGGCTGCAATCGACCCAGCGTTTGGTCCCTTCGGCGAATAGCCCGGTCTTTGATGCGAGGAAGAACTCCGCGCGCCGTCCTTTCAGCGCCTCGCCAAGCAGCGTCTCGTTACCGCCATTCGCGTAAAGCCGCGCGGTGTCGAGATGCTCGTAGCCAAGGTCGAGCGCCCGATTGAGCAACCGCGCGGAGTCCTCCTGTGTTGGCGGTGCCGCATAGGCCCAGCTAAGGTTCATGCAGCCGAGGCCGATCGGCGAGATCGACCGGCCCACCAATGGTCGTTTCACGACCATCCGTCTCGCTTTTCAAAGCTGTCGGCGAGTTCTCCGAGCACACGATAGCAATCAAAAACCTGCCCGACCGAGCTGTTCGGCTCGCGCCCTTCGCGGATCGCTGCGATGAATTCGCGATCCTGCAGCTCAATCCCGTTCATGGAGACGTCGACATTCGAGACGTCGATCGCCTCCTCTCTGCCGTTCACCAGATCATCGTATCGCGCGATGTAGGTGCCGTTGTCACAGATATATCGAAAATAGGTGCCAAGCGGCCCATCGTTGTTGAAACTCAGCGAAAGGGTGCAGAGCGCGCCCGTCTCGCTCTTGAGCTGGATCGACATGTCCATGGCGATGCCCAGTTCGGGGTGGACCGGTCCCTGCATGGCATGGGCCTCGACGATCTTTCCCGCCTGATAGGCGAACAGGTCGACCGTATGCGCGGCATGGTGCCACAGCAGATGGTCCGTCCAGCTGCGGGGTTCGCCCTTGGCGTTGATGTTCGTGCGGCGGAAGAAATAGGTCTGAACATCCATCTGCTGGACGTTCAGCTCCCCTGCCCTGATACGCTTATGCACATATTGATGCGACGGGTTGAAGCGGCGCGTGTGCCCGACCATGCAAACGAGGCCGGTTTCCTTCTGTTTCGCCAGCACCGCTTGCGCATCGGCCCAACTGTCGGCCAGCGGAATCTCCACCTCGACATGCTTGCCCGCCTCCATGCAGGCAATGGCCTGCGCGGCGTGCATCTGCGTCGGCGTGGCCAGGATGACAGCGTCGACATCATCGCGAGCCAAAGTTTCATCCAGATCCGTCGTGACGTGACCGATGCCGTATTTCTCGGCGACCACCCTGGTTGGCGCGAGCTCACGACCGACGAGCGAGGTAACGGTGACGCCGTCGATATTCTTCAGGCCGTCGAGGTGCTTTTCACCAAAGGCGCCGGCACCGGCCATGGCAATGCGCATGAGAGGTCTCCTTGTCAGGGGTCAGGCCGCGGGCTCGAGTACCAGATGCCCGACCGCGGTGTTGGAAGCAGGAACATGGTAATGGCGGTGCAACGGCCGGACCTTGCGCCCCAGCGCGCCCCGCATGATCAGCCACATCACCATTTCGATGCCTTCCGACCCGGTTTCGCGCAGGTATTCGATATGCGAGATGGCGCGTAGCGCTTCGCCGTCATCCTCGCTCATTAGGTCGAGGAAGCGATTGTCCCATTCGGGGTTGATGAGCCCCGCACGCGGACCCTGCAGCTGGTGGCTCATGCCGCCCGTGCCCCAGACCTGCACGTTCAGATCCTCGGGGAAGCTTTCCACCGCCCGGGCAATCGCTTCGCCCAGCAGCCTGCAGCGATTG
>DDNW01000033.1:0-13622 GCA_002341345.1 Erythrobacter sp. UBA2510
ATGTTCCTGTTCCTGCTGCGCTTTATGGGCACTGCACGGGACTAACCGGGATTACGCTGTTTCCCTTGGTCCAACCCGGATCGGGGTCAGACAGTTCTCCACACACGATGCCCGGAGTGCTTACCCGCACTCCGGGCATTTTCTTTGCCATTTCCGCCAGCTACGCAGATGGTCATAATCGATTCAGGTGAGGGTGGTATGCTCGCCTGAGGACAGAGGATCGCGCAACCCCATGCTGAAAATTCACTGGAAACCGGCCGTTGCAACGCTTGGCCTGGCCATTGTCGCCGGCTGCACGCCGCCGCCCCCGCCGCCCCCGCCGCCGCCCCCGAGGGTGGTCAAGGCAGAGCCGACGCCCTATCGCCCGGTGCCGCCTGCCGGTGCGGCCTACAGGATGGACCTGCCCCCGGTGACCGCTGATGGCACGCGGCTCAGCATCAATCACGGGCTCGATGAGATCGAGACCATCTGGCACTTCCGCTCGGGCTGGAACGTGGCGGCGCTCAACTGCATGAATGCCTCCGACGCGGTCATTACGACCGGCTATGGCGAGTTCCTGAAGAAATTCCGTCGCGAGCTGTCATCGGCCAATACCGAGATGGACCGTCGTTTCCAGCAGCAGGCGAGCGAGCGTCGGGCAGCCATTGCGCTGCGCGAAGTGCATTCGACGCAGGTTTACAACTATTTCACGCTGCCCGCCGTACGCGGCGATTTCTGCAATATCTCGCGCCTGATTGCTCAGCAGTTCATGACCGCCCCGCCAGCCGACCTGACGAGCTTTGCCGCGGTGAACCTGCAGTTGTACGAAAACGCCTTCGCCAATTTCTTCAACGAATATGAGCGTTACGAGCAATTGTCGGCCGACTGGGACCGTCGCTACGGCGCGATGTACGGTCATTCGCAACCCGGCTGGGTCGCGGTGCATGGCGGACGCTCGGGTACGAGCGCCACGAGCAGCATCGTCGGGCCGCAGACGCCGGTGGTGACCGCCACGGTGACCGATCCGGAAAGCGGCGAGCACGTGCCGATCGTCCCGGCGCCAGAGGGTGTGGTTTCCACGCCGGTGGTGCAGCCGGTGCCCAACGAATAGTGCCGAAAACGGGCGCTAGGGCGGAAACCTAGCGGCTACCGTCATTTTCGCTTTGACGGGGCCAGCGGGTTCGCTAATAGGCGCCCCTTCGCGACGCAGAGCCCATGCGGGTTTGGTGTCGCGGGCAAGACTGGAACGGGGCCGTAGCTCAGTTGGGAGAGCGCGTCGTTCGCAATGACGAGGTCAGCGGTTCGATCCCGCTCGGCTCCACCAGTTTTTCGCCAATTCCCCCAGCATGGCCTGCAAATCGCGGTGTTCTGCGCTGCCGGTGCTCTGGACCACAAGGTCCGATCATCCTGACCCTGAGGATGCGCGCCGGTTCTGGAACCCTGCAAATACCGGCTCCTTCTGAGGAAATTGGGGCTGCGTTGACGGTCTTGACGATGCCAATGTTGGCCAAGTCCGGGAGTATGCTCTAGTCCGGTCGGCGACCAGCCGATCGCAAGGCCGACTGGCCGTCCGCAGCGAGGGCAGCTTGCCTGCCCGCAAAGCGAGGAAAGCCAAGGGGCCGGATGGCCCGCCGGCGTTTGAGGCGAAACAAGAATGCATTTTCTCGACCAGGCCAAGATCTATCTCAAATCGGGCGCGGGCGGACCGGGTGCGGTCAGCTTCCGGCGTGAGAAGTTCATCGAATATGGCGGCCCCGACGGCGGTGACGGCGGCAAGGGCGGCGATGTGATCCTGCGCGCGGTGCCGGGCCTCAATACACTGATCGACTTTCGCTATACCCAGCATTTCAAGGCCAAGCGCGGTGGCCATGGCATGGGCAAGAACCGCACCGGCAAGGGCGCCGACGACCTGATCATCGATGTGCCGATCGGCACGCAGGTATTCGACGAGGAGCGCGAGGAACTGCTCGCCGACCTGACAAAGGCGGGCGAGGAGATCGTTTTGCTCGAAGGCGGCATGGGCGGACGCGGCAATGCCAGCTACAAGAGCTCCACCAACCGCGCGCCCCGCCAGCACCAGCCGGGCATTCCGGCTCAGGAGATGTGGGTCTGGCTGCGGCTGAAGCTGCTCGCGGATGTTGGCCTCGTCGGGCTGCCAAATGCGGGCAAGTCGACCTTACTCAACCAGGTCACCAATGCCCGCGCCAAGGTCGGCGACTATGCCTTCACCACGCTGGTGCCGAAGCTGGGCGTCGTGCGTCACAAGGGACGCGAATTCGTGCTGGCCGATATACCGGGCCTGATCGAGGGCGCGGCTGAAGGCGCGGGGATCGGTGACCGCTTCCTCGGCCATATCGAACGGTGCCGCGTTCTGATCCACCTCGTTGACATTTCGGGCGAGGACCCGGCGGCGGCGATGACCACGGTCGATGCCGAGCTGGCGGCCTATGCAGAGGAACTGGCCGACAAGCCGCGCATCGTTGCGCTCAACAAGGTCGACCTTGCCGATGCCGAACTGGCGGAAGGTTTCGCTGCCGAACTGCGCGCAGCGGGGGCGGACAAGGTCTTCGCCATTTCCGGGGCGACCGGTGCCGGGGTCGAGGAATTGCTCGATGCGGCGCTGTCCTATCTGCCCGAACGCACCGCGACTGAGGGCAACCAGAGCGCGGCAGAAGCGGACCCTGACATTGCCGTCGACGAGGATGGCGAGGACGAGCAGCGCGAATGGTCTCCGCTGGATTAGTGTTCCGTTTCCGTTGCACTGACACATCTGCGGACTGGCGCCGTTTCGACGTGAGTCGAGCAAACTCTGGCACCAGCACTTGCCCGTTTGCGCGCATCCGCTAATCCGGCGCGCATGAGCGTTACGAGCCTAGCCGACCTGTTCGATGCGAGCCTGACCCCGCGGCTGGTGGTCAAGGTGGGCTCGGCGCTGCTCGTCGGACGCGACGGGCAGCCGCGGCGTGAGTGGCTGGCACAGCTCGCTGCCGAGATTGCATCGGCCAAGGTGCGCGGCCAGCAGGTGATCGTGGTCAGTTCCGGCGCGATTGCGCTCGGCGCGGCGCGGCTCGGGCTGGCCAAGGGCGGTCGCGGCAGTCTGGCCGAAGCGCAGGCCGCCGCCGCCGTCGGCCAGATCGAGCTGGGCGGGTTGTGGGCCGAACTTCTGGCCAGGCATGGCGTTACCGCTGCACAATTGCTGGTGACGCTGGAGGATCTCGACGACCGCCGCCGCTATCTCAATGCCTCGGCCACAATCGGACAATTGCTGTCGGCAGGTGCGGTGCCGGTAGTGAACGAGAACGATTCGGTTGCGACGCAGGAAATCCGCTTCGGCGACAACGACCGACTTGCCGCACGCGTGGCGCAGGCGGCGAAGGCCGATGCGGTGGTGCTGCTGTCCGATATAGATGGCCTTTACGACCGCGATCCGGCCGACCCGGCGGCGCAGATGGTTGAGCGGGTCGAGGGTGTGACAGCAGATATCCATGCCATGGCGACTGGCGGCTCTGGCTCGGGCATGGGCTCGGGCGGGATGAAGTCTAAACTGCAGGCCGCCGAGATTGCCGAGCGTGCCGGGATCACCCTCGCGATCATCAATGGCACGCATGAGGCGCCGCTCGAACGTGCCAGCAGCGCCAATCGGGGGACCTTGTTCCTGCCGCGCCGCCGCGATGCCGGCCGCAAGGCGTGGCTGGGCGGGCGGCAGCGAATGAAGGGCGCGCTGGTGGTCGATGCGGGCTGCGTGAAGGCGCTGACGCAGGGCGGCAGCCTGCTCGCCAGCGGGATCATCACGGTCGAGGGCACATTTTCGCGCGGGGATCCCATATCGGTGCGCGATTTCGACGGCCGGACGATTGCCAAGGGGCTGGTCGAGTATGACGCGGCTGAAGTGCTCAGCATTGCGGGCACCAGGCGCGAAGAGCAGGAAGACCGCCTCGGCTATGCACCGCGCTCGGCGGTGATCCACCGCGACCAGCTGGTGCTGCTGTGATTGTTGCCATTACCGGCGCGACCGGCTTTGTCGGGCAGGCGGTAATGGATGAGGCGGCGAAACGGGGCCTCGCCTTGCGTGCGCTGACCCGCCGCGATCAGCCCGAGCGTGCGGGCGTGACGTGGATAAGCGGAGATCTGGAGGACGAGGCGGCGCTTGCCCAACTGGTCGAGGGCGCGGATGCCGTACTCCATATCGCCGGGGTGGTGAATGCACCCACTCACGCGCTGTTTCATGCGGGCAATGTCGCGGGGACCGAGCGGGTCGTGGCAGCGGCCAGAGGGGCAGGCATCGGACGGTTCGTCCATGTCTCCTCCATGGCGGCGCGCGAGCCCGCCCTGAGCGAATATTGCCGGACCAAGCGCCTTGGCGAAGAGGTCGTACAGACCAGCGGGCTCGACTGGGCGGCGGTGCGACCGCCGGCTGTCTATGGCCCGCGGGACACCGAATTGTTCGAACTGTTCAAGGCGGCCAGGCTTGGCCTTGTCCCGGTGCCGAGGGGCGGGCGAACCTCGCTGATCCATGTGAACGATCTGGCGCGGCTGTTGCTGGCGCTGGTGCCCAAGGGCGCGCCTTCGGGCGTGATCTACGAAGCCGATGACGGGCGAGCAGGCGGCTGGGCGCATACCGAGCTGGCACGGGCGATTGCGCATGCGGTGGGCAAGAAGACGCGCGTCGTCGAAATTTCTCCCGGTCTCGTCCATTTCGGCGCACGCATCGACCGGCTGGTAAGGGGGCGCAAGGCCAAGCTGACGCCCGATCGCGCACGCTACATGTGCCACCCGGACTGGGTGTGCGACCCCGAGGCGCTGCCGCCTGCCGAGCTATGGTTGCCGGAGGTGCCGACGGCAGAGGGGCTGGTGGATACGGCGCAATGGTACCGCGAATCAGGATGGCTGTGAGGCCCAAGAAAAAAGGCCCGGTGTTGCCACCGGGCCTATGAAGTTTGGGAGAGGATGCCTGAAAGGCACGCCCCTTATGGTGCAATGCGGCGAAGTTGGAAAACGCCAAAAACGCACGAGCTATTGCATTTCATGCAACTGCGATTCTGGTCAAAAGTCTTATTGATTTACAGGCAGATATCTGAGGCACGATCCCTCTCGACGAGGAACTGTCAGAAAACCGGCTCATATCCGGGCGGTAACTCGTCGCTGCCCGAATCGCTTGGAGCACCCGGAGTGTGGATGCCGCATTCGGTCTTGTCCCACCCGCGCCAGCGCCCGGCGCGCGGGTCCTCGCCCGGCTTGACCGTGCTGGTGCAGGGCGCGCAACCGACCGAGAGATAGCCCTGCGCCTCCAGCGGGTGGCGGGGCAGGTCGTGCGCAGCGAAATATGTCTCGAGATCGTCCTTGGTCCAGTCGCCCAGCGGATTGATCTTCAGGCGCCCGTCTTCGACCTCGAAGCGCGGCAGGTTCTCGCGCGTGACCGACTGGAAAGCCTTGCGTCCGGAAATCCACGCGTCGAGGCCCTGCTTGGCGCGTGCCAGCGGCTCGACCTTGCGGATTTCGCAGCAGCCGTCCGGGTCCCATGACCACCTGAGGCCAGTCTCGTCCTTGGCTGCCAGTACCTCCCGGTTCGGCGTAACCGAATAAGAAGTCTCGATGCCAAGATGAGCGACCAGCTGCTCGCGATAGTCGAGCGTCTCGGAAAACATTTTCAGCGTATCGACGAAGACCACCGGGATGCTCCTGTCGGCTTCGGCCACCAGATGCAGCAACACTGCGCTCTCGGTACCGAAGCTGGAGACCACGGCGACGCGGCCCAAATTGCCTTCGGCAAAAAGCTCGCTCAGCATGGTCGCTGTATCCACGCCGGCAAAGCGGGCGTTGAGTGCGTCGGCATCGGCCTGCACGAAGGCAGGAGCGGTATCGATCACATCGCGCTGACGGGCCGGTTCCGCGCTAGGCATCGCTTCCTCCTGCATGGCGCAAGTTCCAGATCGGCACGCGCGCATCGACGGTTGCCTGATAGACCTCGGGGAAGCGCGCAAAGGCGGCCTCGGCATCCTTCTCGTCGATCGGCTTGTCGGGTGCAAAGCTGTCGAAGCCGCAGCGGCGCATATAGGCGATCTGGTCGACCAATACGTCGCCAACGGCGCGCAACTCGCCCGCATAGCCCGCTTCGCGCAAGATGCGGGCGGCGGAATAGCCGCGCCCGTCGCCGAAAACCGGGAAATTGACCTCGACCAGCTGGATATGGTCCAGATGCGGCAGCAGGGCGCGCGCATCGTCACCCGGCTCGATCCGCACGGCGGCGGCGTTGCTCTGCTCGACGAAGGAATCGACCGTCACTGCCGGGTGATCGACCGGTTCGTCGTCGCGATAGCGGAACTGCACTTCGTCGCGGCCGGTGCCCAGAGTGGACTCAACCATAGATCGCCTCCTTGAACGGCTCCATGCCGACGCGGCGGTAGGTATCGAGGAAGCGTTCGCCATCCTCGCGGGTTTCCAAGTAGAGGTCGGTGACCTTCTCGACCGCATCGACAATGCCCGCCTCGTCGAAACCGGGGCCGGTGATCTTGCCAAGGCTGGTATCCTCGGCCTCGCTCCCGCCGAGCAGCAGCTGGTAGTTCTCGGTCCCTTTGCGGTCGACGCCGAGAATGCCGATATGGCCCGCATGGTGGTGCCCGCAGGCATTGATGCAGCCCGAGATTTTCAGCTTCAGCTCGCCCAGTGCGGCGGTCTTGCCGGTGCTGGCGAAACGCTCTGAGATTTTCTGCGCGACCGGGATCGAACGCGCATTGGCGAGGCTGCAATAATCGAGGCCGGGGCAGGCGATGATGTCCTCCACGGTATCGAGATTGGGCGCGGCGAGGTCGGCCTCGACCAGCTTGGCCCACAGCGCGTGCAGGCGGCCGATCTCGACATGCGGCAGGACGATGTTCTGCGTGTGCATCACCCGGCATTCGTCGAAGCTGTATTCCTTGGCGAGGTCGGCCATCACGTGCATCTGCGCTGCCGAGGCATCGCCCGGAATGCCGCCGACCGGCTTCAGGCTGATCACTGCCGAGACATAGCCCGGGGCCTTGTGCGCATGAGTGTTGCGCCGCGCCCACAGGGCGAAGTCCGGGTCAGATTCGTCGATATCGCTCGACAGGCCGGTCTTGAAGTCCGGATCGGCGAAGAAGGTGCGGATGCGCTTCAGTTCGGCAAAGGGCGGTTCGACGCCCTGACCGAGCAGATGCGCGAATTCCTCCTCCACCTGGCGCGCATATTCGTCCTTGCCCAGTTCGTGGACGAGGATCTTGATGCGGGCCTTGTACTTGTTGTCGCGCCGCCCGTAGCGGTTGTAGACCCTGAGGCACGCCTCGGCATAGGTGACGAGCTGATCGAGCGGCACGAACTCGCGGATCAGCGGGGCGACCATCGGGGTGCGGCCCATGCCACCGCCGACATAGAATGCCGCGCCGATCTCGCCCGCTTCATTGCGCACGATGTTGATGCCGATATCGTGCAGGCGCATCGCCGCGCGGTCGCGCTCGCTGGCGATGACGGCGATCTTGAACTTGCGCGGCAGGTACGAAAATTCCGGGTGGAAGCTCGACCACTGGCGCAGGATTTCGGCATAGGGGCGCGGGTCGATCACCTCGTCCGCGGCAGCCCCGGCGAAATGGTCGGAGCTGATGTTGCGGATGCAATTGCCGCTGGTCTGGATGGCGTGCATTTCGACCTTGGCCAGATCGGCCAGGATATCGCCGGCATCCTCCAGCTTGATCCAGTTGTACTGGATGTTCTGCCGCGTGGTGAAATGGCCGTAACCGCGATCATACTTGTCCGCGATATCGGCCAGCGCGTGCATCTGGACGCTGTTCAGAGTGCCATAGGGGATCGCCACCCGCAGCATGTANNTCCAGCTTGATCCAGTTGTACTGGATGTTCTGCCTGGTGGTGAAATGCCCATAGCCGCGATCGTATTTGTCGGCGATGTCGGCCAGCGCATGCATCTGGCGACCGCTCAGCGTGCCATAGGGCACGGCGACGCGCAGCATATAGGCATGCAGCTGAAGGTAGAGGCCGTTCATCAGCCGCAGAGGGCGGAACTGTTCCTCGGTGATGCGGCCTTCGAAGCGGCGCTGTGCCTGGTCGCGAAACTCGGCGACGCGTGCGTCCACCATCGCCTGGTCATATTGGTCGTAAAGATACATCTCAGTTCACCCGGTTCAGATCACCCAGTCCCAGCCCTTGGCTTCGGCGGACTTGGCGACGGCAAGATCGGTTCGCACAGTGGGGCCCAGCGCGCGCACGCGGTCCTTGATATGGGCCGGACGCACACCGCCATCGGCATCGCGCTCCGCCTCGATCGCATAGGGCACGTTGACGTTTCGCGCGGCTTCCTCGCGCGCCATGATCGTCGCGCCGTCCTCGCCCACATCGACCGCATCGTTGATCGAGGGGGACCAGCCTGCGCCGTCCCACCAGACCACGAGGCCCGATTTGAGGTCGTTTCCGGTAAGGATCTTCAAAGTTCGAACTCCTGCGCCAGAGTGGCGATTGCATGGTCGGGTTCAGCGGTGACGCTGCCGATAACGATCAGGGCCGGGCTGCGCACTTGCTGCCCTTCGACGATCTCGGGCAGGGCGGCGAGCGGTCCGCGCAGTACGCGCATATTGGTGCGCGCGGCATTCTCGATCACTGCGACAGGCACGTCGGGCGTCAGGCCGTCGGCCATGAGCTTCTCAGCAATTTGTGGGGCCGTCTTGACACCCATGTAAATGACGAGCGTGCGACCGTGGCCGGCAAGGCCCGCCCAGTCCTGCTCGGCGAGCCCCTTGCACTGGCCCGCGACGAAACTGACGATGCTGGCATGATCTCGGTGGGTCAGCGGAATCTGTGCTGCCGCCGCCGCGCCGTTCGCTGCCGAGATACCGGGAACGACCTCGACCGACACGCCAGCGGCGCGGGCGAGTTCCGCCTCTTCGCCGCCGCGCCCGAAGATGAACGGGTCGCCGCCCTTGAGGCGCACGACATCATGTCCGGCAAGTGCCTCGGTTACGAGCAGGGCGCTGATCTCTTCCTGGGGCAGGGTGTGGTGCGAACGTCTTTTCGCGACACTGACCAGACGCGCGTCGGGACGCGCCATGGCGAGGATCGCGGGATCGACCAGCCCGTCATGCACGATCAGGCTGGCCGCCTCGATCAGCCGCGCGGCGCGCAAGGTCAGCAGGTCCGGATCGCCCGGTCCTGCGCCAACGAGATAGATGGTGCCAGCTGCTGCCATGCTGAGGAGATGGCCGTTCGGGCCAGAACGCGCCAGCGAGAATGGTTTGGGGTGGGGTTAGGCCAGCTTTAGTGCTCTATTCCGAAGTATGTCCCTTGGACGCCACTCGCTGCGAGATAGCGGCGACAAGTTGCTGGAATTGCTCGTTGTTGCGCAGGTTGAGGTCGCGCTGCGGGAAGGGGATCTCGATGTCGTTTTCCTGAAACAGATCCCACAGCCGGTTGAGCACGTCGCTGCGGACATTGCCGACGCCCATTTCCGGATCGGTGATCCAGCAATGAATGATGAAATTGACCGAGCTATCGCCATACTCGCTCATCCACACGGTCGGCGGGGGCGTTTCAAGGACGCGCTTGCAGGCCTTGGCTGCCTGCAACATCAGCTCCTGCGCCAGCTTCATATCGCTGCTGTAGGATACCCCGACATTGACCTGCATGCGCACGTTGCGGCTGGAATAGGACCAGTTCTCGACCTGATTGATCATCAGGTTTTCGTTCGGGATCAGATATTCGCGTTCGTCGCGCGTGGTCACCGAGACCGCGCGAATGCCGATCTTGCGGATCTGGCCGAAGGTCTCGTTGCCCGCCTGATCGGCGATTGCGATGACGTCACCCGGCTTGATCGAACGGTCCATCAGCAGGATGATCCCGGCGATCAGATTACCGAAGGTCTTTTGCAGGCCGAAGCCAATGGCGAGACCGAAGGCGCCAGAGAATACTGCCAGCGCGGTCAGGTCGATGCCGAGGATGTCGATGCCGATGAAGAATGCCAGCGCCCAGACGGCGATGGTCAGCAATTTTTCGCCCAGCAGGCGTTGCGCCGATTCCAGCCGGGTAAACCGCTTGAGCGCGCCATGGGCCATTTTGCTGCCGAGGCGGGCGAAGACGATCACCCCGACCACGACCATGATCACGACCAGCACGGTCCAGACCGAGAAGCGGGTGTCGGCGACCGTAAAGCCCAGCGAATCGAGATGTTCGATCACGCTGGCAATTGTATTGCTCTGTTCGGAGACCACGCCCTTCAGCGCCTCGGCCCCGGCAACCGCCTCTCCTCCGGCATCCTCTGGCGAAGGTGTGGGGGTGGGCAATGGCGTCGCGCTGGCAGTGACGTCAGGAATAATGTCAGCGGCCTCGCTGGCGGTGGCTTGGGGGGGTGCTTGGGTGCTGGCTGTCGTCATATCTCGTCCATCGCAGCAAGGGCCTGGGCGACATCGTGCCGCAAATCGGCCTCGTCTTCCAGTCCGATGGACAGGCGCACGCCATAGGGATTGTCCTGCCCCCAATTCGCGGGCGGCCACGCCGTCGCGCTGCGCGCGCCCTCGGCATTGATCGGCAGGGCAAGGCTTTCAAAGCCGCCCCAGCTGTAGCCGAGCCCGAAATGATTGAGCGCATCGAGGAAGCGCGCCCGGTGTTCTGCCGTGCGACCCTCGATCACGAAGCTGAACAGGCCGCAGCCACCGGTAAAGTCGCGCGCCCAGAAGTCGTGGCCCGGGGAGCCGGGCAGCATCGGACAGAGCACCTGCGCCACCTGCGGTTGCCGGGCCAGCCATTCGGCCAGCGCCAGCGCGGTCGCGGTCGAGCGTTCGAGCCGCAGCGGCATGGTCCTGAGGCCCCGTAGCACCAGTGCCGCATCGTCGGGCGAAACGACATGGCCGAGCATCTGCGCGGTCAGGCGCAGCTTACCATAATATTTGCCCGTCGTGCTGACCGATCCCATCATGACGTCCGAATGGCCGCCCGCATGCTTGGTCAGGCTGGTAATCGCGATGTCGCAGCCATGGCGTAGCGGCGCAAAGCCGATGGCGCTGGCCCAGGTGTTGTCGCAGAGCGTCACCGCCCCCTTGCCCTGCGCAATGGCCGCAAGCGCGGGGATATCACACACCTCCATCGTCAGGCTGCCGGGGCTTTCGAGCATCACCGCCTTGGTCCGCTCGCAGAACTGGTCAGCGAAACCGTCCACGTCGAGCGGGTCGAAATAGCGGGTTTCGATCCCGCGCGGTCCGAGCAGCCGATTGGCGAGTATGCGCGTCGGCTCGTAGACATTATCGGTGACGAGCAGCACGTCGCCCGCATCGAGCACGCTCAGTAACGCCCCGGCGATGGCGGCAACGCCGCTGGGATAAAGCTGCGTGCCCGTCGCACCTTCTTCCAACTCGGTCAGTGCTTCGGCCAGCGACCATTGCGTCGGTCCGCCGCGCCTGCCGTAATAGAAATGCCCGTCCTTGTTGGGGCGACCCTTCGCGAGGTCGGCCATGTCGTCATACAGATGGGTGCTGGCGCGCCAGATCGGCGGGGTGACCACGCCGCCGGGCAGGCCGGGAACACTGGTCCATTGTTTGCGACGGCCGGCCTCTGCGGCGCGGGTGGCGCGGCCCGGCTTGGTCTTATCGTCGTCCTTGTCGGCCATTCAGCGTCCTGTCGCCTTGGGGGTCGCCGGGTCGGCGCCCCATTCACTCCAGCTGCCGTCATAGAGCGCATTGTCGCTCTGGCCGATCAGGTCGAGCCCGAACAACAGGACAGAGGCGGTGATGCCGCTGCCGCAGGAGGTGGTGATGGGCCGCGACAGATCGACGCCCGCCGCTTCGAAGGCGGATTTGATGTCAGCGGGGCTCTTGAAGGTGCCGTCTTCGGCGAGCAATTCGCCGAAGGGCAGGTTCTTCGAACCGGGGATGTGACCGGCGGTGACACCGGGGCGGAAGTCCTCTGCCTCGCCCGCAAAGCGCGCCGCGTCGCGCGCATCGACGACCTGTTCGGCATGACAGTCGAGATTGGCGAGCATGTCGGCCTTGGTCCGGACCGCGCCTGCGCCTGCACCTGCGTTTGCGGAAAAGGTCACTGGGGCGATCTGTGGCATGCCGCTTTCAAACGGGCGCCCCTCGGCGCGCCACTTGCCGAGGCCCCCGTCAAGGACGAACAGGTGCTGCATCCCGTAGAGGCGGGCGATCAGCCAGGCGCGCGCGGCGGAGCGTAGCTTGCTGTCGTCGTAGAAAACCACTGGCGTGTTTGCGCTCACGCCTAGTGCACCCATAGCCTGCGCGAACAATTCGCGGTGCGCGTCCGAACCCAGCGGGGCCTCGGGCGTCGGGCCGATGCCCTTCAGGTTCATGAAGCGCGCGCCGGGGACATGCGCAGCCTCGAACTCGGCGCGGGCGTCGCGCTGGGCATCGGGCAGGTGGGCGGAGGCGTCGAGCACGACGTGAGTGCCATCGGACAAATGGTCGGATAGCCAATTGGTGGTGACGAGGGTGGACATGCTGCTACCGGCGTAGCTGCCGGGGCGGGGGCATGCAATCCGCCTGAGAAAATCCGGGCGTCTCAGGCAATCTGGCGCGCCAGCAGCAATTCATGGGTGGCACGTCCCAGTGCCAGATCGATTGGCTCGACCGCAGCGATCCTCGCGCCCGGCTGGTGACGGGCCTTGCCGATGACCCACGCGCTGGTCTGCGGCGCGAGATTGGCGGCGAGGACGCGCAGGCGCACGATGGCGACGACGGGCTTTCCCTCCTCCCCCGGTTCGAGCGGCAAGGTCAGCGTGCCCGTCTGCTGAAAAGCCTCGCCCGGATCGAGCCGAGAACGGGTGAGGGGATCATTGCCGCTGACCGGGCCCGACAGCATCGGCCCCAGCCTTTCCGGGTCGCGCTCTCCCTTGGCGCTCGACAGCGCCAGATAGGCGCGCAGCGAGACGATCGGATGCCCGGCGCAATTGTCGAGCGCGAGGCGATAGTCGACCTCCACCTGGTTTGCGCCGACGCGCATCTGGACCGGCACCAGCGCAATGGCGAGCATGTTGGAGTTCAAGGCGGCGTCCTCTGGCTGGGCGTCGGGTTCAGGCGCGATCGGGTGCTCTTCAGGCGCGATCGGGGCGGCGGACTGGGTACGCTTGCGCATCAGCCAGACCACAGCAAACAGCGCAGCGATTCCGGCCAGAACAGCCAGCACGGCCACGACAACATTGACACTCTCTGGCATGTTTTGCCTTTAACTATCTCTTTTGCGACCTGAAAATCCTCGCCTTGCCAGCCTTGTGCAAAATCGCCATCACCTGCGCCGATGAGTGACCCCATGAACACAGATGGCAATGGCGAACGCCTTCACCTCGGCCAGCAGAGCGGTCTTCCCGCTTTCCCCGATGCGGCTTCGCTCGACTATGTAGCCAATCCGCGCAAGGGTGAAACATATCTTGTGCGCTTCACTGCTCCCGAATTTACCTCGCTTTGTCCGGTTACCGGCCAGCCCGATTTCGCGCATCTGGTGATCGACTATGCGCCCGGTGACACTATCGTGGAATCGAAGAGCCTGAAGCTGTTCCTCGGCAGTTTCCGCAATCATGCCGGCTTTCACGAGGACGTGACCGTGGGCATAGGACGGCGGCTGACAGACGAGATGCGCCCCAGGTGGCTCAGGATCGGAGGCTATTGGTATCCGCGCGGCGG
>DDNW01000033.1:13771-14143 GCA_002341345.1 Erythrobacter sp. UBA2510
ATCCCGATCGACGTCTTCTGGCAGAGCGGCGCGCCGCCTGCCGAACTGTGGCTGCCCGATCAGGGCGTCGCGCCCTATCGCGGACGCAGTTAGGCTCGCGCGTTCTGGTCCCTGAGGCTGACTTGCCTTTGTCACGCACCGGGTTGTAGGAGGCGCGCCAGCGATCCGGCATAACGTCGCGGTCGGACGGTTCATGCTTCCCCTTGAGGACTATCTCATGCGTATCGTGATGATCGGCACCGGTTATGTGGGCCTCGTGTCGGGCACCTGTTTTGCCGACTTCGGGCACAAGGTCACCTGCGTCGACAAGGACGCCGCCAAGGTCGAGGCGCTGCTCGCGGGCCGCATCCCGATTTTCGAGCCCGGGCTCGA
>DDNW01000087.1:0-1050 GCA_002341345.1 Erythrobacter sp. UBA2510
ACCAGTCTGGTGGATGAGGGTGAATGGGAAAAGCAACGTAGGGGATAACAGGTACCAACGCCAGCTCCAGAACGAACCAACCTGTAATCCAAAAACAGAATTTTCGACGACTCAGGACTTTGGACGAGTTCTCTGTTGCGACTAAAGCCGCAGACCCACCCAAAAACAGCAGTAGCAAGAGCAGCAACACAACCCAGTCAATGAGTATCAAACTATCCTCCATTCTATATCATTTGGCGCAGCATGAATTAGTCGTGGTCCAAATGGTTCGCAGCAATCACTACATTAAAAGAATAGAAACCAATCAAAAAAATAAAAGGAAACACCTACATTTGCAGCGTCAACGGTATTTCATATTAAAGTTTTCAGCTACATTCACCTATTGGGCGCATGCGGGATCTCCGTACGCGACCACCTCGATGGGCATCTTCCTCGGCACCGTCGCCCGCTCCATGCCGCAGTTCGCCCTACTGCTCATGCTGGTGCTGCTGCCCTTGCAGATGCTCTCCGGCGGCTCAACGCCGCGTGAGAGCATGCCGGAGGCCGTGCAGTACATCATGCTCGCCGCGCCCAACACACACTTCGTGATGCTGGCCCAGGCGATCCTCTATCGCGGCGCGGGCTTCGCGGCGGTCTGGCCGCAGTTTCTCGCCATCGCCGCGATCGGAGCCGCCCTGTTCAGCCTCGCCCTGATCCGCTTCCGGCGTACCATCAGCACCATGGCTTGAGCATGCAAATGAGACAGGGACAAAAGGTCAGGACACACTCGTCATTGAGAAGATGGTTGACCCCCTTGGTGGTGGCTGCCGCGGGTTCTGTAGGGTCTCTTCCGGCTGTTGCGGCCGACGAGACGGAACCCGGCACCCTGAGCCTGGTCTTCGAGAACGATCTCTTCTACGACACGGACCGCCAGCCCTGCACATCGGCCCCGAGCACGAGGATTACCGGCACCGGAAGGGGGTGCCGATGAGCCTTGAGCGGGATTTGTTGCGCGCGGCGAGGCAGGGAAAGACCGGGATGGTTATCACCCTGCTCCGGGAAGGCGCGGAC
>DDNW01000087.1:1225-2405 GCA_002341345.1 Erythrobacter sp. UBA2510
GGAAGGCGCGGACATAAACGTGGCGACCGATGACGGCCGGACTCCGCTGCACCATGCCGCCGCCGGGGGACACACCGACACGGCGATTGCCCTCATAAAACGCGGCGCACGCCCGCACCCGCGCGATGAGGCGAACAGGACGCCGCTCAACACGGCGATGCGCAACGGCCACATAGAGACAGCCGATACGATCCGCGAGGAAATCACCCTCCAACAGGCGTTGCGGGCAGAGCTGCGAAGCATCATGAAGCGCCGTCAAACCTAGCCCCTCCCCCGATACTGACGACGCCATTTGCCAAGCGTCGATTTGCCAACGCCCAGATCCTCGGCAATATCCGCCATCGTCCGACCGCTTTCCTCCACAAGACGAACCGCCTCGCGCTTGAACTCTTCTGTAAATTGCTTCTGACGTGAACTCATTCCGCACCTTTCCTTGCTTGCTGCTTTTTAAACTACAGGTGCTCTCCACTTTTCCGAAGCAAGTCCAGGGTGCCGATTGACAGCCTTACCAATTCTCCGAGCCAGAGGACAGTCGCAGCCGAAACCACTATGGCTTGCCGCGCCGAAAGATGAGCATCGCTGTGGCGAAAAGAGGCGCGCCGATCACCAGGAGCGCGAGCGCCTGCGGCCAAAGCTCGGACAGGCCTATCCCTTTCAGGAATACGCCGAGGATCACGTCCATGTAATGGCGCAGCGGGCTCCCGAGAGAGAGAGTTTGCAATAACCCGGGCATGCTTTCAACGGGCGCAAGTGTCCCGGAGAGGAACATCAACGGGAACAAGCTGAAAAAGCTTAGCAAAAGGGCCTGCTGCAATGTTCGGCTCACGCTTGCAATCAGCACGCCCAGCGAAATCGCGCTCACAAGGAATACCGCAGTGAGCGCAAGGAAGAGAAGGAAGCTGCCCCGCATAGGCACGCCGAACCACCAGACGATCAAGAGGCTTGGGAATATCGAGAGGAGCCCGATAACGAGTGTCGGGAAGGTCTTGGCGACGAAGAGCTCCGCCGTGCCGATCGGCGTCACCTGGAGCTGCTCGATAGTGCCGGCTTCTTTCTCGCGGACGATGGAGGCCGCTGGATGGATCACCCCCACCATCATGGCGGCAAGCGCAATCATGGAAAGCACCACGAATGAGGTGTAGGTCTGGTCAGGGTTGTACCAGACCCGGACTACCGGCTG
>DDNW01000087.1:2599-4023 GCA_002341345.1 Erythrobacter sp. UBA2510
ACCTGGAAACGGTTGACGATCTCAAGCGCATAACCGCGGGCCTGTGCCGCCATGTTCGAATTGGTCCCGTCAAGGAGTACCTGCACGGTAGGCGTGTCGCCCCTCGCCAAATTATGCTGGAAGCGTTCCGGGATGACGAGCGCAACACGTGCCCGGCCCGTCTGAAGCCAATCTGTCGCCGCAGGCGCGCTAGCGGGATACCCGGCGGGCGCGAACGCGTCTGTTACCATAAAGCTTTCGACCAGGGCGCGACTAGCTGATGTCTGGTCGAGGTCGACGACGGCGAGCGGCATGTCATTGACTTCGAAGGACAGGGCGTAGGCGCAGATGACCACCTCGATCGTGTAAAGCCAGAGGATCAAGACCAGCATCACGCGGTCGCGCAGCAACTGAATCATCTCCTTTACAAGGAGGCCCGCAAGCCGCGTGCCCATCACGCCACCTTCTTGCGAAACCGCCACGCCGCGAGCGCGAAGATGATCGCCGTATAGGCGAAGAGAAGCAGGACCGAGGGCCAGAGTTCCGGCAACCCAGCGCCCTTGAGCACGACGCCCCGCGAGAAGTCCACGAAATATTGCACCGGGAACAGGCGCGTATAGAGCTGGAGGACATAAGGCATCGTGAATATTGGGAACAGGAATCCCGAGAACAGAAACGAGGGCATCAGCGTCACGATGAGCGCCAGTAACATGGCGACGAGTTGGCTTTTGGTGACTGTGGAAACCAGGAGCCCAATGCCGACGGTGCAAAAAACATAGACGAGCCCCACCAGAAGGAGGAGGCCAATGCTGCCGCGCAGCGGAACATCGAACCACAGGAAGCCCACGGCGATAACCATGACGATTTGAACAAAGGCAATAAGGCCATAAGGCACGAGCTTGCCGGTCAGAAACTCGGCCGGCGTAAGTGGTGACGCGAAGATCTGTTGAATCGAACCACTTTCCTTTTCACGGGTGATGGCAAGCGCCGTCAGAAGCGGCGGAAACGCCATCAAGATCACGCCGAACAAGCCTGAAATCACGAAAGTTACGCTGCGCAACGCCGGATTATACCAGACGCGGGCTTCGACGCGGACGCTCGGGAACGCCTTACTACGAAAATCCGAGACGATGGCTGCTGCGTAGGCTGCGACGAGGTTAGCAGTGGCGGAATAAGTGCCGTCCACGAGCACCTGGACAGGTGCCGTCCCATCGCGCGCGAGGGTGTTCTGGAACTTCGGCGGGATAACGAGCGCGAGCTTAACAGTGCCACGCTGCAGCCCCTTCTCGACATCCCGATTATCGGTAAAATCCTGTGCAAGCTGGAAGTAGCCGCTCTGAATGAAACGATCGACGAGTGCCCGGCTGTCCGGGGACCGGTCCTGGTCGAAAACCCCTATGGGAACGTTGTCCACGTCGAGCGAGATCGCATAACCAAACAGAAAT
>DDNW01000066.1:0-272 GCA_002341345.1 Erythrobacter sp. UBA2510
CGTTACCTGGGCCGCGAGTGCTTCGACAGCTATCTCAAGTTCACCGTCGAGCGTGAACCGGTCAGCAAGTGCGTCTCGATGTACTCGATGCTCCGCAACAGCCCGGACCACGGCCAGAGCGGTGAGGCGCTGACATGGAAAGACTACATCGCCAAGGGCGACCTGCCTGACGACCACAAGAAATACACCGACAAGAATGGCAATCTGCTGGTCGACCGCATCCTGAAATACGAGAATCTGTCGGAGGAACTGGCCGCCCTCGGCGACGAACT
>DDNW01000066.1:439-5193 GCA_002341345.1 Erythrobacter sp. UBA2510
CTTCCGCTTCGAAACGCTGAAGGCGCGAGCCAAGGCAGGCTTTCGCGAAACAGTCGAGGTTGACGACGAGGATCGCGCCAGGATCTACGCGGCCTTCGCACCTTCGCTCCGGCATACCGGCTACACGCTCTGACGGGCTACATTGTCGCCCCTTGATACAGGCGCGATTTTGCTGTCGTTGCGAAGAAGCCGGTCCGGCATGGACCAATGTGCCGGAAATGTAAGGGATTCACGCGTGAAGTTCTTCAAGATCGACAGCCTGCTATCCAGCCTGCGACGGGTGACCTCCACCGGCACCTACGATCCACGGCTCGACGGGCTGCGCGCGCTTGCCATCCTGCCGGTGCTGGTCTGGCATATGTCGCTGCGCGGCAACCGGATGATCGCCCAGCAGGCGCCGATGACCGAGGCGCAGATCACGCAGGCGAACCTGATTCCCCACGGCGTGAGCGGCGTGATGCTGTTCTTCTTCGTCAGCGGCCTCATCATCGCCTTCCCGTTCCTGCGCGCCGCCGTCACGGACAAGCCGCGCCCCTCCATCGGCTCGTTCTACCTGCGGCGCCTGTCCCGTCTGATGCCCGCCTATTTCATCGCGCTAACTCTCGCTTTCATCGCCTTGCAGGTGAGTGGCTACGCCCCGTCCGACGCGCCCAGCTTTTCCGAATCGTCGATCCCGCTACCGGTCAGCTATGTCGCGAGCCTGCTCTATCAGCACAATCTTCTGTTCGGGACGCCTTCGCGGATCATTCCGCCGAGTTGGTCGCTCGAGGTCGAGATCCAGTTCTACCTCGTCGCGCCGCTGCTGCTGATCGGCTACGCGAAGCTGGCCCCGGCGCTCCGCCGCAGCCTGCTGGTCGCGCTGATCTCCATCTCGCTGGTGGCGGTCAATTTCGTGCTCTACGAACTGTCCTATGCCGCGCATGAATATTCGGTGCTCGGCTATCTTCATTATTTCCTCGCCGGGATTCTCGTCAGCGACCTGACCTTCGGCAGTCCGGTGAAGGAACGCCGGTGGGGCGACCTGCTGTTCGTGGCCGGATATGTCGTGCTGCTCGCCGCAGCAACGATCAGGCCCGATTCCGCCGAGAGTTTCTTCGCCCGCGATGCAGGCATGTTCGTGGGCGTGCTCGCTACCTATTGGGGCGGCATGTCGGGCAAATTCGCGCATCGCCTGCTGAGTTTGCGGCCGATCGCGGTGATGGGCGGCGCGTGCTATTCGATCTACCTGACGCACCTGCCAATCATCCAGGCCTATTCGGAAGTCGCCAAGCGGCTGCACACGCCCGACACGCTGCTGACCAGCTGGGCACTCATGCTCCCCTCGATTCCGATTGCCATTGTCGGCGGCATGGTATTCTACGCGCTGATCGAACATCCCACGATGCGACCGGACTGGCCCCGGCGGCTTCGCAGCGCGCTGTTCAGCCGCAAGACCCCAGCGGCACGCGCGGAATAGCTTTACCGACAAACAAAACCGCCACCGACCCAAGAAGGCCAGCGGCGGTTTGATGTCACATCAGCATCCGGCACCAACCGGACGGCAGGAAATGATCAATCGATCACTTCGACCATGTGCGGCAGCTTGGCAATCGCGCCGCGCAC
Source organism: Erythrobacter sp. UBA2510 (assembly GCA_002341345.1). Classification (GTDB taxonomy): domain Bacteria; phylum Pseudomonadota; class Alphaproteobacteria; order Sphingomonadales; family Sphingomonadaceae; genus Alteraurantiacibacter. The sequence goes on from DDNW01000066.1 coordinate 2,042, forward strand.
CTCGGGGGTGTCCTGCAGCTCGACGACCTTGTGCATCTTGTTGAGGCCCAGACCGATAAGGATCTGGCGCTGCACCTTCGGGCGGCGGATCGGCGAACCGATCTGCTTGATCTTGATGGTCTTCTTGTCAGCCATCTAACTTACTCCGCAATCGCGGCGGCTTCGGCTTCCGCCTCGGCCTCCGTCGCGCCGCCACGACCCAGCAGGTCGGCAACCTTCTTGCCACGACGCTGTGCCACCGACTTCGGCGAAGTCTGGTTGGTCAGCGCGTCGAAGGTGGCGCGGATCATGTTGTAGGGGTTGGACGTGCCGATCGACTTGGTCACGACGTCGTGGACGCCAAGGCTCTCGAACACGGCACGCATCGGACCACCGGCGATAATGCCGGTACCCGGAGGCGCCGAGCGAACGTTGACCTTGCCAGCGCCGAAGTGGCCCTTGCCATCGTGGTGCAGCGTGCGGCCTTCCTTGAGCGGAACGCGGATCATCGCCTTCTTGGCAGCGGCAGTCGCCTTATTGATCGCCTCGGGCACTTCGCGAGCCTTGCCGTGGCCGAAACCAACGCGGCCCTTGCCGTCACCGACCACGACCAGCGCGGCGAAACCGAAGCGCTTACCGCCCTTCACCACCTTTGCAACGCGGTTGATGTGGACGAGTTTCTCGATCAACTCTTCGCCGCCATCGTCATCGCCGCCACGACCGCCACGACGATCGTCCCGGCCACCACGACCGCGACCACGACCGCCATCGCGGTTTCCGTCACGACCGCCACCACGACCGCCGCGCTGACGCGGACGACCTTCGTCACCCTGCGCGGGCGACTGGTTCTCTGCCGCTTCGCTGGTCTGCTCCACGTTGGGGGCAACTTCTGCGTTTTCGGTGTTGTTCTCTTCAGCCATCATCAGAACTCCAGCCCGCCTTCGCGAGCGGCATCGGCCAGCGCCTTGACGCGACCGTGATAGAGGAAACCGCCGCGATCGAACACGACAGTGGAGACGCCCGCCTTCTTGGCCGCCTCGGCGATATCCTTGCCCACCTTGGCAGCAGCATCGACATTAGCGCCCGAGGCCTTCTCGCCCAGGGTAGAGGCCGCAGCGAGCGTGCGTCCGTCGGCATCGTCGATGATCTGCGCATAGATGTGCCGACCGGTGCGGTGCACCGACAGGCGCGGCTTGTCGCCGGAGCGCTTGCGAAGGGCCGTGCGCACGCGGCGACGACGGCGTTCGAAAAGGGACAGCTTGGCCATCTTACTTCTTCTTCCCTTCCTTGCGGAAGATATACTCGCCGCGATACTTCACGCCCTTGCCCTTGTAGGGTTCGGGCTTGCGCCATCCGCGGACCTCGGCAGCGAACTGCCCCACCTGCTGCTTGTCGATGCCCGAAATCTCGACCGTGGTCTGGTCGGGCGTCTTGACCTCCAGGCCTTCGGGCACATCGAGGTCGACATCATGCGAATAGCCGAGCTGCAGCTTGAGCTTCTTGCCCTGAGCCTGCGCACGATAGCCGACGCCGGTAATTTCCAGCACCTTGGTGAAACCTTCGGTCACACCTTCAACCAGATTGGCGACCAGCGTACGCTGCATGCCCCAATGGCTGCGGGCAGCCTTGGTGTCATTGGCCGGGGTAACGGCAATCGCGCCGTCTTCCAGCTGGTAGCTTACCAGGTCGGACAGACCCATCGTCAGGGTACCCTTCGGGCCCTTGACGCTGAGCGCGCCTTCGTTGATTTCGGCAGTGACCCCGCTGGGGATCTCCACCGGCTTCTTGCCGATGCGGCTCATCAGAACACCTCCGCCAGCACTTCGCCGCCCACGTTTTCGGTCCGTGCCTCGGCATCCGAGAGCACGCCCTTGGGCGTCGAGACGATGGTGATGCCAAGGCCGTTACGCACCACCGGCAGCTCCTTGGAGCCCGAATAGACGCGGCGGCCCGGCTTCGACACGCGGGCGACGTGCTTGATCGCAGGCTCGCCCTCGAAATATTTCAGTTCGATCCGCAGCGCCTTGTGAGCACCATCGGCTTCCTCGGTATAGCCACGGATATAGCCTTCGCGCGTCAGAACCTCGAGCACATTGGCGCGCAGCTTTGACGCGGGCGAGAGGACGGAATCCTTCTTCGCGCGCTGGCCGTTGCGGATACGGGTGAGCATATCACCCACGGGATCGGTCAATGCCATGTTCTAGATCCTCACCAGCTCGACTTGGTCACACCCGGGATCAGGCCCTTGTTGGCCAGGTCCCGAAGTTCGATGCGGCACAGGCCGAACTTGCGGTAATAGCCGCGCGGGCGGCCAGTCGTGTTGCAGCGGTTGCGGACCCGGGTGGGATTCGCATTGCGCGGCAGTTCCGCCATCTTCAGGCGCGCGATCAGGCGCTCGCCATCGTCGAGCGACTTGTCGTCCGCGATCGCCTTCAGCTTCGCGTACTTGTCTGCATACTTCTTAACGAGCTTCTTGCGCCGCTCGTTCTTGTTGATGGAACTCAGTTTCGCCATGGACTTAAGCTCTCCTGCGGCCGCTTACGCGGCGGCCTTTTCTTCTGCGGCTTCGTCAGCCGGGAACGGGAAACCGAACAGGCGCAGCAGCTCTCGCGCTTCCTCGTCGGTCTTGGCGGTGGTGGTCACGATGATGTCGAGACCGCGCACCTTCTCGATTTTGTCGTAGCTGATCTCCGGAAAGACGATCTGCTCCTTGATGCCCATGGCATAGTTGCCATTGCCGTCGAACGACTTGGGGTTGAGGCCACGGAAGTCGCGAATACGCGGCATCGCAATGGTCACCAGACGGTCGAGAAATTCGTACATGCGGTCACGGCGCAAGTTGACCTTGCAGCCGATCGGCATGCCATCGCGCAGCTTGAACTGGGCGATCGACTTCTTGGCCTTGGTAATCACGGGCTTCTGGCCCGCAATCAGTTCCATTTCCTCGGCGGCGACCTGAACCTTCTTCTTGTCCTGACTGGCTTCGCCCACGCCCATGTTGAGCGTGATCTTTTCCAGCTTCGGAACCTGCATCGGATTCGTGTAGCCGAACTTCTCCGTCATCGCCTTGACGATTTCGGCGTTGTACTTCTGCTTCAGACGCGGCGTGTAATCAGCCATCGATCGTCTCCCCGGACTTGACGGCGACGCGCACCTTCTTGCCGTCACGCTCT
>DDNW01000066.1:5267-5638 GCA_002341345.1 Erythrobacter sp. UBA2510
GCACCTTCTTGCCGTCACGCTCTTCGAAGCGGACGCGCGTGGGCGAGCCGTCCTTGGGATCGGCGACGGCGACCTTGCACATCGCCAGCGGCGCAGGCGAACGGTCGATGCCGCCCTGCGGGTTCATCTGGGTCGGCTTGCGGTGACGCACGGCAACATTGATCCCGTCGACCACGACCTTGCCCTCTTTCGGCATGACCTTGGTGACGGTGCCCTTGCGGCCCTTGTCCTTGCCCGACAGGACGACGACTTCGTCGCCCTTCTTGATCCTGGCAGCAGCCATCACAGCACCTCCGGCGCGAGCGAAATAATCTTCATGAAGCCGCGACCGCGCAGTTCGCGCACGACCGGGCCGAAGATACGGGTGCCGA
>DDNW01000066.1:5751-6012 GCA_002341345.1 Erythrobacter sp. UBA2510
CGGGCCGAAGATACGGGTGCCGATCGGCTCCTCGTTCTTGTTGACGAGGACCGCGGCGTTGGAGTCGAAGCGGATCACGGTACCATCGGGACGGCGAACGTCCTTCCTGGTCCGCACGATCACGGCACGGTGCACGTCGCCCTTCTTCACGCGGGCGCGCGGCTGGGCCTCCTTCACCGAGACCACGATCACGTCGCCGACGGACGCCGTACGACGCTTCGAGCCACCCAGTACCTTAATGCACTGGACGCGCTTGGCGCC
>DDNW01000044.1:0-128 GCA_002341345.1 Erythrobacter sp. UBA2510
CTCAATGCCTGCGATTTCGGCGATCTGCTGCTCCACATGCTGAACGTGCTGCGCCGGCACCGAGACGTGCTTGAGCAGTACCAGCAGCGCTTCAAATATATCATGGTCGACGAATATCAGGACACCAA
>DDNW01000044.1:296-2031 GCA_002341345.1 Erythrobacter sp. UBA2510
CGTGGGCGATGACGACCAGTCGATCTATTCCTGGCGCGGCGCCGAGGTCGCCAACATCCTGCGTTTCGAGAAGGACTTTCCCGGCGCCAAGGTGGTGCGGCTGGAGCAGAACTATCGTTCGACCCCGCAGATCCTCGCCGCTGCCTCAGGCCTGATCGCGGAGAACAGCCAACGGCTGGGCAAGACCTTGTGGACCGAGATTCCGCCCGGCGAAAAGGTCCGCGTCATCGGTGTGTGGGACGCGCCCGAGGAAGCGCGCCGCGTGGGCGAGGAGATTGAGCGGCTGGAGCGTGAGGGCGCTCCTTTGGATCAGGTAGCGATCCTCGTGCGCGCTCAATACCAGACGCGCGAATTCGAGGACCGCTTCATCCAGATCGGCCTGAATTACCGGATCGTCGGCGGCTTTCGTTTCTACGAACGCGCCGAGATTCGCGATGCGCTCGCCTATCTGCGCGTGATCGCCCAGCCCGCTGACGATCTCGCCTTCGAGCGCATCTACAATCAGCCCAAGCGCGGCCTCGGCGCCAAGGCGCTGGAAACCATGCACCGCCATGCACGCGGCGCAGGCATGCCGCTTGCCGCCGCCGCGCTGGAGCTTGCTGACAGTGACGAATTGCCACCCCGGGCACGCGGCACGATCGGGTCGCTGATGCGGCAGTTTCTGAGTTGGCGGGTACTGGCCGAGGAGGTCAGCCCCGCTGAACTGCTGCGCACCGTGCTCGATCAATCGGGCTATGACGCGATGCTCGCCAACGAGCGCACACCCGAGGCTGCAGGACGGCGCGAAAACCTCTCCGAACTCGCCCGCGCCATGGAGGATTACGAGACGCTGCCCGACTTCCTCGAACACGTCGCGCTGGTGATGGACAATGACGCCGCAAACGATGACGAGAAGGTCACGATCATGACCATGCATGCGGCCAAGGGGCTTGAGTACGACCACGTTTTCCTGCCCGGCTGGGAAGAAGGCGTGTTCCCCAGCCAGCGCTCGCTTGACGAGGGCGGGCTCGCTTCATTGGAGGAAGAGCGCCGGCTCGCTTACGTGGCGATCACCCGCGCACGGCGACGCTGCACGATCATTCATGCCGCCAATCGCCGCATCTTTGGCCAGTGGAACAGCTCGATCCCGTCACGCTTCATCGAGGAATTGCCCGATGAGCACATCAACAGCGAAACGACGCTGACCGGCGGCCGTTCGCTGTGGCAGGCAAACTGGAGCGAGAGCGAAGACCCCTTCGCCCATGTCTCGACCAGCCGCCCCGAGCGCAGCCAGTCGCGCGGCCCCGGCTGGCAGCGCGCGCTCGCCAGCGGTTATGAAACTCGGCCCAAGCGCGTGAAGGAGAACACCCGCTCCGCCGCCAGCTTTGCCGCCAAACCACGCACCGACATCGCGATCGGCGCGCGCGTGTTCCACGAGAAGTTCGGCTATGGCGAGGTGCTTGGGCAGGAAGGCAACAAGCTTGAAATCGCCTTCGAAAGTGGCAGCACCAAGAAGGTGATCGACAGCTTCGTCAAACCGGCCTGAGCGAGACACGAAAACGCCCGATGCGAAACCGCACCGGGCGCTTCCTCTATTCAGACAGTCTTACAACCCGACGACACCACCATCGTCGCGGGTGATCGCGATGACCGCCGAGCGCGGACGGCCCGAAGCATTGCCACCCTGGCTTTGCGGCCAATTGCTGGTGATGTTGGAGGGATTGCCGTTCTCGCCCGGATGCTGGATGCCGACGAA
>DDNW01000044.1:2144-10250 GCA_002341345.1 Erythrobacter sp. UBA2510
CCCGGATGCTGGATGCCGACGAACAGCGTGCGCCCGTCCGGCGTCGTGTCGACACCGGTGATCTCGCACTCCTTCGGGCCGGTCAGGAAGCGCTTGAGCGTTGCCGCGCTCGCCCCGGTCCCGACATGCGTGGTCTGCTGCGCAGTACCGCCCGCGCCCTGGTTGGTGATCGTCACATCCCCGCCATCGCCGACGAAGCCCGGCAGCGCGGCCAGCATCATGCAATTGGTACGATCGGTCATCGCGCCGTCGTCCGTCTGGATCCACAGCAGCGGGTTGACCTTGCCCGCCACGTTATGCTCGCGCGAGAACCACAGACCGTCCGGGCTGGAGAAGTCGTTGTCGTCGTCCAGGCCGCTGATGTTCACGTCCGCCCCGGCATCGGCCGAGTCGGCACCGAACAGGTAGATGTCCCAGATGAAGCTGGTCGCCGAGTTATCGTCTCCGCTCTCGCGGATACGGATGATGTGGCCATTGGGGTTGCCGTACTGGTTCGAGCTGCCCTTGGGATCGTTATAGTGCCGCGGATTGGCCGCATCGGTGCCGTCCACCGGACGGTTCGAGGCGTTGTTGTTGGTCAGAGTCAGGTAGATTTCGCCGGTCTGCGGATTGCAGGCCGTCCATTCGGGACGATCCATTGGCGTCGCTTCCTGCGCATCGGCGGCCAGCCGGGCATGGGTCAGGATGTCGGCCTGATCAGCAAAGACATATTCCGCATCGCTGCTGGTCGCCGGCCGGTTGGGAACCTGACCGAAAACCAGCGGCATCCAGCTACCGGTACCGTCCTCGTGGAATTGCGCGACATAGAGCGTTCCGGAATCGAGATATTTGTCACCGAAGGCCAGACCGCCAGTGCCATTGCCGTCGCTCGACTGCCACGCGGCGGACGAGACGAATTTGTAGAAATATTCGCGGCGCGAGTCGTCGCCCATATAGACCGCGACCTTCTGGCCCTGCGTCAGCTTGCCGAGCCATGCACCTTCGTGGCCCATCCGGCCCAGAGCAGTACGCTTGCGCGGCGTGCTGGTCGGGTCATAGGGGTCGATTTCCAGCACCCAGCCGAACTGGTTGGGTTCGTTGCGGTAATCGTCTGTGGCAGTGCCGGTATCCCCGGCGCGCGCGTCCCAGCGACGGAAGGTCGTGTCGTCAGGATTGCTTGGGGTCACGGTCGACCAGGCGTAATTGCCGGTCGAGCTGCGAACGCCATAACGGTTCAGCCCGGTCAGCTCGCGCGCGGTGCGATTGGCATCGTCGCCGCTGCGGCGGAAATAGAACGCCCAGTTCTCTTCACAGGTCAGCAGCGTACCCCAGCCGGTAACGCCGTTGGCGCAATTGTTGATCGTGCCGCGACCGGTCGTGCCAGAGGGCGAATATGCGGTTTTGAGCAGGTCAGTGCCCGCCACCGGCCCATTGAACACAACAGGCGTGTTTGGCGTGATACGACGGTTGAAGGCACTGTCCTGCACCCACTCCCACTCGCGCGTACCGACATCGATATATTCGGTAACGCTGACGCCATGCGCCTCGATTTCCTTGATCGCCTCTTCTTCGGGGCGCGGGCCGGTCGAGCCATTGGTGGTGCCATTAGGATGCAGATATTGCTCGTTCAGGTTCTCGTGGTTCTGGGCGAGCAGGCCGCGCTTGGAATAGGTGTCGTTGCGCTTGCCATTGGGGCCGAGCGCGAAGAAATACAGCGCGTCGCCATGGTCGCCGATGCGGTTCGCGAAACCGGTATCGGTTCCGTCATTGGCATAGGCCGGGACACCCGCCGCGATCGGGTCGCCCAGACGGGTCATGACCTTGACCGAGTAACCGGCTGGTACGGTGACGATGTCGTCGAGGTTTTTGTCGACGGCAGAAAAGGTCAACTTGGCCGGGCCGACCTTGACCTTGGTCACCTTGCCGGCGGCAGCCGTGGCCGAAGCGCTGCCCTGCTGGAACGTCAGTTCGGTCACTTCGCTGACCGCGGGCGCGATGAACTCCGTGCCGTCGTCGGTCGTCACCATTTCCACATCCGGACCACCGGTCTGAACCCAGCTACCGCTGCCAGCCAGAAGCACGGAAGCACCGGCGGTGGTTGCGATCTCGTCACCTTCTGCGGCGATATTCGTGTTCGCCATGTCTTCATCGAGGCAGGCGGTCAGCATCGAAGTGCCGACAAACGCCATTGCACTCGCCTTTAGTCCGCCCATCATCGTTGCGCGGCGCGACAGGCGCTCGGCAACGATCGTGCTGAGGTGGCGGCCCAGAGAACTGTTGGGCGAATTGTTGGCGTCTAGATCGCCGTCCGAATAGGCGGCGGGAAGGGTCTTGGTCTGGTCCACGAATCGATGCTCCCTCTCGTTGAGTGGGGCTCGATTAATTTTGCCGTGTGACGATTCCGCGCGATTGTGACGACGCGGTGAAGGCCGTGTTACGATGCGGAGACGCTTCTGTTACAAAAGCCGAAGAACTGCATCCAATTCACTGTTTAAAAGGTGAATTTTAATCCAAGCCCAGACATTGATCCGGGCGGATTTGTTCAGCTGAATCCGACGCCTAGGAAGTCGGGTTTGGGTCCGTTCCATTCGCCCGCCGGGACGGGTTCGTCGTCCTTGTGGTAGCGGCGCGAAGAGGTCTCGCGGCGATCGTCTCGCGCCTGTTTGCGTCCAGGACGCTCTTCGGCCTCGGGACGCTCATCACGCTTGCGACTCGACTTACGCGGCTTCTCTTCCGCTTCGTCTTCAGCGGCACTATCGGCCTTGGCCTTTTCCGGGGCTTTCTTCTCCGCCGGCTTGGGCAGTTCGACCCGCAGGTCCTTCTTGCCGAAGACCGGGATCTTCGCACCGGTCAGCTTCTCGACATTGGCGATGGCCTCGGCATCGTCTTCCGCGACGAAGGTGAAGGCGCGGCCCTTGGCCCCGGCCCTGCCCGTACGCCCGATGCGGTGGACATAATCGTCCGGGTGCCAGGGCGTGTCGAAATTGAAAACGTGGGACACGCCCTTGATGTCGAGTCCGCGAGCGGCGACGTCGGAGGCAACCAGAATATTGATCTCCCCGTCCTTGAACCGCTGCAGTTCGGCATTGCGGCTGGCCTGATCGATGTCGCCATGGATCTCGCCGGAGCGGAAGCCGTCGCGCTGCAAGGCCTTGTTGAGTTCACGCACCGTGGTCTTGCGGTTGGAAAAAATAATCGCGGTCTCGACCAGATCGTTCCGCAGCAGCCAGCGCAGCGTGTCACGCTTTTCTCGCGCCTTAACCGGGATCTGGAAGGCGGTGATGTTCTCGTTGGTCGACGCCGCGCGCGAGACCGCAATGCGCTTGGGATTGTTCAGGAACTGCTTGGTCAGTTTTTCGATCGGCGGTGGCATCGTGGCGCTGAACAGCAGCGTCTGGCGTGTTTCGGGCAGCTTGGAGCAGATGAACTCGATGTCCGGGATGAAGCCCATGTCGAGCATCCGGTCGGCTTCGTCGATTACCAGCAGGTCGCAACCCGTCAGCAGGATCTTGCCCCGCTCGAACAAATCCATCAGACGTCCGGGCGTGGCGATCAGCACATCGACGCCATCGTTGAGTGCCTTCACCTGCTCGCCCATCTGCACGCCGCCAATCAACAGCGCCATCTTCAGATCGTGGTTCTTGCCGTATTTCTCGAAATTCTCGGCAACCTGCGCGGCCAGTTCCCGGGTCGGCTCCAGGATTAGCGAGCGTGGCATAAGCGCGCGGCGACGACCGCTGGCGAGCACGTCGATCATCGGCAGGACGAAGCTGGCGGTCTTGCCGGTGCCGGTCTGGGCGATGCCGATCAGGTCGCGCATCATCAGCACGGTCGGGATCGCCTCGGCCTGAATCGGCGTCGGCTCGGTATAGCCAGCCGCTTCCACGGCTTGCAGCAATTCGTCAGAAAGGCCGAGATCGGCAAACTTCATAAGCAGGTCACAATGTCCGGATCGTGCGCCCTGCAACAGGCAAGGCATCATGAGGGCGAAATTCTCCGCCGCAACGAGGGGCGCGCTAAGCGGTTTAAGGGGGAAAAGTCAAGCGAGACGGCGTTTCGAAAACGTACCGGAGTTGAGCCGCTACCCCTGACTCAATCCTCTACCGGCGTAACCTGGCCAAGACTCTCGATCATGCAACTCGCCCCGGCACGCGACAGCAGGCGGTCCCGCGCAACGCACACCCGGCCATCTTCGCCTCGCTCGATATAAAAGCCCTGATAGAAGGCGCTGGCCGCACAGGACGCCTCGAGCCGGGCACTGAGCACATCGCGGTTGCGCATAAACAGCAGCAGGCGATTGCCGCCGGCAGGCCGCGCGCCATCGATGCCATCAATCGGGATGCAATCCTCGCCATAGGGCATTTCACGATAGAGCGGCGCGCTACCCTGGCTGGCATCCTCTGCCGAGGGTTGCAGACGCTGGGCAGGCGCGGCGGGCGAGATGCGGATGATGACCCGCCGCTCGATCCGGACCTGGTTCTGCGTCGGGGAGCGGACCGCATCGAGCAATTCACGCAAAGCAGGCGCAGGCCTTTCGCCAAAGCGCTGCCCGGGTACGAACTGCCCGGCGACAGGCCCTTCGGTCGTGCCGGTATCCTGCGCGGAAAGACGGGCATGCCCGACGCCGAAAGCAAGGGCTGTCCCGGTAACAAGGGCAAGGGAAAGAATGAGGCTTTTCATGTCCACCGTTGGACCGTGCCTTGCGCTCCCATGCGTAGCCGGTCGAAAACTCCCTCTAAGCCCTGCGCTTGAATGAGGGCTTAATTGCCCGATTGTGCTTTGCAAGCCCGCCGCTGGTTTGGCATGGGCATAGTATGAGTGCTCAGGCGGAATTTCTCGACGAGGCGGTTGCGCTGCTGGGTCCGCGCGGACTGACCAGCGACCCTGAACTGGTCACGCCGTGGCTGACCGACTGGCGTGGCCGTTACACTGGCAGGGCACTGGCCCTCGCCTCGCCCGCCAGCACACAAGAGGTCAGCGCGCTGGTCAAACTGTGCGCCAGGCATGGCGTGCCGATAGTACCGCAGGGTGGCAATAGCGGCATGTCCGGTGGTGCCACCCCCGACGAAAGCGGGTCCTCTGTGGTCCTGTCGCTGCGTCGGATGAACACGATCCGCGCGCTCGATGCGCAGGCCCAGCAGGCCGTCTGCGATGCGGGTGTGATCCTGCAAACGCTGCACGAGGCAGCTGACGCCGAAGGCCTGCGCTTCCCATTGACGCTGGGCGGCAAAGGCTCTGCCACGGTCGGCGGGCTGATCTCGACTAATGCCGGCGGTACACAGGTGCTGCGTCATGGTTCGATGCGTGCGCAGGTTCTGGGGATCGAGGCGGTGCTGGCCGATGGCAGCATTTTCGACGCGCTCATCCCGCTCAAGAAGGACAATCGCGGCTTCGACCTCAAGCAATTGCTGATCGGATCGGAGGGGACGCTTGGCATCGTCACCGCCGCGACGCTACGTCTCCTGCCTGCACTGGCGGAACGCGCCGTGCTGTGGGCAGGTCTTGCCGATATTCGCGATACCCGCAAACTGCTGCTCCATGCGCAGGACGTGGCAGGCGACGCGCTCGAGGGGTTCGAGGTGATGCCAGCCCACAGTCTTAAGGCTGTGCTCGCGCATGTCCCCGGTGCCCGCGCGCCGCTGGCTGGGGAGCATAATTGGCACGCCCTGATCGAACTTGCCGCCGACAAGGGACGGGCTGCCGCCCTGCCCGCCCTCGCCCAGGGTCTGCTCGAAAGCGCGTTCGAGGCCGATCTGGTAGAGGATGCGACGATCGCCGCCAATGAGACGCAGGCAGAATCCTTCTGGACCCTGCGCGACGAGATTGCCCCGGCCGAGCGCGCGCTGGGCCCGGCGATGCAGCACGACATCTCCGTACCCGTTGCCAGCATGGCGGACTTCGTTGCCGAGGCCGTGCCACGGGTCGAGCAGCGGTTTCCCGGCACCAAGGGCATAGCATTCGGTCATCTGGGTGACGGCAATGTCCATTTCCACGTTCTGGCACCAGCGGGTGCGACACGCGGGGAATGGGAGACCAGCGAAGGCAAACTCATCAGCGCCTTCGTGCATGACCTCGTCAAGCAATGGCATGGCTCGATCAGTGCCGAACACGGCATCGGCCAGCTCAAGCGCGATGAACTGGGGCGACTGGGCGATCCGGTGCAACTGGCTCTGATGCGGCAGGTGAAACACGCGCTCGACCCGCAAGGCCTGCTCAATCCCGGCAAACTCGTGCCGCTTGCGCCTTCGCAGGCCAGCCATTAAGGCCGCGACCATTCACGGCGCAGCGCCCCATTGGCGACGTCAGACAGTTTGACCCGTAACCTTCGGAGAGATCGCATGGCCAGCGCGCCGCAGTCCACATTGCCCATCTTTTACAACGAACTCGTTCCGCTCAACAGCCAGCAGCACACGGGCTGGAAATCGCGGCAGGTCGACAAGGCCCCCTGGGTCGCAAAGCAGCACGCGATCCCGCTGACGGTTGAGGAGTTCGTCTCTGCGCAGCGCTTTTATCCGATTGTGTTCGCGGGCGGTGCCAATTCGGTCCCGCTGGCGCTGATGGGCCTGAACGAAGGCGTCAATGTATTCTTCGAGGAAGACGGCACCGCCATCGGCACACCCTATATCCCGGCCTATGTGCGTCGCTACCCCTTCCTGCTCGCCAGGCTGCAACCGGATTCGGATAACCTGTCGCTCTGCATCGACCCCCAGTCCGGGCTGGTCGGCGAGTTCGAAGAAGGTAATGCCCTGTTCGACGAGGAGAAGAAACCGACCGAGCACACGCAGAACCTGCTCAAGTTTTGCGAACGGTTCGAGGAAGCGGGCAACCGTACGCAAGCCTTCATGCAGGAGATCACCAAGGCCGACCTGCTGATGGACGGCGAAGTCGCGATCCAGCAGTCGGACATGCCCGACAAGCCGTTTATCTATCGCGGCTTCAAGATGATCAATCAGGACAAGCTGAAAGAAGTTCGTGGCGACCAGCTGCGCAAGTGGACCGACAGCGGCCTGCTGGCACTGATTTATGCGCATATGTTCTCGATGGAACTGATGCGCGACATCTTTGCCAAGCAGCAGGCGCAGGGCAAAGGCCCCCAGCCCGCGCCCGCCAATGCGACAGGCGCACCGGTAATTGGCTAAGGGAAAGCCCTGAATAATCGAAGAAATCGCCCGTCCGGCATGCAAAAATGTTACGGACGGGCGACAATGTGCGACAAAATCATCCTTGATTTTTTTGGCGATTTGCCCAAATTCAGATTGTCTGATCGGCGCTCCCCTCATGGCCCGATTGGATAAGTGCATGTGAGTGCACTTCCTCCCTGAACCTTGGCCACCTCGTGCCCTGTGTACGAGGTGGCTTTTTTATTGGCTTCAGGAACCGGCGCACGTGGCGCTATGCTGCTATTCGGCGGCTTCGCTCAGCCGGGGCGCTCGGCCCAGCAATTCCTCCGACACCCGGCGCACGACTGCGCTCAGCACAGCTGCGACCCGCGCGACCCCTGTACTCGGTTCACGCAACTGCCGGTCGAGATAGGTGGTGCGGCATACCTCGATCTGCATCGCATGGATATTTCGCCGCGTGCAGGCGTGTCGGTCGAGCACATAGCCCCCCGCATAGGGGCGGTTATGCGCGGCAACCTCGCCCAGTTCATCAAGAGTGTCGAGCGCGGTCTGGCTGAGCGAGACGTCGCATGACGCACCGAACCGGTCGCCGATCACGAAATCGGGTGCGCGCATCCCGCCGCGCTTCGGACCAATCGGCGGCATCGAGTGCAGATCGACCAGCAGCGCCACACCCCAACGGTCGCGAATGGTCTCCAGCGTGGTGGCCAGTATTGTGTGATAGGGCCGGTGGACCTGCTCGATTCGCCGGTCGTAATCGGCACCCTCCATCCTGCCGCGCCAGAGTTCCCCCATGCCGGGCAACCGCCTCGGCACCAGCCCCAACCCGCTGCGCGCCCGCCGTCCAGGAGGCGTACTGGCCAGACGCTCGGCCGGAGAGCGGTCGGCTACCATGTCCCAGTCCATGTCCTCGGGCGAGCGGTTGAGGTCGATCAGCGCGCGCGGCGCCTGCGCCACCAGCAGCCCTGCCCCGGTCGCCCTCGCCAGCGCCGTGCCGACCAGATAA
>DDNW01000044.1:10338-19902 GCA_002341345.1 Erythrobacter sp. UBA2510
GGCCGACCAGATCGATATGCCGATCCTCGAGCCGCAGACTCGCCTCGTCGGGCATGCGCATCGCATCGAGCAGTTCCGGCGCATAATCGCGTCCGGCATGCGGCACCGCAATCAGGACGGGCATGGCCGCATGATCGCCATGCGAGAGCGAGAGCGCGGGCGCACCATTAAGCCCCGGAATCGCGCCGAAATATTCGGGCGCCGCCATGGGCTTGGGTGGGACGCGGTCGTTCATAATGTGGATGAAGACTACCTATAGGGCCTGTGTCAAAGCAGGTCACCAACGAATCCCCGCAAGATTCGTGCCCGCACTTCGCATAGCACGGACACAGATCGAAAAACGGGGCAAGAACATCATGCGGATTTTGCTGGCAGAAGACGACCAGGCCATGCGGACCTATCTGGAGCGTGCGCTGGAGAATGCCGGCTATTCGGTGGTTGCCGTCGCCAATGGCGCAGAAGCGATGCCCTTCATCCAGACCGAACGGTTCGACCTGCTGCTGTCCGATATCGTGATGCCGGAAATGGACGGGATCGAACTCGCCCAGCGCTGCAATGAACTGAGCTCGACGACGAAGGTGATGTTCATCACGGGTTTTGCTGCCGTCAGCCTGCGCGCCAATCGCGCTGCGCCCCATGCCAAGATGCTGTCCAAGCCCTTCCACCTGAAGGATCTGGTCAAGGAAATCGAGCGCATGTTCGACGATGTGGTCATGGCCACGCTCTAAACCAATTGCGGCATAAAATCCGCGCGCTGCGAAAGCTGACACCAAAGGTCTTGAAAGCAGGCCAACCCGGCGCTAGATGGCCCGCCTGCCGCGCAGCCGCGGCAACCCGAATGGTGCGGGCGTATAGCTCAGTGGTAGAGCACTATGTTGACATCGTAGGGGTCGCAAGTTCAATCCTTGCTACGCCCACCATTCGCGGCCTTCCCTGAAAACTGATCCTCTCAACGCCGATGCTGCGTGCCGTCAGTGCCGCTTGATGTGGGCAACGGCCTGCTGCTCGATCTTCTCCAGCTCACCGATCGTCTCTTCCAGCGCCATGCGCTGGTGGCGCAATTCTTCCAGTCGCTCGCGCACATGGCCGAGAAGCCGCTTGGTCTGCTCCTGCTGCTCGGGGTCCGAATCGGTATCGTAGAGCGACAGGAATTCGGCGATCTCGCGGATCGAGAAGCCCAGCCGCTTACCGCGCAGGATCAGCTGCATCCGGCCCATCTCACGGTGAGAATAAACCCGGTTGCCGCCGATCCGCTGCGGGGCGATCAGCCCCTTGTCCTCGTAAAAACGCAAGGTACGCGGTGTCACGCCGAGCCCCTCTGACGCTTCGGCGATCGAGATCAGCCCGGTCTCGCCTTCGGACGTGGCTGCCTCGCCTGCGAGATCGCTGGCGTTAACGGACATATCGATACCCCCGGTCATGATCAGGCGGCCTCGCCGGTTTCCGCCGGCTGGCGCGCAGCGGCAGCTTCGCGCTTGGCGCGCTCCTCCTCCACCAGATCCTTCTTCGACAATTTGCCGACCAATGTCTTGGGCAATTCGTCGCGGAATTCGTAGGCGTCGGGCATTTCGATCGGGCTCAGCCGCTCTTTCAGGAACGTATTCAGCTCTTCACGCGTCAAATGCGATCCCGCATGCAGCGCGATGAACAGCTTGGGCGCCTCGCCGCGATAATTGTCGGGTATGCCGATGGCGACCGCTTCACGCACGGCAGGATGCTCGTATGCGGCATCCTCGATCACGCGCGGATAGACGTTATAGCCACTGCACAGGATGAGGTCCTTCATCCGGTCGACGATGAAGACATAACCGTCCTCGTCGATATAGCCGATGTCGCCGGTCCTCAGTGCTCCTTCGAAGAACACCCGCTCATCGGCATCGGGCCGGTTCCAATAGCCCTTCATCACTTGCGGACCGCGCGCGCAGATTTCGCCGCGATGCGTCGGCCCCTCCTCGACCAGCGCCCCCGTTTCCGGATCGCGCAGTTCGATGATCGTGTGCGGAAAAGCGGGACCACAGGAATTGGCCTTGACCGGGCCTCTGCCCATCATCGGGTTGCAGGTGATGATCGGCGAGGCTTCGGTAAGACCATAACCTTCAGAAACGAGCGAGCCGGTTTTCTCTTCATAGGTGCGCCGCACGTCGAGCGGCAACGGTGCCCCTCCCGAAATGCTGGTCCGTACACTGGACATGTCGGGGGCCTTGCCCTCCGGCAATGCGCCAAGTGCATTGAAGATCGTGGGCACTGCGAAGAATTGAGTCGGGGGCTTGCGTTTGATCGCGGCCAGCACCTCGTCCATCTCGAACCGAGGCAGCAACACGATCTCGGCAGCGGTCTCAATGCTGAAATTGAGCACGCAGGTGAGCCCGAAGACATGGAACAGGGGCAGCACGCCCAGCGTGCGTTCCGGGCAGTCGCGCTCCTCGCCCAGATGGATCAGCATTTGCGCGCTGTTGGCAGCCAGGCTGGCATGGGTCAGCATGGCACCCTTGGGCCGCCCGGTGGTGCCGCCAGTATATTGCAGCACCGCGACGTCGCGGGGGTGCATCTCTACTTCGCGCGGCGCGCCGGTGATGCGCGCGAGCACGCGATAATCGAGATAATCGACATCCTTGTGCTTACGCGCCAGCGCCCCGCGTTTGAACAGGTTAAGGCCGAGCGCCTTCCAGAAGGGCAAAACCTCGGCCATCGGGCACAGGACCAGCTTCTCCACCGAGCATGCGGCCACACCCTCGGCGACCTTGCCATGGACCGCCTCCAGATCGACCGTCGCAACCATCTTCGCGCCCGAATCCTCGATCAGGAAAGCGATCTCGCCGGGAGAGTAGAGCGGGTTGATATTCACCACCACCCCGCCCACCTGAAGCACGGCCTCGTAAAGGATCACCGAATAGGGGGTATTGGGCAGGCACAGACCGAATCGGTCACCCGGCGCGAGTCCTTCATCCTGAAGCCCGCGCGCGACATGATCGACGATCGCCCCCAATTCCCCGTAGGTCCATTCACGGCCGTAAAAATCGATCGCGATGCGTTCAGGAAATTGCGAAACCGCCCGCTCGAACGGTTCGGTCAGCAAGCGTTCGCGCAAGGCACCGCTTGCATCGAGGATGCGCGAGAGGTCGGCCGAATGGGGTTCGCAGCCCGCTTCGAACATTTTCATATCCTTTCCCGTGTCCCGTGCGTTTGTCGCACTGAGCGAACTTGACATTCGCTGGTTAACGTATAGGTTAAGTAGCATACTTATTGGGCATATACCAGTACAATCGCCAGCGTAATCGACAGCACAAAAACGCTCTCGAATCGCGGCAGGGAAAGGAACAGAACCATGCAGGACGTCGTGATCGCGGGCTATGTCCGCTCCCCCTTCCATCCGGCCCTGCGTGGTGCGCTGGCTCGTGTACGACCGGACGACCTTGCCGCCAATACCGTTCGCGGCCTGATCGAGCGTACGGGCGTGAAGCCCGAGGAGATCGAGGACCTCGTGATGGGCTGCGCCTTCCCCGAGGGCGAGCAGGGTTTCAACATCGCGCGCCTCGTCGTGCTGCTGGCCGATCTGCCGCTCAGCATCGGAGGCATGACTGTGAATCGGTTCTGCGGGTCGTCGATGAGCGCGATCCACTACGCCGCCGGACAGATTGCGCTCGGCGCGGGCGAGGCCTTTATCTGCGCCGGGGTCGAATCGATGAGCCGCGTGCCCATGTCCGGCTTTAACCCGATGCCTAACCCTGAGCTGGCGAAGACCACTGCTGCCTATATCTCGATGGGCGAAACCGCCGAGAACGTGGCGCGCAAATACGAGATTTCACGCAGCGCGCAGGATGCCTTTGCACATGCCAGCCAGCAAAAGGCCGCCGCCGCAATCAAGCAGGGCAAGCTGGCCGACGAGATCGTCCCGATCACGACCAAGGGCGGTCAGGTGGTCGATAGCGACGGCACACCCCGCCCCGACACCACGCTGGAAGGCCTCGCCGGTCTCAAGCCCGCTTTCGATGCATCGGGCGTGGTCACGGCAGGTACCGCTTCGCCGCTGACGGACGGCGCGGCTGCCGTGCTGGTCACCAGCGCAGAATATGCGAGGAAGAACGGCCTGAGCGTGCTTGCCAAGATCAAGAGCATGGCGATTTCCGGCTGCGCGCCCGAGATCATGGGCATCGGACCGGTCGAGGCGACGAACAAGGCCCTCACCCGAGCTGGTCTGACCATTGACGACATTGACATCGTCGAGCTCAACGAAGCCTTTTCCAGCCAATCGCTTGCCTGTATCGCCGAGCTCCGAATCCCCGAGCAGAGGGTGAATCTTGATGGCGGTGCAATCGCCATCGGCCATCCGCTCGGCGCGACGGGCGCGCGCATCACGGGTAAGGCCGCCAGCCTGCTGAAGCGCGAGGGCAAGCGCTATGCGCTCGCCACCCAATGTATCGGCGGCGGCCAGGGCATAGCGACCATCTTGGAGGCTGCGTAAATGAAGGTTTCGAACATCGGGAAAGTCTGCGTCATCGGGGCAGGCACTATGGGTGCAGGCATCGCGGCGCAGGTCGCCAATGCGGGCGTGCCCGTCCTCCTCCTCGATATCGTGCGCGACGAGAATGACCGCAATTCGGTAGCGCGCGGCGCAGTCGAGAAGCTGCAAAAGACCGAGCCCGCAGCCTTCATGACCAAATCGGCCGCCAAACTGGTCGAGGTCGGCAATATCGAAGACGATCTGGGCAAGGTCGCCGAGTGCAACTGGGTGGTCGAGGTCATTATCGAGCGGCTCGACCTCAAGCAGAACCTTTATGCCAAGCTGGAAGAGGTCCGCAAACCGGGCACTGCCGTCAGCTCCAACACATCGACCATCCCGCTGGCGCAACTGACCGAGGGCCGCAGCGAGCAGTTCCGCAAGGACTTCCTGATCACCCACTTCTTCAATCCGCCGCGCTACATGCGCCTGATCGAGATCGTGGCAGGCCCGATGAGCGACCCCGATACCGTCGCCATGGTCACCGATTTCGTCGACCGCAAGCTGGGTAAGGTGCCTGTGTCTGCAGAGGACTCGCCAGGGTTCATCGCCAACCGGATCGGCACTTTCTGGATTCAGACGGCCTTCAACGCAGCCTTCGACATGGGCGTTTCCGTCGAAGATGCCGACGCCATCGCGGGGAAACCGATGGGCGTTCCCGGCACCGGCATCTTCGGACTAGTCGATCTGATCGGTATCGACCTCCTGCCGCATCTTCAGCAGAGCCTCACCAGCACCCTGCCCAAGGACGACCCCTACCAGAAGGTCGCCCGCGAAGAACCGCTGATTATGAAAATGATCGCCGACGGCTATACCGGGCGCAAGGGCAAGGGTGGGTTCTATCGCATGAACCGCGAGAGCGGGAAAAAGCAGATGGAGTCAATCGATCTGGCCAGCGGCGAATATCGCCCGGCAGCTCGCCCCGCCCCGATCTCCGGCGCCGCGGCCAGGGGCGACCTTGGCGCGCTGATCGACGTCGAAGGCAAGATTGGCCAATATGCCTGGGCGATCCTCGGCCCTACCCTTTCCTATTCGGCCAGTATTGTGCCCGAGGCGACCACGACCATCCTCGGTGTCGATGACGCGATGAAGCTAGGCTATAACTGGAAGATGGGTCCGTTCGAGATGATCGACCGGATCGGGGCGGCAAAGTTGCGGCAGCGGCTGGAGTCTGCAGGCCTGCCCGTTCCCGAACTGCTCAAGATTGTCGGTGACCGGACCTTCTACCGGATCGAGAATGGCAAACGGCAGTACCTCGGCACCGACAGCGCCTATCGCGACATTCCGCGTGCTGCCGGGGTCGAGCATCTGTCCGACATCAAGCTGACTGCCCAGCCGATCGTGCAGAACGCTTCCGCCGCGCTGTGGGACGTGGGCGACGGCGTCGCCTGCATCGAATTCACCGGCAAGATGAATGCGCTCGACAATGACGTGATGAAGCTGATCCATCAAGCGATCCCGATCGTCGAGGAGCAGTTCAAGGCGCTGGTTATCTACAATGAAGGCAGCGCGTTTTCCGCCGGGGCCAATCTGGGTCAGGCGATCTTTGCGATGAACATCGCCGCCTGGAGCGAGATCGATAAGCTTATCAAGGGCGGACAGAATGCCTTCAAGGCGCTCAAATACGCACCTTTCCCCGTCGTTGCCGCGCCTGCGGGTCTGGCGCTGGGTGGCGGGTGCGAGGTCACGCTTCACGCCGATGCCATACAAGCCCATGCCGACACCTATATCGGCCTCGTCGAAACGGGTGTGGGACTGATCCCAGCCTGGGGCGGCTGCGGCGAGATGCTTGACCGCTGGCGCAACAATCCCGCGATACCGGGCGGCCCGATGCCGGCCGTCTCCAAGGTGTTCGAGATCATCTCGGTCGCGACCACGGCCAAATCCGCCGCTAATGCCAAGGAGCTCGGCTTCCTGCGCCCCGATGACGGTATCACGATGAATCGTGACCGGCTGCTGCACGATGCCAAGAGCCGCGCACTCGCGATGGCTGACGGCTACTCGCCGCCCGAGAAGCCCGAATTCATTCTGCCGGGCGAAACCGGCCGCGCTGCACTGAAGCTCGCAGTCGATGATTTCGTCAAGCAGGGCAAAGCGACTGCCTATGACGCCGTCGTAGCTGGCGAACTCGCCAGTGTCCTGACCGGAGGTGATACCGACACGACGCAGACCGTCACCGAAGACGATCTGCTGAGGCTTGAGGCCGAGAGCTTCACCCGCCTCGTCCGCAATCCTGAGACGCAGGCCCGCGTCGAGCACATGCTCGAAACTGGCAAACCGTTACGCAATTGATGACAGGCCCGGCCCCTCAGAGCCGGGCAGGAGAGAGAGAAAATGCAGGTCTATGACGCCCCGATCCGTGACATGCGCTTCGTCCTCGAGGAGCTGCACGCAGATGACGGTTTCGGAAATCTCGTCGGCTTTGATGACTTCGATGCGGACACCACCGCCGCGATCCTTGAAGAGGCCAACAAGTTCTGCCGCGAAGTCCTGTTGCCGATCAACTGGTCGGGCGACCAGGAGGGCTGTCGCATCGAAAATGGCGTCGTGCGCACACCCGCGGGCTTTGAGGAGGCCTACAAGAGCTTCTGCGAAAGCGGCTGGGCGGGCCTTGGCGCGAAGGCCGAATATGGCGGGCAAGGCGCGCCGCATTCGATCGCCAAGATGGTCGAGGAAATGAGCTGCTCGACCAATCTGTCGTTCGGCCTCTATCCGGGGCTGACCAATGGCGCCATGGTCGCAATCGACGGCTATGCGAACGAGGACCTGAAAAATACCTACCTGCCGCGCATGGCCAATGGCGAATGGTCGGGGACCATGTGCCTGACCGAGCCGCATTGCGGCACGGACCTGGGCATGCTGCGCACCAAGGCGGAGCCGCAGGACGACGGCAGCTACCTCATCACCGGCAACAAGATTTTTATCTCTGCCGGCGACCACGATCTGACCGACAATATCATTCACCTCGTACTGGCTCGCCTGCCCGACGCCCCCGAGGGGGTGAAAGGCATCTCGCTGTTTCTGGTACCCAAATTTCTGCCCAAGGATGACGGGACGCTGGGCGATCATAACAATGCCGGTCCGACTGCGATCGAGCACAAGATGGGCCTCAAGGCCTCGGCGACCTGCCAGATGAGCTTCGACGGCTCGAAAGGCTGGCTGGTCGGCTCCCCTAACAAGGGGTTGGCGGCGATGTTCACGATGATGAACACCGAACGTGTCGCCGTCGGCATTCAGGGCCTTGGCGTCGGCGAAATCGCCTATCAGTCGGCGGTCTGGTACGCGAAAGACCGTTTGCAGGGCCGCTCGCTCTCCGGCGTGAAGAACCCCGATGGCCCCGCCGATCCGATCATCGTCCACCCCGATGTACGCCGCATGCTGATGACCATGCGCGCCTATAACGAGGGCTGCCGCGCGCTGAGTGCATGGGTCAGCCGCGCGCTCGATGCCGAGCATGCCGCGAAGGAGCCCGAGGAGCGCGAACGGGCAAAGGATTTCGTCGCCCTGATGACCCCGGTGGTGAAGGCGCTCTTCACCGATCTGGGCCATGAGAGCGCCCATCTGGCGGTGCAGGTC
The DNA here is from genome assembly GCA_002341345.1 of Erythrobacter sp. UBA2510. Lineage (GTDB taxonomy): Bacteria > Pseudomonadota > Alphaproteobacteria > Sphingomonadales > Sphingomonadaceae > Alteraurantiacibacter. The sequence goes on from DDNW01000044.1 coordinate 18,413, forward strand.
TATGGCGGCCATGGCTACATTCAGGAATCGGGGGTCGAACAGTTTGCCCGCGATGCGCGGATCGCCCAGATCTACGAAGGCACGAACGGCATTCAGGCGCTTGACCTCGTGGGGCGCAAGCTGCCGGACAGGATGGGCCGCAATCTGCGCAGCTTCTTCCACCCGGTATCGAACTTCATCGAGGCGAACCTTGCTGATCCCGCCATTGGCAAGCTGGTCGGCGGTCTGCAACAGGCCTTCGGCGCGTTGCAGCTTTCCACCGGCCATATCGCCCAAAAAGGGATGAAGGACCCGGAAGAGGCCGCCGCAGCTGCGACCGATTACCTGCGCCTGCTCGGTTTCGTCGCGATGGGCTATTGTTTTGCCAAAGCGGCCAAGCTGGCCGCAGCCAAGCTGGCCGAAGGAACCGACGAAAAGGCTTTTTACGAGGCCAAGCTGGTCACTGCCCGCTTCTTCTTCGACCGCCTGCTCCCTCCCGTTGCCGCGCAATTTATGGCGATCACCAGCGGCAAGGCGAGCATGATGGACCTGCCCGCGGACGCTTTTTAACCGCCGCGCCCCGTAAACCCGGCGCGCCAAATGACACGCTTTCCGGATCGTGTGCCGCATGTCGGCTGACGCGCACGGCATTTTCCGGTCAATTGGACTATTGACGGGCGCTCTCTTGCGTGTCTGGTCAGCGCTGCTAAAGCCCGCCGCAGATTTTCAGGACATTCGCAGAATTAGCAGGGATCCAATATGGCAAAGATCAAGGTCGTAAACCCCATTGTCGAAATCGACGGCGACGAGATGACGAAGATCATCTGGCAGTGGATTCGTGAACGCCTGATCCTGCCCTACCTCGATGTCGATCTGAAATATTACGACCTGTCGATTGAAAAGCGCGACGAGACCGACGACCAGATCACCGTCGATGCCGCCAATGCGATCAAGGAATATGGCGTCGGCGTGAAGTGCGCGACCATCACCCCTGACGAAGCGCGCGTCGAGGAATTCGGCCTCAAGAAGATGTGGAAGAGCCCGAACGGCACGATCCGCAACATCCTGGGCGGCGTCGTCTTTCGTGAGCCGATCGTGATCGACAACGTGCCCCGCCTCGTACCGGGCTGGACCGATCCCATCGTCGTCGGCCGTCACGCCTTTGGCGACCAGTATCGCGCGACCGACACGCTGATCCCGGGCCCCGGCACGCTGCGCCTCGTCTATCACGGCGAAGACGGTACCGAGATCGACCTCAACGTCTTCGAATTCCCCAGCGCGGGCGTCGCCATGGCGATGTACAATCTCGACGACAGCATCCGCGACTTCGCGCGTGCCTGCATGAACTACGGCCTCGACCGCGGCTGGCCGGTGTATCTGTCGACCAAGAACACCATTCTCAAGAAGTACGATGGCCGCTTCAAGGACCTGTTCGAGGAAGTGTTCGAAAGCGAATTCAAGGACAAGTTCGCCGAAGCGAACATCACCTACGAACACCGCCTGATCGACGA
>DDNW01000101.1:0-164 GCA_002341345.1 Erythrobacter sp. UBA2510
CCGACTTCTCGAATGACCGAGATTGGCGCTAAGCCGACTTCAAAAAGTAAACTGCAGCCGACGATCTGTAGTAGAGTCGGCCGCAGAACATTTAGTCACCTTCACCCTGCCAGTCATGATAGTTATCTGGCGAGTTACAGAATTCGCCAGATGGAGCCGAAAAA
>DDNW01000101.1:392-4000 GCA_002341345.1 Erythrobacter sp. UBA2510
CCTTCAGTCAACATGTCTAGCCTAATGCTCCTCTGCAGATTCTCATTCCATTCAGGGATTGCGGAAATACGCACAAGCATAACTTCGACCTCACCTTCATCATAGATTTCGAACGTTTGTGTCTTCGCCAGTGCGACGAATTTGGCCAAATTTTCTGCGACCTCATCGACCGAGACGCGAAAACATGCATTTTTCTTCATGAGAGCTAAACCTTTCGAATAGTTACAACTATCCCGCCGACCGCAGAGCCAGAATGGCGAAGCGGGCGGACAAAGAAAGGTTCCACCAACCAATAACATGTCTGACGCGGAAAGTAAGCCACATCAGAGAATTGAAATCTGATGCGGTGTTAACGATCAAGCTCGCGCAAGAGGTATCCTGCTCCAGCTGGTGTCGAATTGACCGCAATGGCAAGTTTACGACGCGTAAGCGAAGGAAGCGCAAGACGAAGCTCAGCTACCTCTGCTAAGCGACTGCGGGAGGTACGTTCATAGCGGACACGCAGTTGTGCCATTTCGCTTTCCATTCGCTCGAGTGTGCGCCCCGCAAACGAAGCTTGATCAGACAAGCTTTGGGTTAAAAGCTCACTCCATTCGGCAGCCGACGAACACAAGAATTTGCAACGCGGCACAAGCGAAGGGAGCAAGTTCGCGCTCAACCCAGAACGGCGCAACAGTACAGGAATCATGGCCGCCACCATCCAGGCTCGTGGATACTCACGATTGAATGTTATCGTGCGGCCGCCGGGAAGAGTAGCAACCAACTCTGCATGGTCAGCGCTGCGTGTCACGAGTTTAGACATTTGCGCCAGTCTTTCGCCAAGCGCAGCAATCGACGGCTCAAGCCCCGGTTCCTCTGCAACCTTACTCATGGCTCGCCAGAGTGGGCCAAATTGCACCAGATCGGCACCCGACCAAGTTGATACCTCTGTCTCAACATCGAGCAAATTGCGAAGCAGTCGCTTGGCTTCACGATCCCCACCGCTTGTTACTGTATCAAGGCTGACAAAGAAGAAGTAGACAATCGCTGCCACCCCAATTGGATCATTCAATCCCTGACAGATTCTTGGAGGATTGCCGGCCCCTGCTACCCAACCCTCGATAGCATTCGCATCTGTTGGCACTCCAGCATTGCATGCAACGTTTGCTGCCCCTTCGAACCGTGCGCGGATACTCCACGCTTTTCGCGCTGGACTATGTGTCAGCCGACCATCGAGGCGTCCTAGAGCCAAAAGAGGGTTCTGGTGGGTCATAAAATCATACGATTCTAGACACATGTAGACTCCGCGGGAAAGCAAAAAATGGGTTTGCTTCTGTTCGGTTGGAGGAATCAAAATCCGACATGTGATAAAGAGAACTTATCACATGTTGCTGAAAATCCGCTTTTGGGTATGTCAGTGCCCGAAATGACTGACAAATCACACCTTACCGAGCCTATTGATACCGCCATCCGGGAGACGGCAACCGATCTCGGTCTGGCGTTACGTGGCCCAGGGCTGAATATCGATCGCGACCTGCTCAACACCTACGTCAAAGCAGCAGCTCCGAATTCCATTCGCGCGTTACGTCAGGACATCGAGTCTTTTGGACTGTGGTGTCGCCGCGAAAAACAACAGCCGTTCCCGGCCTCTCACAAACAGGTGGCCGACTGGCTCAAATACAGAGCTGATGAAGGTGCCGCACCAGCTTCTCTCGTAAGATACAAAGCTTCGATCGCAAAAGCGCATCGCCTTCTCGGCTTGGATGATCCGACCAAACATGAGCTCTGCCGCCTAGCAATCGCTGCCCACCGTCGGGTAGTCGGTTCAAAACAACGACAAGCGCGTCCACTGCGTTTTAGAGGGGCGGTCAAAGACCCAGTCCAAGATAGTCCACGCGGAATAAATGTCCGTGCAATTCTCGATACGTGTGACAACAACCTAAGCGGTTTGCGTAATCGCGCGCTGCTCTCGACTGCTTACGATACTGGACTGCGTGCTAGCGAGTTGGTCGCAATAGAAGTGGAGGACATACTTGAGGCGCTTGATCCTGACGCGCGGCTACTAGCAATCAAACGTCATAAGGGCGATCAAGAGGGCGAGGGTGCAACTGCGTATCTCTCACCACGAAGTGTTGAGGCGATCGAAGCGTGGCGAAAGGCTGCAGAGATTAATGAAGGGCCAATATTCCGACGAGTGGTCGTGAGACGGTATGCAGCGCGCCCAGCGCGAAAGGCAATCAAACCGTCCCAGCTCTCAGGTCAAGCTCTGTGGGATCCACGCAAGTTCGTCGGGCGCGATGAAGTTGCCGCACGAACCGAATATCATGTCGGAGAGAAAGCGCTCCATCCCGGCTCCATAACACCGATTTTCCGCAAGATGATTGGGGAGGCGATCAATACTGGGGCCTTTGGCGATCTCGATAAGGAACAAGCTCGGCGACTGATCGCTGAATTCAGTTCGCACTCGACACGAGTCGGCCTCAACCAGGATCTGTTCGCCGTTGGCGAAACACTCGCTGGCATAATGGACGCGCTGAGGTGGAAGTCGCCGAAGATGCCGCTTGCTTACAACCGCAACCTAGCGGCCGAAGCCGGTGCCGCCGGACGGCTGCTTTCCAAACTGGGCTGATCCTGAGTCATTGGGTCACATGCGGCCTCGACCGCACAAATTTTCGGAATGACTTGGAGCAGAAACTTCGATGACCGCTTGTATTTACTGCCAGGAAATTCTGCTCAAGGAGGGTGAACAGGGCGATGATCGCCAAAAGCGATCCCGTGAACACGTAATCCCCAACGCGCTTGACGGCCCGGACAGTCTGTGCACCTTTGACGTTTGTAAAGGCTGCAACAGCCGCTTGGGTGAAACGATTGACGGCGATCTTGCGAAGCAGCTGCTCGTAGTGATGCTTCGCCATCGTCACCGGCTTCAGGGATATTCAGGCAAGATACCGGACCTGACCATGCCCGCGACCTCGATGCAGAGCCAGGATGCATACCTCATGCGCGTCACGAGCGAGGGTGAGGTTTCCTTCACCAGCCCGCCCGACATTCAGAAGACCACGACTGCCGCCGGACAAATCCATGTCGAGGTGGGTGGGGATGAGGGCCAGATCCGGGCGATCATCGAGGGCATGCGCCGAAAGTATGCCGGCAAGGGCTACATCGTTCAAAACCTCGATGGCTCGGAAATGATGGATTTCGATCGGAGTATCGCAGATGCCCCATCGATCGAAACCAGCGAGTTCAAGGTACAGACGCCTCTCGATACCACGCTTGTCAGGCGGGCACTGATCAAGGTGGCCTTCAATTTTGCGCATCTAGTGCTGGGACCGGAATGGATCTTCGGCCCCAATTCAGGGCGTTTGCGCGAAGCGATCTTGGGCAAACTCGACGACGCCGAAGTCGGTGGCTGTGTCATTGGGCTGGATCATTGCATTCGCGAAGTGCTGTCATTCGAGCCGCCGCTCCAGGACAATGAGCACTTGGTGATGCTCATGGCGCAAACCAGTCAGTCCTATATTCTCGTTTCTCTACTTGGCGATCCCCTCCTCACGATTGCCGTCAAGCTCGATACGCCTAAGGAAATGATTGAAGAAGCTATGATTGCCAGTAACCGCATCGCGGCGCGC
>DDNW01000101.1:4139-16113 GCA_002341345.1 Erythrobacter sp. UBA2510
AGTGGGTCAGCCCACTGGAGTATGCCCAGTCAGCAACGCGGCGCGACCTTGGATGAGCATCGCGCGCGATCTCGAACACCTTGGGCAACTGGGCAGCGTAATTGGGTGTGCGGAAATGACGCTCCTTGCTGGCGACCATGATCCACCGATCGTGGTCGGCAATGGCTCGATCACGGTCAGTTCTTCGACCCACTTCACATATCACCTGGAAGGCAAGCCCGACGACGTCGGGCATGCGCTCCAGTCACTGCGGCGACTGGAGGCTGACCCGTTCGACGGTTGCCTGCGGTCGCGCTTGATCGTCACGACAGATCACGGCGAGGAAATCAATGGAGGGTGGACCGAGCCATGGGTGGTTTCCCACAACGACCTCTGGACTTTCGCAGGCGAAATTGAAGCGCTGTCCTTGATCGAAGAAGGGCAGTTCGAGCCGGGCATAGAAAGTGTCTATATCCTCCCGCAGTCCCACCAGGCCCGGACAATCCTGCGACGCTTCATCGGCGGTGAAACCGCTGGTGATGCGAGCGTGGATATCGAGGTCCTCGGCAGCAAGATCCGCATCGAACTTGACGACGATCGCGATGAATTTCGGATCATCGCGAGCGCAAGCGACGCGATGCATCCGACCTTGCTCGAGAACTGGGTCGGCGAACCGCTGCGTATTTTGTTTGGCCAGCCCATCTACCCAAGATTTGTCGCGCGCCGCTCTCGAGATCGAAGCATGAATTGGGTACGGCCCTCGCCGCTGTGGAACGAGGCGACCGACCATGTCGCCCTGTGGCAGGGGCCGCGCCAGTATATCGATCGCGAGCGGTTCTGGCTGGCCTATCGGCGGCTGCTTGCGCATATCGCCCGGTCCGACGAGTTCGAGGCGCACCGACTTACCTCACTCTACGAGGAACTGATGGATGCCGCCAACGGATCGCGTTGGGTCTGTGCACTCACCTACGCCAGCAAAGCAGAAGCTCTTCTCGACATCCTTGGCCTGCCCGGCAAGCCGCGCATCGATCTGAGCGAGCAGGAACGCGACAAGCTTACAGGTGAGATCACCGCTTTTCGGAAATTTCTCGGAGGTTGGGAGGGAAGCGACGACATCGCCGAAGCCGCCAAGCGGGCGGTGGCGCGCTTGCCGCAGACGTCGGCCGCACAGGCGCTCCGTGCGCTGGTGGCAAAGGGAGTCGTGCAGCAGGACCACTATAATGCATGGAACAGATTGCGAAACCGCGTGATGCACGGGAATTTGGTATCGCCCTTTTCGAGCGCGAAGGACGACAAGCTTCTGCTCGACCTTGCGGGCCTGTGCCGCGCCCTGACCTGGCATCTGATTGATATCGAACCCGATGAGATATCGACGTGAGCCTTATTCGGCTGAATCGCCTCGACCGCCGGTTTCTTCTCACGGGCTATGATAAGGTCAGGCGATCGCCGACGCAGTTCGATCAGTGGGAAGTCCGCGCCACCATCATCGACGTCGAAGACGGCACCAACACGGTCACCCCTCTGTGGTGCCCGTTCAGTGACCTCGGGCGTGTCCCGCCATATCAATTGCTCGGGCGAAGGAGCGGAAGCATCGTTCGCTCGAGCAGACCGAAGCGGCGCAAATTGAGAAATCTGCGACTCCTGCGCCAATCGACCGGCGTGGGGGAAACCGAAAGCAAGTGCAAAGTCGACCTGTTTCAGCCGCACCAGACCCATGTGAAACAGTGGTCGTCGCGTTTTCGCTATCTCATTTTCGAGGATGCTCGCGGCAAAAAAATCGTGATTGACCGCGCCGAGGCGGGACGATTCTATTTCAGCCTGGTCGGTCTGATCGCCCAAGGCGCGTTTCGCGGCGCGTTGGGTTCGACCAATCAGCTTGGCCACCTCATCGACTGGGAGGCTTCCGGTCTCACTCAGGATGGCCTCGTGATCGCTCCACGTCGGTCCTATTGCGGACTGGCATCAGTCCTCCAGATCGCGCTTCTCATGGCCGACCACGAGTTCAAACGCACGATCAGCAATGCCGGCGCGACGATGCGTTTGTCGCTCGACGAACATGGCGAAGCACTGCTCGTAGCAAACCCGACAGAACCGCTGGAACTACTTGTCGAGGGGGAGACCAAGCCATTCTACTTCGACGACAGCACGGTTGGAGACGCCTTTGTCGTTACGCGCATCGTCTCGGATAATCGTCCGCCCCCACCGAAGCCGATCCTCGTTAGATATCCCTTTGCCGCATTCCCTGTCCGCCCTGGCGAAAGATTGGATCAGGATGCTACCGATAAAGACGATTCCGAAAGCACTAATGGGTCCGTTGTTGGACCGAACACACAGATCACCCGCGACGTGCTTCCGAACGACCGGATGATCCGTCTTGGCTCGGCACATAACCGGTTCAGCACGAAACTTCCGGCGTGGTCGAAAGCGCAGATGCGCTACGAATGGCGTGCTTCGACCGACGACATCGGCAGCGGCTATCGCCGAGCCCCCTCACCACGATCCCCAAAGAAAACAGAGGCAGCTCGAGCGACTACAGCGAGAGGAGGACGCGACGCCAAAGCCGGTGTTCCGCGCATCGAGAGCGGATCGGATTTCGGCGACAAGACCGGGATTGTGCACGAAGAGCGCGTTAGAGAAGCGCGTTCCTTCGTCATCGAACCTGCGAGCGCCGAATTGCAATCGCGGGTCGAAGCGCTTGAAGGCGCAGATGAAACGCTCCGCACATTTCTTGCAGCCGGTATCGAAATCATCAATTGGCAATGGCCTGAGTTCTGCCCGAATATCCCTGGTGAAGGTGGCCAGGGATTGCTGCTCACCCTGCCGGCCGAATGGGGCGGAATTGCCAGTCCTACCAGAGACGGACAGCTGCGGAGGATCGCGGCATTGCCGCTCGAATTTCGGACATCGCTCGTCTGGGCGGTCGAGATCGAACGACGGGTCTCCTATGAGCAGTATTCGATTGGCCTCATCGCTGTACCACGCGACGACGTCTCGGAATGGCCGCTCCTCAACGATGTACTCTACACCGTCTGCCAACGCTCCCGTGAGCTGCGCGGCAGCGACGACAAGGGACTATGGCCGGATGCCGACTACACCGATGTTCGCCTGACGCCGCTGATTCACAGCCCAAACCGCTCCAATCCGGAAGTTCTGGGTGGCGATATCCTCGACCGAGCTTCGTTTCTGGCGCACTTATACTCGATTTGCTCTGCCCCCTGATTTTGAACCATTCGGCGTTAGAGTTTTTGGTCGTAGACATGCTTGGCTGGGAGAGGAGTTACGGCATGAAGGCTCAAGGTTCACGGACGTGCATAGCGACTTCTCCGGAGCAGAAATTAATGGTGTGATATTCGACCTCTCCACTGGGCCCGTGGTCTTCCATGATGCGACTCTGATCGGCGTCTCTCTAAGCCTCACGCACGGGTCAGAGACGATAATCGACTTGTCGGACGCGACTGCTATGGGAGTTGCTTTTGATGGAATGATTCCAAGCTGGTTGGACACAATCGAAGACGGTGTCATGGATTATTCCAAAATGTGACCCCCAAATCTATTCCTCGGAAATCCTGCAAGAACCGGACATAGAATGATGTAACTTCGGAAGAGAAGGTCGAGGAGGGGGTGACGTGAGCCCCTGATTGTCCGCCGCTGAATGTCTGGTTTTGGGACGGAAGCTGCCTGACAGTGCTTATTGCTCACCGCCATCACAAATGCGTGAATGCGCCGAGCCGGGCCGCAAGTAAGTGTCCAGCGCATCTCGAAGTACGAAAGGCACCTGCAGCTTGCGATCCTCAGGCACAATCCAGGTCGCCCAGCTCTGCGTCTCGCCGCAGATTCCAACCATCATGAAGGGCCAGCCTCGTAGAAGCAGTTCCACAGCTCGCATGGCATGATAAGCTCCGCGCGACGTGAGCGCGCGAACGCTATTGCTATCTCCGCGACGATCAAAATCGAGGGGACCGAGGTCCTGCACCAGTCCCATCCGCAACCTGTTGCCCCATCGTGGCGAGGTGATTGCGCGGAAGAGAGCCAGCTGTAGTCCGAAGAAGGCGATGGGATGCGAGCCGGCAAGGTACGGCCAGGTCACCGCCTGACCATCGAGCACGCGTTCGTTGTGGTATTGGAGCTGGATCATGCGGGAATCGGCCTGGTCTCGCGGGATCGACGATAGATCGACCCCGCATGCAGCACATCTGCGAAATCCGGCGCGATGAGGCTGGTAAGGAGCGTCGCATGTTGGGCAGGCATCGCGCAGCACGCTGCCATGCCGGGTGCAGACAGGGAACAGCCGCAAGCGCCAAGTGAGGCGCAAGTATGGATCCGGATCGGCAAGACACTCGGGGCAGAATTGCTGGCCATGCGCTTTCCTGATCCGATGGCGAACGCCGAGAGGTGTTACCATAGAAGACTGGCTATCGCCCGAAATCCGCTCATCAAGCACACCTTCGTAGGCGCGAAGCGCTGTCCCGTTGGCGCACGCAAGCGGCGTATCGGTACGTTCTGCAAGCGCTTCGAGCAGCTCCGGAGGCGCGATGAGATCCCCGTCGCGCGTCCAGAACTGTAGACCTGGCACCAGCTGCTCGATGAGCGAATGGTGCTTGGTCCCCTTGGCCGCGGAAATCCGGATGAGCCAGGAGCTCAGAGATTCACGCGGTCGTGGGTGCGGGTGGATGCGCCAAACCCTAGAGGTCGCCATCGTCGATACCGCATTCGCGATTGCTTGCACCAAGGCGATCAGCGCTGGTTTGCGCCCGCTGCGCGAACGGAACCCAATCCGAGACTTCTATCGTCTTCAGGTCGATGACCTCGCGACCGGTCTGGATCGCGGTCCTGGCGGCCTTGTGCACGAGCGCGCGCATCTGTCCGATTACGCCGTCGCCGAGTTCGACGATCTTCCTGACGACCTTGGGATCGGACGCCATGCCCGACGCTTTGCGCAAGGGAAGGCGCGCCTCCAGGTTGTGAATCAATATCTGCGTATCCTTGTCGGCTAGCCACGGCTCGATGATCTCATGTTCGAACCGGCGTTCGAGTTGGGGATCGGAGGCGAGCACCTCGAGTCCCTTCGGCGTTCCGAAAAGCGCCACGCCGCATCCGCAATCCTCGCCAATCGACTTCACCACGTTCTTCACTGCCTCGGTATTACGATGCGACCCATTCGCCATGTCCTGGAACTCATCGATGATCAGCAATCTGCACTGGAGCGACCTCAGCACCGCATAGGCGGCCGACTCCAGATGAGAAGTCGGCCAGCGATGGCTGAAGGGCTCCCGCACGGCCAGCAGGATGCGGATCGCCAGCTCGCGTACCGATGCAGCTCCCGGCATGGAGATCCGGACCACCTTGACGATGGCTGCATCCCCAAGCGGGTTGAGATCAGGAGGGTAAAGGCTGAGGAAGTGCTTTGTTAGCAGCGATTTGCCGTTATAGCTGCGCGAGAAAAACGCCCGGCCCATAGTGTGAGGATCGGGGCTCGCCACGATCGCATGGAGCTTGTCGAGCGAATGCTGCATACGGTTATGCAGGATAGTGTGTTCTTCGGCGAGAAAGGCAAGCCGGGTAGCGTCGTCCGCGCCCTTGAGCTGCTCCACGCGTGTCAGAAGGTCGCCGGTCATTGGACGTCTCCCGCAGTGGCGTAGAGCGTGAGTTCGACGGGTGCGATAATCGTGGGGTCTGCAACGGTCTCAGGAGCCGGAGCGGAGACCCTAGCACCCAGACGGACCTGAGAGCGGGTCTTCTTGTGCTCGCGCTTGGCCTCGCTGCGAAGGCGCCGCCGCTCGATCCGGGAGGTGCGCTGAGGCTTGGTCGTGCGCCGGTTTGCCTCCTTGCGGGCCTTTTCGAGGAAGCCGAGTATGCCTGTCGCGGTCACCTTCTTGCCCTTGAGCTTCTTGCGCAGGTCGGTACGCGCCTTCTCCCACTCCGCAACGGAGATGCCCTTGTCGGCCGTAAGCTCATTGACGATCTCGATGTGGCCGTTACCGCGCGGATCGTCGACAAAGGCGCGGCTCACATCGGCCGGATCGCGCTTGACCAGAACACGCTTCGACTTGCTGGTGTTAAGCAGCGGCTGAAGCTTGCGGTCGGTATAGTTGAGGTAGCTGATCTTGACCCCGTACTTCTCAAGCTTACGCATATGCGCCTTAAGGAAGTCGAGGTAGAACTCCTGCGGCTCCTCCACACGGCAGGGGTCGCCGATATCGTAAACGCCCTCATTCCACTTCTCGGCCGGGGTCATGCCGAGCGCCTCGTGGATTTCATAGGGGTACTCGAGGACGAAGAAGCGCACGAGCTCTTTGAGATATTCGGCAAGCGTGAGCTTGGCCGTCTTCGCCGGTTCGATCCGGTCCTCTCGGCGCTTGGCCTTGCTGAAACGGGTGTTCCCGGGAAGAGTTTTGGTCAGCCCCATGGCGGTCCCGATGAGGCTTTCGATAATCCCGCCATGATGCGCCTGCTGGCGATGCGAAAGCTGGATCCGCCACTTCTGGCAACCCCTGTAAAAGGCGCTCGAGGTGAAATCGACGCCGCTATCGACATAAATGCTCGCAGGCAGGCCATGCCAAGGCCAGTCGATCCCGGTGATGCCAAAGCTCGCCAGCCAGCCATCCTTCGGCAGGCAGGCAATCGCCATCGCTTCGGCCAGCTCCTCGGTGGACGGATCGCCGAAGGTCACATGGATGCCGATGACGAGCCGGGAGAACTCGTCGATGACCAGCGTGACGGTCGGGCGCCCGAGCGCGACCGAACGGTCGTCCGACAAGACCCAGATATCGCCGGGCGTGTGATCGAGTTGGATCCGCTCGAGCGGAAACGTGCAGGGTGGCGTCGAGCCGAGGTTCCGGTCGTACTTGTCGGCCGCCGCGCGGCGACCATGCTTGTGCGCATAGCGCACCCGCTCGCTCAGACGCCGCCACCGGCGGCGCACGGAACTCTCCGAGGGTCGAGGAATGCCCGCATCATCGCACTTGGCGAAGACCAGCTTCACGAATTCGCTGACGGGCTGGCCCCGGTACTTCTGCAACGAGGTAAACCTGGTGAGGGCCGTTTCGAGAATTTCGTCCTGCTCAGGCGAGAGCTTGGAATGCCACACACGCTTGGGACGCTCTTCGGCAAGCGCAAGCGCATGCCCCGCGGCCTCGTAGGCCTTGAGTTTGCGGTACACCTTCGAGGTCGACCAGCCCAGGATCGTCCCCGCCATCGCTGCGGCTTTGCGAGTGCGGCTACCGGTACGGAGAAGATCGAGGGTCTCGGCCTCAAGCGCGATACGGTTCCAACGCTCCTCACTGATCGTATCGAGCGACGGCCGAACAGCCACAGACTTGGCTTTGGAGGCCTTTCGGCCGTTTTCGAGTTTCTTGGTCATTTCATTCACTCCTTCATCAAGATGAGGAGCGCGAAACGAGCGCATGCCATCGTCGCCAGAGCATCGCTTGATGCTTGACTTTCGGGAGGTCCGCGCTAGACAGGAATCACTTCAGAGATTTCTGATCTCAAAAGAGGGTTTGGCTCTTCTACAGTCGGGCCCTTTTTTGCGTTTGGCGCCAGTTCTTTTTGAGTTGCAGACTTCGACGTCACTACATAGGCTCCTCCCGGTCCAGTTTGCGAAGCCAGTCGGCGACATCGCTTGTGAAGGCGAACGTGCCGCGCCGCCCGGGCAATTTGAACACGCGAACATCGAGTTGTCCGCGACACTTGGCTTGGCGAAAGGCTGCAGAACCCGAGAAACCGAGCGCCTGCCACAGGGCCTTGCCCGATAGCAGCGGACCCGACTGCTCGACGAGTTCGTCGGCGTACCGTGCTCCGTGCGAAAGCGCTTTCGTCTCCAATGTTTCGTCCCGTGTTGCTTAAAGCGAATAGAGACGCATCTCACGTTTTGTCACGTTCATGCTATAGTGAAGAATGATCGCATGTTTTCCCACATGAGCGAGAGGTTCGATTTGGAACAGGCGTGGCGGGCAAGAAGAAGCATCCAAACGAGTACAATCTCACCCGCTGGGCGATCGCTCGGATGGAAGCGGTCGCCGACGAGCCGGACAATGACTGGCTAAAGGCCCATGAGCCCGATTTCTGGCGCGAGCGCTCACGCTACCGAAGAGGTCTGATCACCACCCAATGGAGGGAAAAGTCACACCTCGCGCAAAGGCTCGGCGCGCGCTTCCCCTGGTTTCCAGGCATATTCACCGGCGCCATGGGGCAGATCCTCATGGGGAAAAGCCTTCCAGTCGACGAAATCAAGAAGGCGATTAGCACGCTGGGATCGCCTTATGATGCGCTGTTGCTGGCCGGCAAAGGCCTTTCAACCCACGTCAGCAAGGACGGTGGCCATCCGCTCGATGCTATCTTTCTCGAGTTGGAGCAGCTTCCGAACCTGGCAACCCTGGAAGCCATGGTCTACATCTGGGCGTGGGCGGATCACGACCAGAACCATCAGGTCTGGAATGCAGCCTGCCGATTTTACCACTGGATGGTTCCCGATTTTAAATACGAAGGGCTCCTGCCGTTCAACGGCGCATTGTTCCACGCCGTCGATTGTTACGCGCTCTATCGGGTCTTTCACGCCAATGGCCGGGAGGCGTACAAGTTCTCATGGAGTCAAGGGCTTGTGGAAGTGGTGGAGATGCGGGAGAACATCCAGCGCGATCTCGATGCCTGGATGCCCGACTACCGATACAGAAATAACGGCAAATGAACCAGATGAGGTCACAGGACGCAGGGGGCGTTACGATGCACACTAGCAGGTTGTGCCCACCGAGACGTTAGTCGAAGATGCGTCGACGTTCGCCGAACTTGAATACGGTGTCATCTGTCAACGCGAGGGCACGGTCGAACCAGATATGATCGTCGGCGCACATCCGCAAGAGCGACGAGATCACGGCTCCTCTCTCGAAGCCTTCGGATTTGGAGATAGCGACGAGATTGCCGAGGCTTGCCGGGAATAGCCCTGTCTTGGCGAGTGACTGCTTCAGTCTCGGATCCGCCCTGTACTTTTGGCGATCCATGATGGCTCGGACATTCGCCCAGCCTTTTGCCTCGAGCCATTTCTCCGAAACGACCATGAAGTCGATACGGTCTTGCTGATTGCACCATTCACGCGCGGCCAGATGTTTGCGCGCATGGAGTCCAGGCGGCCGGGAAGCTTCGATCCGGTCCAGCACCGTTTGCGGTTTCACCTCAACCAAGAGGGATTTGCACCCGCCGTCGCGCGCCGACAACTCGACGAGGTAGTCAGGCGTGTATCGACGTTCAGTTCCATCCACCAGGTCATCAAAGACGAAGGTGTGTGGCTCCCACTTGATCGTCACGACCTCATTCGCAAAATCGCACATTTGCGCGAATCCACGCTCAAGCGAAGACTGGAAGGCTACTTCTCCGCGTCCTTTTCCGAGCCGATAGAACCCGGTCTCGGCACTGACCCGCGCAGGTATTTTTCTTTTCTGCGAGGTGCTTAGGCAGATGCGGTCAACTAGTTTCATTTTCAGTGACACCGCATTTTGAGCATGGCAGATTTTGTCACAGAGTCGCAGAAAGAAGCCGAATATTGAACGCTAGTCACCTGATTGAGTCTCCTACTTTGAGAAATTTATCAGGCGGGCTGCGCGTGCGCCCCGGCGAAGTCAGTCTCGCGCATCTGGGCGTGCTGTTCCTCGACGAACTGCCCGAGTTCCAGCGCCCGGTGCTCGATTCGCTGCGCCAGCCGCTCGAAACGGGCAAGGTCGATGTCGCGCGGGCCAATGCGCATGTCGTGTTCCCGGCCCGGGTGCAGCTGGTCGCGGCAATGAACCCGTGCCGCTGCGGCCATCTGGGCGATCCCTCGCTTGCCTGTAGCCGCGCGCCGCGCTGCGCCGCCAATTATCAGAGCCGGGTTTCCGGCCCGCTGCTCGATCGCATTGACCTGCATGTCGAGGTCGATCCGGTCTCCGCCGCCGACCTTGCCCTGCCCCCGCCCGCCGAAGGCAGCGGCGAGGTAGCCGCACGGGTGGCGGCGGCACGCAAGGTGCAGAATGCACGGGGGCTGCGATCAAATGCCGAGCTGGAGGGCGAGGCGCTGGAGGAGTTTGCGACACCCGACGAAGCCGGGCGCAAGCTGCTGTTGCAAGCCGCCGAGGCGATGCGGCTGTCGGCGCGTGGCTATACGCGGATGCTGCGCGTGGCCCGCACGATTGCCGACCTTGCAGGTGTACGCGAGGTCGGGCGGGTCCACGTGGCAGAGGCGCTCAGCTACCGGCGGCAATCGCCCAGGGCTTGAGGGCGCCTAGCCCCAGAAGGTCTCTGCGATGATCCAGAGCCCGATGGCGAGGAACAGCAACGCCGCCAGCATCCGCACCAGCTTCAGCGGCACGCGCTCAACGATCGCATTGCCCGCATAAACCGCCGGGACATTCGCCAGCATCATGCCGAGCGTCGTGCCCAGCGCGACCAGCGCGACGTTCTGGTATTGAGCACCCAAAGCGATCGTCGCGATCTGCGTCTTGTCGCCCATCTCCACGAGGAAGAAGGCCACAGTCGTGGTCAGGAACGGGCCGAAGCGAGCGTTCGGCTCCTCATCATCGTCGAGCTTGTCGGGCACCAGTGTCCACGCCGCCATCGCGACGAAGCTGATGCCCACCGCGTAACGGAACCACGCGCCTTCGAGCAACCCGGCAATAGTCGAACCGACCAGCGCCGCCAGCGCATGGTTGGCGATGGTCGCTACGAAAATCCCTGCGATGATCGGCACCGGCTTGCGAAACCGGGTCGCCAGCACGATGGCGAGCAACATGGTCTTGTCGCCGATCTCGGCCAGTGCGACGACGAGGGTGGAGGTGAGAATGACGTCCATGGAATACGCAACGCCGCCTAGCGACGGTGGCAGGCAATGACAATTGTCTTGGCGGACCGAACCGGACAGAGCAGGTACTGACCGTGACCGACCGCCCCCGAGACCTGTCGATCCGATCCGCCACTTCGGGTGACGATGATGCGCTGTGGGCGATCCTCGAGCCCGTGATTCGCGACGGCACGACCTATCCGGTCGATCCCGCCGCCAGCCGCGAGCAGGCCTTCGCTTATTGGTTTGCGGCCGACAAAAGCGTGTTCGTGGCCGAAGCTTCGGGCAAGGTCGTCGGCACCTATTATATGAAGCCCAATTCGACCGGCCCCGCCGCCCATGTCGCCAATGCCGGGTACATGGTTCTGCCCGAAGCGCGCGCAGGAGGTGTGGCGCGGGCCATGGCCGAAGACAGCTTCGCACGAGCCAGGGCGATGGGCTACCGGGCGATGCAGTTCAATCTCGTCATCGCCACCAATGCCGCCGCGATCCACTTGTGGCGCTCGGTCGGGATGAGCGAAGTCGGGCGGCTTGCGCAGGCCTTCCGCCTGCCCGAGGGGCGTTACGTCGATGCGCTGGTCATGTACCGGATTTTGTGAGGTTCAACGCAAAAAGCCCCCGCAATGCGAGGGCTTTTCAACTGTCCGACCTGCGGCCCTGTTGGGCCGTAACGTTCGGCGACCGGCGCTTAGCCCTGGCGGGCCTTGAAGCGGCGGTTGGTCTTGTTGATCACATAGGTGCGGCCACGACGACGAATCACGCGGTTATCGCGATGGCGGTTCTTCAGCGACTTGAGGCTGTTGCGAATCTTCATGGTTCTAACCCGGTAAAAAAGAAGCGGCACCGCAGGCACAAACCCCGATGCCGTCAAATCAGGCTGGGCGGGTAGTCGGGCGAGGGGTGAAAGTCAACCGACGGATTCGCGAATCTCGGCCAGACGGCGCTCCCACGCCAGAGCATGGGTGACGATCTGCTCGAGATCGGCATGCGCGGGCTCCCATGGCAGCGCTGCCCTGAGGCGCGAGGGATCGGCGATCAGTGTCGGCGGATCGCCCGGGCGGCGAGGCGACATGCGCCGCTCGATCTTCATATTGGTCACCCGGTCGACCGCATCGAGCACTTCGAGCACAGAAAAACCGCGCCCATAGCCGCAATTCATCACCATCGAGCGGCTCGGCTCTTCGATCAGCG
>DDNW01000101.1:16248-17381 GCA_002341345.1 Erythrobacter sp. UBA2510
TAGTCGCGCACGCCGGTGCCGTCGGGCGTCTCGTAATCGGTCCCGAACACGCTGACATGGTCGCGCTTGCCCAGCGCCGCCTCGACCGCGACCTTGATCAGATGCGTTGCGCCAGCCGTGGACTGGCCGCTGCGCGCCTGCGGATCGGCACCCGCGACGTTGAAATAGCGCAGCGCGCAATAATTTAACGCATGTGCCGCCGAAACGTCGGATAGCATCTGCTCGGTCATCAGCTTCGACCAGCCATAGGGGTTGATCGGCTGGGTCGGGCTATCCTCGCGCACCGGCGAGACCCTGGGCGAGCCATAGGTTGCCGCCGTACTCGAAAATATGAAATGCGGCACGCCGGCCTCGACCAGCGTATCGATCAGGCTGCGGCTCTTGGCCGTATTGTTGTGATAATATTTGAGCGGGTTCTCGACCGATTCGGGGACCACGATCGACCCGGCGAAATGCATCACCGCGCCGATGTTCTGTTCGGCCACGATCCGCGCAACCAGCTCGCCATCTTCGATATCGCCCTCGTAAAAAGCGGCGCCCGGCGGCACGGCGAAGCGAAAGCCGGTCGTCAGATTGTCGATGACGGCCACTTCCCAGCCGCGGTCGAGCAGCGCGAGCACGGCATGGCTGCCGATATAGCCGGCGCCACCGGTAACAAGGACGGGACAACGAGAATTAGAATGCATTCCTGCCTCTTAGCAGCAATTGAAAAACCAGCCATTAACGCCAGTTAGATCAAAAAGTGCCCGATTGGCACGGCACGCCGCTTCGTGCGTTGTCCCAACAGGTGTAGGGAGAGTGATGATGTATTTCCGCCCGATTTGCACGGCCCTCATAATGAGTAGTGCCGCTTTGGCACTCTCAGCATGCACTACCCCTGCCTATACTGGCCCGGTCGAGGTAACCCGCTTTGTCGGCGAGGCGCCCGAAATGCCTCTTTCCGGGCCGATTGCGCTGGCCCCGGCACCGGACGCCACCCAGGAGGAGAAACAAGGCCTCGAAAATGCGACCTTCCGCGCCGCAGTGGGCGAACAACTGGAATTGCTCGGTTTTGTCATCGATCCCGATGCGCCGATCACCGCCTATGTTGCGGCCGAGCAGACCGTGAGGCAGGCGGCCCGCAACGGCGGGGT
>DDNW01000101.1:17450-18539 GCA_002341345.1 Erythrobacter sp. UBA2510
TCGGTCGGTGGAGGGGCCGCTACGGGCAGCCACGGTTCGGGCCTCGGCCTTGGGGTCGGTATAAATCTCAACTCGCTGGCGGGCCCTCCGCCGGACGAAGTTGCCTCCATCCTCGTCGTTTCGATCCGACCTGCCGACTTTGGCCCGGAACTGTGGAGCGGGCGCGCGCAAATGATCTCGACAACCAACAGCGACCAGACGGCACCGGCAGCCGCCGCGAAACGGCTTGCCTCCGCGTTGTTCGCCGGTTTCCCCGGCCAATCCGGCGAAACGATCGAAGTGAAATGAGCCCGATCGCATGAGCAACCCGCAAACCGACATCCTGATCACCGACAGCTTCGACAGCGGCAGCATAGCCGTCACCGCCATCGACGGCGCCAGGGCGACGCTGACCATTCCCGCCGACGAGGGTGGACAGTTCGCGCAATGGTTCCACTTCCGCGTCGCCAATGCGCAAGGACGGGAGCTGGAGCTGCGAATCACCGGGCTCGAAGCGTCAGCCTATCCGGCGGGGTGGCCGAACTATCATGCCTGCGTATCGGAGGATCGGCTTTATTGGGGCCGGGCCACCTCGCGCTATGACAAGGACGAGGACGGCGGCACGCTGACCATCCGCTACCAACCAACCGGCGAGCTGGTCTGGCTTGCCTATTTCGCGCCTTATTCGATGGAGCAGCACGAGGATCTCGTCGCCGAAAGCGCCGCATGCGAGGGCGTGACGCACCGCATGCTCGGCCTGACGCTGGACGGGCGCAGTATCGACTGCCTCGAGATGGGCGACGGGGCAACGCAGGTGTGGCTCTACGCGCGCCAGCATCCCGGCGAGAGCATGGCCGAATGGTGGATGGAAGGTGCGCTGGAGGTGCTGACCGATCCCGCCGATCCGGTCGGGCGCGCGCTAAGGCAGAAATGCCGCCTGCATGTCGTGCCCAATTGCAATCCGGACGGCAGCTTCCGCGGTCATCTGCGGACCAATGCGGCGGGCGTGAACCTTAATCGCGAATGGCATGAGCCGACGGCGGAGAGATCGCCCGAAGTGCTCGCCATTCGCAATGCGATGGACGAAACCGGCGTCGACTTCGCCATGGC
>DDNW01000101.1:18655-18786 GCA_002341345.1 Erythrobacter sp. UBA2510
CCGTCGACTTCGCCATGGACGTCCACGGCGACGAGGCGATCCCGGCGGTGTTCATGGCCGGGTTCGAGGGCATTCCCTCGCTGACCGAGGAGCAGAGCGCGTCCTATGCCCGCTATTGCGCGATCCTCGAC
>DDNW01000169.1 GCA_002341345.1 Erythrobacter sp. UBA2510
TCGATTTCCGGCTTGCGGATTTCAACGATGTTCAGCTTCACTTCGCTTGCGGTCATCTTGGCCAGCTTGGTGCGCAGCTTTTCGATGTCCGCGCCCTTCTTGCCGATGATGACGCCCGGACGCGCAGCATAGATCGACACGCGGCACAGCTTGGCCGGACGCTCGATCACCACCTTCGAGATCGCCGCCTGCGGCAGCGAGCTGATGATGTACTTGCGGATCTCGATGTCTTCCTTGAGCAGCTGACTGTAGTCAGCGCCCTCGGCATACCAGCGGCTGTCCCAGGTACGGTTGATCTGCAGGCGCAGGCCGATCGGATTGCTCTTATGACCCATATCAGGCCTCCTCTTGCTCGCGCACGACGATCCGCAGCCGACTGAACGGCTTCAGGATGCGGGTCGACTTGCCGCGGCCGCGCGTGGCGAAACGCTTCATGGTGATCGACTTGCCGACGCTGGCCTCGGCGACGACGAGCGCGTCGACGTCGAGGTCGTGGTTGTTCTCGGCATTGGCGATGGCCGAAGCGAGCACCTTCTTCGCGTCACGCGCCATGGCGCGCTTCGAGAAGGTCAGGATGTTCAATGCCTCTTCGGCCTTCTTGCCGCGGATCAGGGCCGCAACGAGATTGAGCTTCTGCGCCGAGCCACGAATAGTCGTGCCCACGGCCAGTGCCTCGTTCTCTGCCACCCGGCGGGGAGATTTTGCCTTGCCCATCAGCGCTTGCCCTTCTTGTCGGCGGCGTGACCCGGGAAGCTGCGCGTAGGCGCGAACTCGCCGAGCTTGTGGCCGACCATTTCCTCGTTGACCGAGACGGGAATGAACTTCTGTCCGTTATAGACGTTGAAGGTCAGGCCGACGAAGTCGGGCAGCACCGTGGAACGGCGCGACCAGGTCTTGATCGGCTTGGTGGAGTTGGCTTCCTGAGCCTCCTGCGCCTTCTTGAGAAGGTGCAGATCTACGAACGGACCTTTCCAGACGGAACGTGCCATCGTCGCTTACCTCTTCTTCTTCGCGTGACGCGAACGGATGATCATCTTGTCCGTCTGCTTGTTGCTGCGGGTGCGCGCACCCTTGGTCGGCTTGCCGGTCGGCGTCACCGGATGACGGCCACCGCTGGTCTTGCCCTCGCCACCACCGTGCGGGTGGTCGACGGGGTTCTTGGCAACGCCGCGGGTGAGCGGCTTGACGCCCATCCAGCGCTTGCGCCCGGCCTTGCCGAAGTTCTGGTTCTGGTTGTCGGGGTTCGACACCGCACCGACAGTGCCCATGCAGGCCGACGGCAGGTAACGCTGTTCGCCCGAGTTCAGACGTACGATGACCATGCCACGGTCGCGACCGACGAGCTGGACATAAGTGCCTGCCGAACGGGCGATCTGGCCGCCCTTGCCCGGCTTCATCTCGACGTTGTGGCAGATCGTGCCGACCGGCATGTTGCCCAACGGCATCGCATTGCCCGGCTTGGTGTCGGTCCGCTCGCCAGCGATCACCTTGTCGCCCGCCGCAACGCGGTTCGGCGCAATAATATAGGCCAACTCGCCGTCGTCATACTTGATGAGCGCGATGAAGGCGGTGCGGTTGGGATCGTATTCGATCCGCTCCACGGTGCCTTCGACGTCCCACTTGCGACGCTTGAAATCGACGATGCGGTACTTCTGCTTGTGACCGCCGCCCTTGCCACGCGAGGTCACGTGGCCCTTGTTGTTGCGACCGCCGGTCTTCGTCTTGCCACGGGTCAGCGACTTGACCGGGCTGCCCTTGTGCAGCGCCGACTTGTCGACCAGGACCAGGCCGCGACGGGCGGGGCTTGTCGGGTTGTAGTTTTTCAATGCCATCGGATCAGCTCACACCCTCGGTGATGTCGATCGACTGACCTTCGGCCAGCCTGACAATCGCCTTTTTGGAGTCAACGCGCTTGTAGGGCTTGCCCTTCCAGCGCTTGGTCTTGCCCTTGGCCACGATCGTGTTCACGCCTTCGACCTTCACATCGAACAGCGCCTCGACAGCAGCCTTGATCTGCGGCTTGGTCGCCGTGTTCGCCACCTTGAAGACGACCGCATTGTTCTCGGACAGCAGCGTCGATTTCTCGGTGATGTGCGGCGCCAGGATCACGTCGTAGTGACGGGCGTCAATTGCGTCTTTCTTAGCCATTGAACCGCGCCTCCAGCTTGGCGACCGCGTCCTTGGTCAGGACCAGCGTGTCGTGGTTGAGGATGTCGTAGACATTGGCACCGATCGCCGGGAGTACGTTCACGCCCGGGAGGTTGCCAGCGGCCTTGGCGAAGCTGTCCGCCACGGTCTCGCCGTCGATCACGAGAATCTTGCCGGCCCAGCCATTCTTGTCGATCTGGCTCTTGAGCGCCTTGGTCTTGGCATCGCTGAGATCAAGCGAGTCGATAACCACGAGGCCGTCCTTCGCCTTGCTCGACAGCGCCATCTTCAGGCCGAGCGCACGGATCTTCTTGTTGAGCGAGGGCTCGAAATCACGCTTGCGGGCACCATGGGCCTTGCCGCCACCGACGAAGATCGGGGCTGCGCGGTCGCCGTGACGAGCCGTGCCGCCACCCTTCTGCTTGCCCCACTTCTTGCCGGTGCGGGCCACGTCCGAACGCTCACGCGTCGGGCGCGCGGTGCCGCGGCGGTTCTCAAGCTGCCACGTCACGACGCGGTGCAGGATGTCGGCGCGCGGCTCGACACCGAACACGGCATCGTTCAGCTCGACGTCACCGGCGGCCTTGCCGTCGATATTCTGGACCTTGACCTTCACGATCAGGACTCCTTGCTCTCACCGTCGGCGGCGCCGTCGGTGTTGTTCTCTGCGCCAGCGGCGGGGGTAACATCGTCACCGGCACCGGACTGCTGCTCCTCGAGGAGCTGCGCCTGATGCGCGGCATCAACATCGGGGTTCACTTCGTGCTCGGCAGCGGCCTCGACCATGCCGGCGGGCGCTTCCTCGTGCTCGGGAGCAGTGCTCTTCTTCTCGAGGATCGCACCCGGGAACGGTGCCTCTTCGGGTATTGGCAGCTTCACCGCGTCGCGGACCAGCAGCCAGCCGTTCTTCGAGCCCGGAACCGAGCCACGCACGAAGATCAGACCACGGTCGGCGTCGGTCCGCACGACTTCGAGGTTCTGCTGGGTGCGCTGACGGTCGCCCATGTGGCCGGCCATCTTCTTGTTCTTGAAAACCTTGCCCGGATCCTGACGGTTACCCGTCGAACCGTGCGAACGGTGCGAGACCGAGACGCCGTGCGTCGCGCGCAGACCGCCGAAGCCCCAGCGCTTCATCGCGCCGGCAAAGCCCTTGCCCTGCGTGTGGCCGGTGATGTCGACCTTCTGGCCGGCAATGAAATGCTCGGCGGAAATGTGCGAACCGACGGGCAGCAGGCCATCTTCGCCGTCAACGCGGAATTCGGCAACCTTCTGCTTCAGACCGACCTCAGCCTTGGCGAAAGCTTCGCGCTGCGGCTTGTTGACGTTCTTGTGCTTGGCTTCGCCCGCCCCGACCTGAACCGAATAATAGCCGTCGCGGTCGGCAGTACGATGTGCGGTAACCTGACAGCCTTCAAGCGCCAGAACGGTGACCGGCACATGCCGACCATCTTCCTGGAACAGGCGGGTCATCCCGACTTTCTTCGCGATCACGCCAGTGCGCATGATCAAAACTCCTCAACAGAGGCCTGCCAGGACCATCCCGGAAGGCGTGTTCAGCCCATTGATCTCATGCGTCGCCCCGTCCGGGCTGAGTGCCTTTCCGATAAGGGAAAAGCGAGACGGGAGACGCGGCCCGGATAAATCCGGCGGTATCTCTTTGTCTGCGGTCCGTTACCGGACCCGCCAGACCAAGCCGCTTAGGCCAGCTTGATCTCGACGTTTACGCCAGCGGCCAGATCGAGCTTCATCAGCGCATCGACCGTCTGGGCGTTGGGCTGCACGATGTCGAGCAGCCGCTTGTAAGTGCGTACCTCGAACTGCTCCCGCGACTTCTTGTCGATGTGCGGGCCGCGGTTCACGGTGAATTTCTCGATACGCGTCGGCAGGGGAATGGGACCGCGAATGAGGGCACCCGTCCGACGCGCCGTGTCAGCGATTTCGCCAGTAGCCTGGTCGAGAACGCGATGATCGAACGCCTTGAGACGAATACGGATATTCTGAGCTTCCATTACCTACACCGATGCGAAAGAGCCAAGAAGCCAAACCCTGCGGCCAGACTTCCAAAAAACAAAGAACCGCCCCACCCGACCGAATTTCTCGGTGAGGGGCGGCCCTCCTTGAATTGCGGTGGCGGGGGACGAATCCCCCGCCGTGCGCGCGCCTATATTACTTCGTGATCTTGCTGACAACCCCCGAACCGACGGTGCGGCCACCTTCGCGGATAGCGAAGCGCAG
>DDNW01000097.1:0-10596 GCA_002341345.1 Erythrobacter sp. UBA2510
CGGATGGCGAGGCCGGGGCCGGGGAAGGGGTGGCGGCCGATGAAGCTGGCCGGCAGGCCAAGCTCATGGCCCAGGGCGCGCACCTCGTCCTTGAACAGCTCGCGCAGCGGCTCGACCAGCTTCATGTTCATCCGCTCCGGCAGGCCGCCGACATTATGATGCGACTTGATGGTGACGGAGGGACCTCCGGCGAAGGAGACACTCTCGATCACGTCGGGATAGAGCGTGCCTTGCGCGAGGAATTCGGCGCCGCCGACCTTGCCGGCCTCCTCCTCGAACACATCGATGAAGATGCGGCCGATGATCTTGCGCTTCTTTTCGGGATCGTCGACGCCGTCCAGCTCATCCAGGAACAGATCGGAGGCGTCGCGATGGATCAGCGGGATGTTGTATTTGTCGCGGAACAGGCTGACCACCTGCTCCGATTCGCCCGCCCGCATCAGGCCGGTATCGACATAAACGCAGGTCAGCTGGTCGCCGATCGCCTCGTGGATGAGGACCGCCGCGACCGAGGAATCGACCCCGCCCGACAGCCCGCAGATGACCTTGCCATCGCCCACTTGCTCGCGGATCTCGGCAATCTTGGTCTTGCGGAACTCGGCCATGGTCCAGTCGCCCGCCAGCCCGCAGACATGGCGCACGAAATTGGCGATCAGCTTCGCCCCGTCGGGCGTGTGCACCACCTCCGGGTGGAACTGTGTGCCATAGAACTTGCGTTCCTCGTCCGCGATAACCGCGAAGGGGGCGCCGTCGCTGGTGGCGACAATTTCGAAGCCGGGCGCGAACTTGGTGACCTTGTCACCGTGGCTCATCCACACCTGATGGCGCTCGCCCACCTGCCACAATCCGTCGAACAGGGCGCAATCCTTGGTCACGGTAAGATAGGCGCGGCCGAACTCGCCGCCCTCACCCGTCTCGTGGCCGGGCCGGACCTCGCCGCCCAGCTGGTGGCTCATCACCTGCTGGCCGTAGCAAATGCCCAGAATCGGCAGGCCGGCCTTGAACAGCAGTTCGGGCGCGCGCGGGCTTCCTTCCTCCGGAACGCCAGCGGGCGAGCCGGACAGGATGATGCCCTTGGGCTGGAGGCGGTGGAATGCTTGTTCGGCCGCTGAGAAAGGCGCAATTTCGGAATAGACCCCGGCCTCGCGCACGCGGCGCGCGATCAGCTGGGTCACCTGGCTGCCGAAATCGACGATGAGGATGGAATCGGGGAGATGGTCGCTGTTCATGGGCCAAGCGTTTGCCCCCGCGGCGGGCAGGTGTCCAGCGCGGCAGGCCTGCTGGCCCCGCTCTGCAAACACGTCTGGTGAAGGGGCTGGGGAAAAGTTCGCGAATGCCGAAAAGCATGTTGCGAAATGCGCAACACGTGTGACTCTCTTCGCATTTGCGGAATTTTGCGCTGCACTGCACAACAATGGGCGAAAGCATAAAGGATGTCCCTCGAAGGGTTGTCTCAACCTTATCGAATGAGGAACTACATGATGATCAAGACCGCAATCCTGGCCACTGCCGCCGTTCTTGCCGCTGCCACCCCGATGGCCGCCACTGCCAAGTCCGAAGTTGTCACCAGCGGAGACATCGTCAGCACCAAGGTGGCTTTTTCCGACCTCGACCTGAGCACCGAGCAGGGCCAGAAGACCCTCGCCAAGCGCATTACAATCGCCAGCGAAGAGCTATGTGTCAAGCCGATCGGCGCCTTCGCCGCCATCGGCAAGTCTGAATATCGCGCCTGCAAGGCTGGCGTTGTCGAGCAAGCCGCCGCCAAGCTCGCCGAAATGGGGATCGAAAAGCCTGCCACACTCGCCCTGAAATGAGCCGAGATTGATGGGCAGGTTCCGGCTAGCCGGAGCCTGCCGAACGGACGGCCGCTTTCGCACTCGCGAAGGCGGCTGTTGCCGTTTTGATGCCATAAATCATTTCAACTCGCCCAACCCCAACGCCAGCAGCACGCCCACAGCCGTAGCGATCCCCGCGAGGTGGCGGTCCTCGCGAAAGGCCTGCGGAAAAACCTCTGTCGCCAGACTCGCGATCACGGCCCCTGCGGCAAAGCAGCGAATGATGGCAAGCAAATGCACGCTGGCATTGGCCAGCAGCAGATTGCCTGCGATCGCCGCTGCCGACAGCACTGCTGCTGTTGCCGCCCACAGTAGCATCACCTGCCCCTTGCCCATCTCGCTCTCACGCATCTGCCGGGCGCCGCCCGCAGCCTCAGGCAGGTTGGAGAGCAGGATCGAGCCAGCCAGCGCAGCGACTTCCGGCACGCCCGCGCCGATCAGCGCAACACCCAGCGCCAGATTCTCCGGAATGCCGTCCAGCGTGATGGCCGCAAGCAGCCCGCCCCCTTTCGAGGGCCCCCACTTCTCGTCAATCAGATAGTCTATTCCAGCGAACATGGCCGCACCCAGCGCAACCCCGATGCCTGAGACCAGCAGCGTGCTTTCGCGCATCGAGGGCTCGATCAGCTCGGTCACAACGGAGAGCAGCAAAGCCCCGCCCGCCAGCGCCACCAGAAAGCCCTCTGCGTGCCTGGTCAGCGGTCCGTACAGGCCCCATGCGGCACCAACGAGCAAGGCACCCGAAACCACCGCGACCACGATCAGCATCATTGTCATGGCTGCGGAACGCTCCTCAACCGGATCGGTGCCACTATACTGCGGTTTTCGGGCCGCTCTATCGGGTAGTGGAAAAGGATAGCGCAAGAGCCCCGTAAAGCTTGGGATCGGGCCTTCGCGCGCCTATATGATCGTCATGAGTGACAATAACGACAAACCCCTTGAGGGAACTCCTGAAAAAGTCCGCCAGATGGGCGAATACGGTGCCGAAAGCATCAAGGTTCTCAAGGGTCTGGACGCCGTGCGCAAGCGCCCCGGCATGTATATCGGCGACACCGATGACGGATCGGGCCTGCACCACATGGTGTTCGAGGTTTCGGACAATGCCATCGACGAGGCGCTGGCGGGGCATTGCGACCTCGTCCTGATCGAACTCAACCCCGATGGCTCGGTCAGTGTCGAGGACAATGGCCGTGGCATCCCGGTCGACATGCACAAGGAAGAGGGCGTATCCGCCGCCGAGGTCATCATGACCCAGTTGCATGCGGGGGGTAAGTTCGAGAACACCAGCGACGACAACGCCTACAAGGTGTCGGGCGGCCTGCACGGCGTGGGCGTGTCGGTCGTAAATGCGCTCAGCGAGTGGCTCGAGCTGGTGGTCTGGCGGAACGGCAAGGAATACTGGATGCGTTTCGAACATGGCGATGCCGTCGCCCCGCTCGAAGTGCGCGGCGATGCGCCCAGGGTCGATGGCAATAGCGACGAAAATGGATACAAGAAGGGCACCCGCGTCACCTTCAAGGCGAGCGAGCAGACCTTCAAGAACGTCATCGAGTTCGATTTCGAGAAGCTCGAACACCGCTATCGCGAGCTGGCCTTCCTCAATTCGGGCGTCCGCATCCGGCTGCGCGACCTGCGCCACGAGGAGGTCAAGGAACACGAAATGTATTACGAGGGTGGGATCGCCGCCTTTGTCAGCTATCTGGACCGCAACAAGCAGCCGCTGCTGCCCGACCCGATCGCCATTACCGCCGAGAAGGACGGCATCGGCATAGAGATCGCGCTGGAATGGAACGATTCCTATTACGAGAACGTGCTGTGCTTCACCAACAACATTCCGCAGCGTGACGGCGGCACCCACCTCGCCGCCTTCCGCTCGGCGCTGACCCGCACGCTCAATAATTACGCCGAAAGCTCCGGCCTGATGAAGCGCGAGAAGGTCAGCCTGTCGGGCGAGGACATGCGCGAGGGTCTGACGGCCATCGTCTCGGTCAAGCTGCCCGATCCCAAGTTTGGCTCGCAGACCAAGGACAAGCTGGTCAGTTCCGAAGTCCGCCAGCCGCTCGAAGCGCTGATGGGCGACAAGATGACCGAGTGGCTGGAGGAAAACCCCGCGCTGGCGAAAGAGGTCATCCAGAAGGTCGTCGATGCCGCCGCCGCCCGCGAGGCCGCACGCCGCGCACGCGAAATGAGCCGCAAGGGCGCGATGAGCGTGGCCAGCCTGCCCGGCAAACTGTCCGACTGCCGCGAGCGCGATCCGGCCAAGTCGGAAATCTTTCTGGTCGAGGGCGATTCGGCCGGCGGTTCGGCCAAGTCGGGCCGCGACAGCCAGTACCAGGCCATCCTGCCGCTCAAGGGCAAGATTCTCAATGTCGAACGCGCCCGTTTCGACCGGATCATCGGCTCCAAGGAAGTCGGCACGCTGATCCAGGCGATGGGCACCGGCCTGCGCGACGAGTTCGACCTGAGCAAGCTGCGCTATCACAAGATCGTGATCATGACCGACGCCGACGTCGACGGTGCACACATCCGCACCTTGCTGCTCACCTTCTTCCACCGCCAGATGCCCGAAATCATCAAGGCGGGCCACCTGTTCATCGCCCAGCCGCCGCTGTTCAAGGTCGCGAAGGGCCGGTCCGAGGTCTATCTGAAGGATCAGGGTGCGCTCGACCGCTATCTCGTCGATGCGGGTTTGCATAATCGCGTGCTCGAAACCGTTGGCGGGTCGCGCAGCGGCAACGATCTGCGTGCCATGGTCGAACACGCATTGCGGATGAAGAACCTGATCGCCTTCGTGCCGCGTCGCTACGATTACGCGATCATCGAACATATCGCACTTGCCGGCGCACTCGATCCGACGCTCGATCCGGCAATGCGCGCCAAGGCGCTCGATTATGCGGCCGAACGCATGGCGATGGGCGATCCCGATGCCGAATGGAGTTCCGAATACGTGGCGGGCGGCCCGGTGCGCTTCTTCCGCAAGTGGCGCGGCGTGACCGACGTGCACGAGATAGACGCCAATTTCCTGACCAGCGCCGAAGCGCGCAAGCTGCACACGCTCGCTGCCGAAATGGCCGAGGCCTATGCCCGCCCCTCGCGGCTGGTGAAGGCCGGCAGCGCCGAGCCCGAATCCGAAGCTGCCGACGCGGATGGCGACGAGGCCGAGGCCCCCGTTACCGCCACCGAGGATGCGATCACGCGCCCCGCGCAATTGCTCGAGGCGATCCTTGCCGCCGGGCGCAAGGGCATGTCGATCAGCCGTTACAAGGGGCTGGGCGAGATGAATGCCGAGCAATTGTGGGAAACCACGCTCGATCCCGATGCGCGCGTGTTGCTGCAGGTCAAGGTCGAGGATGCGGACGTCACCGACGAGATTTTCACCCGTTTGATGGGCGATCTGGTCGAACCGCGCCGCGAGTTCATTCAGGATAATGCGCTGAATGTGGCGAACCTCGACGTCTAGGGGCTGCCATGCCTGTAGGATCTGTCATGCCTGCGCCGGAACGGCGTGCATTTTGCACCTTACTGAAAAATTGCGATAAATTTCCGGCCAACCGCAAACTTCTGAGGCCGAAGGATGAGCCCCCTTCGGCGCTATTATTTTGAAATCTTGCCGATTGCGGTTAGACTGCGCCTAAGACGATTCCATCAATGAAACTGTCAGAACCTCAAACGCCCGTGGCGGCGCCCGGTCGCCATCCGTTGATCACGGATGAGGCGGAGCGACTGCGCGTACTCGACAGCTTCATTGCCGATCCGCTGGCAAACGACCCCGAACTGGAAGCGATTTCCACCTTCGCGGCAAAATTATGCGATGTGCCGATCGCGCAAGTCTCGCTGGTCGAAGATGTGCGCCAGCAATTCCTCGCCGGGGTCGGGCTCGACGTTAGCGAAACCCTGCGCGATGTGTCTTTCTGCGCCCATGCCATGCTCACCCCCGGCCTGATGGAAGTTCAAGATGCGCGGCGCGACCCGCGCTTTGCTAAAAATGCGCTTGTCACGGGCCAACCCGGAATCCGGTTCTACGCTGGCCAGCCGCTGATCTCCGTAGAGGGCGCACCGCTCGGCGCCCTGTGTATCATTGATACCGAGCCGCGCCCGGACGGCCTGAACGATTTCCAGCGCGAAGGGCTGGCAGTGCTCGGGCAGGCGGTGATGCGACGGCTCACCTCACATCGCGCGGACATGCGCGCGCGGCAAGCCGTTGCAGAGCGTGAGGAGCGCTTGCGCGCCATGCTCGACGGCGTCCCGCAAATGGCATGGTCGGCCGATAGCGATGGCAATTTCGATACCTGGAATGCCCGCTGGCAAGAGGTGACCGGCAAAGCGCCGCCACGAACGGCAGAAGAGTGGCGCCCCTTCATTCACCTCGACGACGCACCCGAAGTTTTTGACCGCTGCTACCGCTGCTTCGAAAAGGGGGAACCTTTCGACGTCGAATATCGTATCCTGCATGCCGATGGTTCGTGGCACTGGGTCCTCTCGCGCGCCGTGCCGGTGCCCGATGCGGATATTGGCGGTACGCGCTGGTTCGGCACCGTGACCGATATCGATGCCGTGCACCGGGTGATGGAAAGCCACGACATGCTCTCGCGCGAGCTGGCGCACCGGATCAAGAATATATTTGCCGTGGTCACCGGCCTGATCGCATTGCGTGTGCGCCGACGCCCGGACAACAAGGAGTTCGCCGACGAGCTGGTCGCAACCCTGCGCGCGCTCAGCCGAGCCCACGATTTCGTCCGTCCGGAAGGCGGCGAAGCGCGCGAGAGCCTGCTCGGCCTGCTGGAGAATATCTTTGCCCCCTATCGCGCGGACGAAGGCGAGGAGCGGATTGTCGTAAGCGGAGACGATGCTTGCGTTTCGGCACGCGCGGCGACGCCGCTGGCGCTGATCTTCCACGAGCTCGCAACCAACTCGGCGAAATATGGCGCGCTGTCGGTCGATGAAGGACGGATCACGCTGACGCTGGAGGGCGATGCGGATAACATCGTGCTCATCTGGCGCGAGACGGGTGGCCCGGAGGGCGCCCCCGATGCAACACCGGGCTTCGGCACGAGGCTGGTCGAAATGAGCGTCACCAGCCAGTTACAGGGCAGCTGGGAACGCAGCTTCGCGCCTGACGGCCTTGTCGCCCGGATTACCCTGCCGCGCACCGCCATCGCCGACTAGGCGAAGCCTTCGCCGCTGGGCCAGCCCGGTGCCGCCAGCCCCATAACCTTGAACAATTCGCCCATCTGGTCGACATCGACCAGCCGGTCCCTTCCGCTCAGCACTTTTGCCTTCTGGTCGGGCGCGGCCTGCGCCAGCGCCTCTGCCCGCCTGTCCACGCCCAGTCGCCTGAGCCAGCGGCCCTGTTCCACGGTCCCCAGCCAGCGCGCGCCCTTGCTGGCGGCGATATGCCGCATCAGCACGAAATCGACATGCGCGGTCAGGTCAGCTTCGCCCGGCGCTTCCATCGCATCGACCTTGCTATGCTCACGCACCGCCTGCACCGAAGAACCTGCACGCGGTTCGGTATAACCATAGTCGATGATCAGCGCCGTGCCGCCCTGCAAGGCAAGCCGTTGTCCGATCTCGCCCATCACTGCGGCGCAGGCCGGGCTCATCTCGAGCACCGTGCCCTTGGGCAGATTGCGGCGTGAGGCGGGCACGCTGTCATCGCGCGGTTCGCTGCCTGCCATAAGCGCGAACCGCTCGTTCTTCACCGCGACCATAACCTCGCGCCAGCCCTCGCCGGTCCGCACCAGCTGGCGTACCGGCAGCGCGTCGAGGAATTCATTGGCAACAAGCAGGATCGGCGCATTCTCGGGGATGTCGGACAAATCGTCATGGAAAGTGGCACCGGGGACGGCCTTTTCCTGCGCCTCGCGCAGGGTCGGCGAGCCTTCGACGAAATGGACCTGCGGCACGAGATCGTAGCGCGCCATCACGCGCAACGCATCCTTCGCCAGCGTCCCGCGCCCTGGCCCCAGTTCCACAAAATGGACCGGATCGGGCTTGTCCGCGCGGATCCACACATCGACCAGCCACAGGCCGATCAACTCGCCGAAGACCTGGCTGATTTCGGGCGCGGTGATGAAATCGCCCTTGGCGCCCAGCGGATCGCGGGTGGCGTAATAGCGGGCGTTGGCCTCGCCCATATATTCCATCAGGCTCATCGGGCCCTGCGTCTCGATCAGCCGCCGGAATTTGTCGGCGAGTGGTAAGTCCTGGGCCTCGCTCATACGTGCCTCAGGCCTTTACGGGCGCGCCGCTGGCCAGCGGTTTGCGCGACAGCGCCCAGATCACCAGCGCCAGACCGGCAAGGATCAAGGGAATGGTCAGCCATTGCCCCATCGAAAGTCCCGTGCGCGCCGCGAACTCGCTCAGTTGCGAATCGGGTTCGCGGAAGAATTCGACCACGAAGCGGCCACTGGCGATCAGCGAAGTGAACACGCCCACGAGCAGGCCGGGTCGGAAGCGTGCGCGGGTCAGCCAGAACAGCGACAGCATCACCACGATCACCAGCGCGCCCTCCAGCGCCGCCTCGTACAGCTGGCTGGGATGGCGCGGCACGAAGCTGCTCATGCACTCGCCCGCGCGGATACCCTCGTCGCAGAAAATCATGCCCCATGTGCCGTCCGTCGGTCGCCCCCAAAGCTCGCCATTGATGAAATTGGCCAGCCGCCCGAACAACATGCCAAAACCCACGTTTACAGAAAGATAATCGCACACCCGAATAAAGCTGAGGCCATGACGCCACGAGACGAAGGCGATCGCCAGCACCGTGCCGACCAGCCCGCCATGGAAGCTCATGCCGCCGCCCAGCGTGTTGAACATCTCCCATGTGCCCAGATATTCGGGCATATAGAAGAGGACGTAACCGGCCCGGCCGCCCACGATGATCCCTATGGTGCAATAGAAGAACAGGTCGTCGGCGTGGCGCTGCGCCAGCGGTGCACCCGGCGCCTTCGCCATGCGCGACAGGTGCCAGTAGCCCAGCACGATCCCCGCGAGATAGGCGAGCGAGTAATAGCGCAGGGTGAAGAAGCCCAGGTCGATGCCCTGCGACAGGCCCAGATCGCTCCAGTTGACGATCGAGCCGCTGCTTGCGGCAAGCATTTCCAGCATGACGAGGCGCACTCCTGCTTGCGGCCTCGCTGCACGGGCCTGCGACACTGAGAGGACTTTGGCACAGGGCACAGCAAGGCGAAACCCCCGTTCCTGCGCACCGGAACCATGCGAGAGCTTTTGCACAATGGCTCGACCCACTCTATCTGGACGCAATGATAGAGATTTCCGTCCCGGACCAGCGCGCCATTATCGACCGGCGCGCGCTTACTGCCAAAATCGCCGCCATCGTCGAGCGCGATGGCGCCGACAAGGCGCGCCCGGCGCTGATCGCACTCCTGAAGGACGCCATTACACGGGGACGCGAAGAATTGTCGGCCCGCCTCTCGGCCAAGCCCGGTGCGGGGCACGAGATCACCCATGGCCATGCCTTCCTGATCGATCAGCTGATCCGCATGGTGCACGATCATGTCGTCGGCGATCTCTATCCCGTCGCCAACCGGTCGAGCGGCGAGCGTCTGACGCTGATTGCGGTCGGTGGCTATGGGCGCGGCGAGATGGCGCCATTTTCCGACGTCGACATCGCCTTCCTCACCCCGACCAAGGCCACTGCCTGGTGCGAGCAAGCGATCGAGGCGATCCTCTATTTCCTGTGGGACCTGGGCCTGATCGTCGGCCATTCCAGCCGCTCCCTGAACGAGATGGTGCGCATGGCGAACGAGGATCTGACGATCCGCACCTCGCTGCTCGAAAGCCGCTATCTGTGGGGCGACAAGGAACTGTATCACGAGGCACGCGACCGCTTCTGGAGCGAGGTCGTCCCCGGTTCCGAAGCGCGCTTCACCAGCGAAAAGCTGGCCGAGCGCGATGCGCGGCACAAGCGGATGGGCGATTCCCGCTACGTGGTCGAGCCCAATGTGAAAGAGGGCAAGGGCGGGCTGCGCGACCTGCAAACGCTCTACTGGATCGGCAAATACACCTACCGCGTGCGCAGCGCAGCCGAGCTGGTCGAGAAGGGGCTGTTCTCCCCTCAGGAATACGCCACCTTTCGCCGCGCCGAACGATTCCTGCTGGCCGTGCGCTGCCATTTGCACACGATTGCGAACCGTGCCGAAGACCGCCTGACCTTCGACCTTCAGCGCGAGGTCGCGCAGCGCATGAACTATGCCGACCGCAAGGGTAAAAGCGCGGTCGAACGCTTCATGCAATTCTATTTCCTGCAGGTGAACCATGTCGGCAACCTGTCCGGCGTGTTCCTCGCCCAGCTGGAAGAACAGCAACAGGCAAAGGGCAAGAAGCGCCGCTTTTTCGATCGCTTCCTGCCCAAGCGCGAGCGCACGATCGAAGGATATCGTATAGAGGGCGAGCGGATCGAGGCCCCGCGTGACGACTGGTTCGCGAAAGACCCCGTGCGCCTGATCGAGATCTTCGCCATCGCCGAGCGCGAGAAGCTGGAGGTCCATCCTGAAACGATGCGCATGGCGCGGCGCGACGCGCGGCTGATTACCCATGAGGTACGCGAGGACCCGCGCGCCAACGCTCTGTTCCTGCAGGTATTGTCGGGCCATGAAGATCCGGAAAGCGTGCTGCGCTGGATGAACGAGGCAGGGGTGTTCGGACGATTCGTGCCCGATTTCGGCCGCGTCAACGCGCAGATGCAGTTCGACATGTACCACCATTATACGGTGGACGAGCACACCATCCGCGCGATTGG
>DDNW01000097.1:10706-10947 GCA_002341345.1 Erythrobacter sp. UBA2510
GCGCAGATGCAGTTCGACATGTATCACCACTATACGGTCGATGAGCACACGATCCGCGCGATTGGACTGCTGCACCAGATCGAGATGGGCGATCTCGAAGGCGACCATCCGATTTCTACCCGCAACATCCCGCGGCTGGAAAACCGCCGCGCGCTCTATGTCGCGACGCTTTTGCACGATATTGCCAAGGGGCGCGGCGGCGACCACTCGGTCCTCGGCGCGGAGGTGGCGCTGGAACTGT
>DDNW01000097.1:11133-11276 GCA_002341345.1 Erythrobacter sp. UBA2510
CACCTGCTGATGAGCGCGACCGCCTTCAAGCGCGATCTGGCCGACCCCAAGACGATCGAGGACTTCGTGGCCGAGGTCGACACGCTGGAAAAGCTGCGGCTGCTGACCGCACTGACGATCGTCGATATCCGCGCGGTCGGGCC
>DDNW01000097.1:11427-26035 GCA_002341345.1 Erythrobacter sp. UBA2510
TGGAAGGGGGCGACAAAACCGACCAGCTAGCCGAACGCGCCGCCGCAAAGCGCGAACAGGTGGAGGAATTGCTCGGTGAACGGGCGGTGCTGATCGACAAGCTCGAAGATTGTTTCGACGAGCATTACTGGGCCGCCGAGCCTGCCGACATCATCGCGCACAACCTCAAGCAATATGCCGAGGTGCGGCGCGAACAGCACAAGCTCTCGATCCATACCGAATATTATCCGGTGCGCGGCGCGACGCTGATCACCGTGATCGGCGCCGACCATCCGGGCCTGTTCTTCCGCATCGCCGGGGCGATCCACCTCGCCGGGGCGAATATCATCGATGCGCGCATCCACACCACCGCGATCGGGCAGGCGGTCGATAATTTCCTGGTGCAGGACCCGGTCGGCAAACCCTTCCGCGAGGCGAGCCAGCTTTCCCGCCTGAAGAAAACCATCGAGGATGCGCTGGCGGGCAAGATCGACATGGTCCCCAGCCTCGCCAAACGGCCGCTGCCGCGTCGCCGGGCCGAACATTTCCGCGTTGCCCCGCATATCTTCTTCGACAACGAGGCGTCGGACCGCTTCACCGTGATCGAAGTCAATGCAACCGACCGTCCCGCGCTGCTCAACCGCCTAACGCGGGCGATGTTCGAACGCAGCCTGATGATCAATTCGGCGCATATCACCCATTACGGGGAGCGCGCGGTCGACACTTTCTACGTTACGGATCTGATCGGCTACAAGATAACGTCACAAGATCGCCTTGCGGGGATCGAGCAGGCCCTGCTCAGGGCGATTGCCATGGATGATCCGGATGCGCACGAGCCGGGCGCAGATGCAACAACGCCCGCACCGTCAGCAGGTGACGGCCCGGGCGCTATAATCGCCAAGGGTGCCGAGGCAGCTGAGTAAGCCGCGACAGGCAATGACAGCCTAGGGGCTGGCGGGCTCTTCATCGTCGTCGAGCACGACGATGGCGACCGCGATGGCGGCGGCCAGACCGACGATGATCGCGATGATGCTGATCGGCTCGCTACCGCCCAGCTGCTCGCTCTCAGCAAGCGGCGAAGCTTTGCGCTCGGCGGCCTGGACGGCGACAGGTGCCAGCGTCAGCGCGGCGGATGCCAGGATGGCGGCGGTGGAACGAATCATATCAGAGCCTCCGATAATTGGGCGCGACGTCCTGAACATGCCTTTACGCTGCGCTGCACAAATGTCTCATTGCAGGCGCGCCGGGTCAATAGGCGATTTCCCCGCCTGTGCCGGCAATCCTTGTTCAATCCCGCGAACCGAACAGCGCAGTGCCCACACGCACATGCGTCGCGCCCAGCATCACCGCCGTCGGATAGTCGCCGCTCATCCCCATGGAGAGGCCGGCCAGGCCGTTATCCTGCGCCAGTTTCGCAAGCAGCGCGAAGAACGGTGCCGCCTCGATCCCGAACGGGGGAACGCACATCAGCCCGGCGAGCGGAATATCCGCCGCGCGCGCCTGATCGAGCAGCCCGGGCAGCCCGCCAATCGCGCAGCCGCCCTTCTGCTCTTCCGCGCCGATATTGACCTGCACGAAACAGGGCACCCGCTTGCCCGTCTTGTCCATCGCCCTGGCCAGCGCCGTGACGAGGCTGGTGCGGTCGAGCCCATGGATGCAATCGAACAGCGCGACAGCCTCTTCGGCCTTGTTCGATTGCAACTGGCCGACCAGATGCAGTTCGATATCGGGATAGGCTGCGCGCAATGCGGGCCATTTGTCCTGCGCCTCCTGCACCCGGTTTTCGCCGAACACGCGTTGTCCGGCCTCGATCAGCGGGACGATCGCCTCTGCCGGATGGGTCTTGCTGATCGCGATCAGAGTGATGTCAGCAGGGTCACGGCGCGAAGCCTTGCAGGCGCGTGCGATCTCGCCGTGAACGTCTTCCAGAAGCTGCGCTGCCGTTTTGCTCATGCGCGCGCTATAGAGCGGCGATGGCGCGAAACCACCCCCTTCCAGAGCTGTGGCTGATCTCGGACGAGCGAAACGACAAAGTGCTCGAAACTGTCTTGCGTTCGTTCACTGTGCCGATCGCCTTTGTCTATCGCCACTACCACCTGCCCCCTGAAGAGCGCATTGCCCGGTGGAGCAAGCTTCGGCGCATCGCACTAAGCGAGGGACATCTCGTGATCCTCGCCGAAGATGCGCTGACCGCGCGCGAATGGGGCGCGGACGGGATCTATGGTGCGCCTCTGTCGCTGTGTCCGCGCCGCGAGGGCCTGCTGACTATCGCCACCGCGCACGACATGCGCGAGATCGCGCAGGCGAACCGCGCAGGCGCTGACGCGGTAATGCTCTCGCCGGTTTTTCCCACCCGCTCGCATCCCGGCGCGAAGACACTCGGTGCGATGCGGTTCTTGCACATGGCGAAACATGCCCTGATGCCGGTGATCGCTCTGGGCGGAATGGATTCTCAAAATGCCCGGCAGCTGTACTGGCCGCGCTGGGCGGCGATTGATGGTTTGAGCTAGCAGGGGAGCGCCCCGGCCGGCGTCCAGCCTACCGCAAGGCCGAACGGGCGCACCTTGTTCATGTCTGCACCAGCCCACTCCCCCACCCGACCACCCAAACAGGATAATGCCCTGGGAGGTCGGGAGGGGGAGTGGGCCGGAGCCGGGCGCAGCGAGCACGAAGTGCGAAGCGGATAGACGCCACAAACATTGACCCCGACTCTCCCATCTGCGATTCTCGGGACAGACAGGAAAGGTCCAGACATGGCGACCCAGGCAATGACACGCGGGCAAAGCGCCGATTGGCGTGCCGCCATCCGCCGCTCGATGCTGCGCGCGGCGCAGATCGTGGGCGCGGTGCTGCTGTTCGCCTTCACCGCCTTCCTGACGCTCTCGCTGCTGAGCTACGAGCAGACCGACGCCTCCTTCTCGACCGCGGCGGGCGACATGATCGCCAACTGGATGGGGGCTCCGGGCGCATGGGTCGCCGACGCCGCGCTGACCTTGTTCGGCCTCGTCGCCGCTTTGTTCGTGCCGCTGTGTTACGCTTTCGCGCGCAAGCTGTGGCGCGATGCCGAGGAAGAAGAGACGCCCCGGCGGTGGTGGCGCACCGTGGCGCTGCTGCTGCTGGCGATGGTGCTTCTGTCGACCGTCCTGTCGCTGATCACGGAGCCACGCGAATGGAGCCTGCCCGCCTCCGCCGGAGGCCTTGCGGGCCTGCTTGGCGAAAGCGGCGTGCGCGGCCTTGCGGGCCTGCTGCCCGAGGGCGGTCGCTTCTGGGGCGTGCTGGGCGGTGGCCTTGCCTGCTTCATCGGCGGTATCGTGCTGGCGGGCCGGGTGTTCACGCTCGACTGGAAGAACCTGCTCACCCTGCCCGACTGGCTGCAGCGTACCCCGAAGGCCGACGCGCTCGATGACGGCGTTGCCTTCGAGCGCACGGTCGAACGGCGCAGGGCCAAGGAAAAGGACGAGGCCGAGCCGCTAGTCCTCGCGACGCCCGATCGCAAACCGCCCGAGATCACCGACCCTTCGGCTCCGCCGCGTCCGGCCAGGCCCGCTGCCGCCAAGCAGAAGGACCTGTTCGCCGAATACGACCTGCCCGGCCTCGACCTGCTCGAAGACCGCTCGTCCAACAACCCGCCACCGCTCGACCGGCTCGCGCTCGAACGCAATGCCCGCCTGCTCGAAAACGTGCTCGACGATTTCAACGTCAAGGGCGAGATCACTGCGGTCCGCACCGGCCCGGTGGTGACGATGTACGAACTCGAACCCGCGCCCGGCATCAAGGCCAGCCGCGTGGTCGGCCTCGCCGAGGATATCGCGCGCAACATGTCCGCGATCAGCGCGCGCGTCGCCCCGATCCCGGGCAAGACGGTGATGGGCATCGAACTGCCCAATGCCGAACGTCAGGTGGTCAGCTTCAAGGAGCTGGTCGCCGCCGAAAGTTTCGTCGAGGCCAAGGGCAACCTCCCGATCATCCTGGGCAAGGACATTGCCGGGGAGCCCATCGTCGCCGACCTCGCCGCCATGCCGCACCTGCTGGTTGCGGGCACCACCGGCTCGGGCAAGTCGGTCGGCCTGAACTGCATTCTCCTCTCGCTTCTGTACCGCTTCAGTCCCGCTGAGTGCCGCCTGATCCTGATTGATCCCAAGGTGCTGGAACTCAAGAGTTACGACGACATTCCGCACCTGCTTTCGCCAGTCGTCACGGAGCCGCACAAGTCCGTGCGCGCGCTCAAATGGGCGGTCGAGGAAATGGAGCGGCGCTATCGCATGATGAGCGACATCGGTGCGCGCAACCTCTCCGGCTTCAACGAGCGGGTGAAGGCCGCGCAGGCCAAGGGCAAGCCGCTGGGCCGCCGCGTTCAGACCGGCTTTGATCCCGAAACCGGCGAGGCGCTGATCGAGGAAGAACAGCTCGATTACCAGACCCTGCCGCAGATCGTCCTGATCGTCGACGAACTGGCCGATCTGATGGTCACCATCGGCAAGGAGATCGAGGTGCTGATCCAGCGCCTGTCGCAGAAGTCTCGCGCTGCGGGCATCCACCTGATCATGGCGACGCAGCGTCCCTCGGTCGACGTCATCACCGGCGTCATCAAGGCCAACCTGCCGACCCGCGTCAGCTTCGCCGTGACCAGCCGGATCGACAGCCGCACGATCCTGGGCGAACAGGGCGCCGAGCAACTGCTGGGCAAGGGCGACATGCTCTACAAGCCGACGACCGGCGCGCTCAAGCGTGTGCACGGCCCCTTCGTCTCGGACGAGGAGGTCGAGAAGGTCGCCAGCCATTGGCGCGCTCAGGGCGAGCCCGCCTATGTCGACTCCGTCACCGAAGAGCCGGAAGACGGCGGCGGCTTCGGGTTCGAGGACGAGTTCACCGCCTCGGACAACCCGGCCGAGCGGCAATATCGGCAGGCGATCCAGATCGTGTGCGAGAACCAGAAGGCATCCGGCAGCTGGCTGCAGCGCCAGATGGGGATCGGCTACAACACCGCCGCCAAGCTGATCGAGCGGATGGAGGAGGACGGCATCGTCGGCCCCGCCAATCATGTGGGACGGCGCGAGATTTACCGCGACAGGGACGGCAACCCGCTGTAATCGCGCCGGCCACGATGGCCCCTGCTCCTGAAAGTCCTGCAAGGAAGCCCCGACCGCCCAAACCGGTGATCGGCTGGCGCGAGATCGTCGACCTGCCCGAACTGGGCCTGACCGGCGAGATCGCCAAGATCGACACCGGCGCGCGCACCTCTTCGCTGCATGTCGACCGGATCGAACCATACACCGCGCAGGACGGGACGCAGCGCGCGATAGTCTCCAGCAAGGTCAGGCATCCCGGCGAACCGCGTCGGACCCTGAAATGGGATCTCGCAATCAGCGAGTTCCGTAATGTCAGGAGTTCCAACGGCGCGGTCGAGGAACGCGCGGTCATAATCACCACGCTGGTCATCGGCGGCAAGCAGGTGAAGCGCGAATTCACGCTCACCAACCGCAAGAAGATGAGTCACCCGATCCTGATCGGGCGCAAGGGCATCGGAAGATTATTCACCGTAGACCCGGCACGGACATTTTTGCTGGGTAAGCCCGGCACCACCACTCAAGGCCAGGAGCCTGACACCCCATGAAATTCGCCATGCTGGCGCGCAATGCCGATCTCTATTCGCACCGACGGCTGGTCGAGGCGGCGCAGGAACGCGGCCACCAGATCGAGATACTCAATACGCTGCGCTGCTTCATGAACATCACCTCGCATCGGCCCACCGTCCATTACGACGACCGGGTGATTGCAGCTGGCGATTTCGACGCGGTGATCCCGCGCATCGGCGCCTCGATCACCTTTTACGGCCTCGCTGTGTTGCGTCAGTTCGAGATGATGGGGGTGTATCCGCTGAACGAGTCGGTCAGCATCGGGCGCAGCCGCGACAAGCTGCGGAGCATGCAATTGCTCGCCCGCGACGGGATCGGCCTGCCGGTCACGGCCTTCGCACATAATGCCAAGCAGGCCGACGAGGTGCTTGCTGCCGTGGGCGGGGCGCCGGTGGTCATCAAGCTGCTCGAAGGTACGCAGGGCATCGGCGTGGTGCTGGCGGATACCCCGCGCTCGGCCAAGTCGGTGTTCGAGGCGTTCCGGTCCGCCAACGTCAACATCCTCGCGCAGGAGTTCATCAAGGAAGCGGGCGGCAACGACATCCGCGCGCTGGTGGTGGGCGGCAAGGTCGTCGCGGCCATGCAGCGCACCGGCGCAGCAGGCGAGTTCCGCTCCAACATCCATCGCGGCGGCAGCGCGAAGAAGATCAAGATCACGGCCGAGGAACGCTCGACTGCGGTACGCTCGGCCAAGATCATGGGCCTGAACGTCTGCGGTGTCGATATGTTGCGGTCCAACCACGGCCCGGTGGTGATGGAGGTGAATTCCTCGCCCGGCCTCGAAGGGGTCGAGGCGGCGACGAATATCGACGTCGCGGGCAAGATTATCGATTTCCTGGTCGAGAACGCACCACGAGGCCGTACGAAAACGCGCGGCAAGGGCTGACACGGGCCTCGCTCACCCTATATGTGGCCTGCCATGCGCCTGATGCTGATCCTCTGCCTGCTGTTTGCATCGCTCGCCATGTCCGGCACGCTCTCGCCAGCCGGAGCGCAGGATGCATCGTGCCATGCGATGCCAATGGATCACGCTTCGGGCGACGATACGCACGATCGCGCGGACATGGCAAAGTCTGCCGTGCATAGCTGCCCCGGCTGCGCGCTGGCCGAACCAGCCGGAATCCTCGGCCCCGAGGCGATCATGCGTGCGATACCGACGGCGCCGCTGCTTGCCACCAGCTACCATTCCAGTAACGCTGCCCCCATTCCCCCGCCTCCGCGAAACACCTGAATTCGACCTTTGCCCTTGCGGCAAGTCCAGCAATTGAATTCAGGATATTACCGATGAAAACCGATTATTTGTTCAGCGCATGCGCGCTGGCGAGCGCCTGTGCGTCCCCAGCATGGGCGCAGGATAGCGAGCACAATCACGCTCAGCACGGCACTGTCATGATGCAGGAGAGCATGGACCATCAGGGAATGGATCATGGCAGCATGAATCACGATCCGATGATGGGTGACGACATGACGGATATGACCGGGATGGCCGAAATGGCGGGTGAGGGCTCGGGAACGTCGCGCCTCCCTGTGGCCGAGGGCATGATGCCGGGACTGCACTTCGACCTTGGCGGCGGCTGGAATGCAATGGCGCACGGTTTTGCCTGGGGTGTCTACACCGACCAGTCGGGCCCGCGTGGCGATTCCGGTGCCTATGTCCAGTCGATGGCCATGCTGACCGCAACGCGCCAGTTCGACGGCGTGCGGCTGCAAGTCCGTTCGATGCTTTCAGCGGAACCGCTGATGGGGTCGCGCGGCTATCCCAACCTTTTCGCCACCGGGGAGACGGCCGATGGCGAACCGCTGGTGGACCGCCAGCACCCGCACGACGCCTTCATGGAGCTGGCTGCGCGGCTCGATGTCGATATATCACCCGATACCAGCCTGTTCCTCTATGGCGGCCCGGTCGCCGAACCCGCACTTGGCCCCTCCGCCTTCATGCATCGCGGATCGGCCAGGCTGAACCCCGAGGCGCCGATCACCCATCACTGGTTCGATTCTACCCATATCACCTACGGCGTGCTGACCGGCGGCCTGTCGGGCAAGGCTTGGCAGCTGGAGGCCTCCGCCTTTCGCGGGGCCGAGCCCGATGAATCCCGCTGGGATATCGAGACCCCGAAGCTCGACAGCTGGTCGGTCCGAGCCACCTTCAGTCCCTCGCCCAACTGGGTCCTGCAGGCCAGCCATGGCCGGATGAAGGAGCCCGAAGCCCTGCATCCGGGAGAGGATGAGGCGCGCACCACCGCCAGCGTGCAATATGCATCTGCCAATGGCCTCTCTGCGATGCTCGCCTTCTCGGCCAAGAACCGCGTTCCCGGCGACACGCTGACCGCGTGGCTGGGCGAGGCGAACTGGGACATTACCGACCGGCACACATTGTTCGGCCGGGTCGAGAACGTGAAGAACGACGAGCTCTTCCACGATCACGACGACCCCCTGCACGACATGGCGTTCCGGGTGACCAAGCTGCAGGCGGGCTATGCCTACACCCTGCCGCTGGGCAAGGTCGCGGCGCTGTCGCTGGGCGGCACGGCGGCGACCTTCCTCAAGCCCTCGGCGCTCGACGGTGCATATGGCAAGGACCCTGTCGGCCTGACCGCATTCGCCAAATTGTCGCTCGGGCGGTAGCTTGCGCCCCGGTTGGGGCTGTTCCTGAACCGGTTTCAGATGTAACGGCCCCAACCGGACCCGAAGGAGAAAGCCCCATGCGCATCGGTTGCCCCCGCGAGATCAAGAACCGCGAATACCGCGTCGGCCTGACGCCCGAGAGCACCAAGGAACTGGTGTCGCACGGCCACGAGGTCTGGATCGAGAGCGGCGCGGGCCTCGGCATTGGCGCGGGCGACGACCAATACCGGGCCTGCGGCGCACGCATCGTGCCCGATGCGGCCACCGTGTTCGGCGAATGCGAAATGGTGGTGAAGGTCAAGGAACCGCAGCCGGACGAGCTGGCCATGCTGCGCAAAGGGCAAATCCTCTATACCTATCTTCACCTCGCCCCCGACCCGGAACAGACCAGGGGCCTCATCAATTCCGGTGCGACGGCCATCGCCTATGAAACGGTGACGGGGCCGGGCAGAACGCTGCCGCTGCTCAAGCCCATGAGCCAGGTCGCCGGCCGCATGAGCGTTCATGCCGGGGCCAATGCGCTGGAAAAGGCGCATGGTGGACGCGGCGTGCTGATCGGCGGCGTTCCCGGCGTGCTTCCCGCGAATGTGGTGGTTATCGGAGGCGGTGTGGTCGGCTTCAATGCCGCGCAAATGTCCGCCGGAATGGGCGGGCGCACGACGATCCTCGACCGTAATCCCGAAGTGCTCGAACGCGTCGGCACCCATTTCGAATCGCGTGCCTCCACGCGCTTTTCCAACAAGGCCAATCTTGAGGAAGCCGTCAGCGAGGCGGATCTCGTCATCGGCGCGGTGCTGATCCCCGGCGCGGCGGCCCCCAGGCTGGTGACGCGCGAGATGCTGAAGATCATGAAACCCGGCGCGGTGCTGGTCGACGTCGCGATCGACCAGGGCGGCTGTTTCGAGACCAGCCACCCGACCACGCATGACGATCCGACCTTCATCGTCGATGGCATCGTCCACTACTGCGTCGCCAACATGCCGGGCGCGGTCAGCCGGACGAGCACCTATGCGCTCAACAACGTAACCCTGCCCCATGCGCTCAGGATCGCCGATCTGGGCTGGCGCGCGGCGATGCGCAGCGACCCGCATCTGGCGCAGGGTCTTAACGTCCATGCCGGAAAGGTTACCTATCCGGCGGTCGCGAAGGAGCTGGGGCTGGACCTGCTCCCCTTGGAGGAAGCGCTCGCCTGACCCGGAAACCTGCGGAAAAACACGGATAAAAAACGTGATTTCCAAACAGGGTTAGTAAAATCTGAACACTTTCCTACGTATTTCCCCGCAGCATGACAGGGGGAAGTCTTCTTCGGCGGCTCGGGCGCTGTTTCAGCGGGACTGAAACACGTGCGGCTCGAGCATGCTGCCACGTGAGTGGAACAAGCATCAGGC
Source organism: Erythrobacter sp. UBA2510 (assembly GCA_002341345.1). GTDB lineage: Bacteria > Pseudomonadota > Alphaproteobacteria > Sphingomonadales > Sphingomonadaceae > Alteraurantiacibacter. Next base: position 21,056 of record DDNW01000097.1, read on the forward strand.
GCGCACCTACGCTCGTGCTGCTCGCAATCGCGGCAGCGTTCGGGCCTGCGGGTGCCGGTGCCGAGGAAGTTTGCTGGAAACTCGATCCCTACGTCCGCATCGAACTGGCAGCCGTCAGCGCCGATTCCAGCGATCAGGACGGGGAACTCGTCATCAATGGCGATGCAATCACCTTCCGCGCGCAGGGCGGTCTCGAATTCGCTGACGGGACCACCAGTTTCAGGGTCGAGGCCGACCGGATCAGTGTTTTCCGGCCGGGCAAGAACCGCCGCAATACCGACCGCGATCGCTTTACCGCCTCGGTCGAAACCGAAGTGGCCAAAGATGTCCAACTGCGCTTGCAGGGCCGCTATTACGACGACCTCGTCTCCGCCGAATTTAACGATACCGACGAAAAACAACTCGCCGCACGGGTGACCTATGAACCTGTAAAAGCTCATAGATTTCGTCTAGAAGGCACCTGGCGCGAACGCGAATATGATGATGGCATGGCACCGGACGGCGGCCCGACAACTGGTTCGGGGCCGCGCGTGGACGTCGAATATCGCCACCGTTTCGGGCGCTACAATTATCTGACCTTCGATCTGCGCGCCGAGGAGATCAACTCGGACAATGACGAGCGCCGCTATTCACGGCAGTCGGGCGCCATTTCCTACACCCAGCCGATCACGCGCAATCTGCGCGTTCGCCCTGCGGTCGAGCTGCGCCATACGCGGTTCGGCGGGCGCATGATCGATGGCGAACCACGCGACGACACGCAGATCATGCCCGAAGTCGAGGTCCTGTGGTGGCCGGGCGACTGGCGCATCGAGGGCGAAGCGAAATACATCAACGCCTCTTCGAACGATCCCGTGCGCGATCGCGAAGGCTACCGCCTGAGCCTGAGCGTGGGACATGTCTTCTGAACTGAAGCACCGCATACGCCGGATACTCGAACGGGCGACGCCGCAGATCCGGCGCCCGGCGATTATCGGCGCCATCGTCCTGCTGATCCTGGCAGGCCTGGCGGCGCTGGGCATGAGCCGTACGGATTCCCCCTTCTCCATGCCATCCGCCCTTGGCGGCGAGGCCGTTTCCAACGCGGTCTGGGGCCTCAAGCCCGACAATCTGCTGATGGTCCTGCCGATGGGCGCCTTCCTCGTGGTGCTTGCCCGAAGTTTCATCGGCCTGAAGGCATTCGGCCTGTTCACGCCGATGCTGATCGCGCTCGCCTTCCTCCAGATCGGCCCGGTCTTCGGGCCGGTCGTGCTCATTTCTTCGGTGACAGTTGGCATGATCATCGCCCCCTCGCTGCTGCGCCTCAGGATGACGCGCGTGGGCTTTCTGGGCGTGCTGATCTCGCTCGTCGTGCTGGTGCTGACGATGCTGCAGGAAATCCTCGACCGTGAATTGCAGGTCGACGCTTTCCCCGTGGTCGTCTGCGCGCTGGTAGTCGAACGTTGGTGGAAACAGTGGGAGAAGGACGGCTGGTGGACCGCGGCACGGATCGCGGGCAACACGTTCGTCCTCGCGCTGGCCATCGAATTCGTGATCGTCAGCCACGTCGCACTCGCCCTGATCGATATTTCACCCATGGTCCTGCCCGCCCTCTCGGCGGTCGCGATCGCTATTCTTGGCCGGTATCGCGGGCTTCGCCTGACCGAAATCGGCCGCTTCGCTCCACTCTGGCTGGAAGGCAACCGCAATGAACGCGCAAAATTCCAAGAGCTTCAGGCTACTAAACCCGAGCCGCCGCCTCCGAAACTCCCACAGCGCAAGGCCCATCCACAAGTGGGACGAGCCCGTGACGAACCCTGCGACTGGCAGTCGGCGTTCGCAGATATTGCGGTGCTCCAGCCCATCGAAGACGTCAGAATCACCGCAGCCTTTGGCCCCAAAGCCAAGCGGGCCGGTGATCGACGACATTCTGGGGATCAATCTGCGCAACGCGATCATTGCCAAGTACAATCCGCGCAAGGCGATCGACCGGGCCCGGGACAAGGTGGCGACCAAGGTGGCGCTGAACGCGCACGATATCGCCACGACCGGAACGATCTGCGTCGTCTCCGAGTATGGCGAATTGATGCAATTCGACCCGGTGAAGACGCTTCCTGACGCCTGGGCGATCAAGCCGGGGCGTGGCTCGCAGGGCGACGGCATCCTGCTGGCCGTGGGCAAGAAGGGCAATAACTGGGTCAAGGGTTCGGGCACGGAACTGACGCCCGACGACGTCTACAACCACGTGAGGCGGATCGTGGACGGGCAATTTTCCGGCGATTCCGTCGCCGAGGACCAGGCGCTGATCGAACCGCTGATCCGCGCCGATCCGGCGATCGCCGGCCTGTGCGACGACGGCCTGCCGGACATCCGGATGATCTGCCTCCACGGCGAACCGCTGATGGGCATGCTGCGCCTGCCGACCAACGAGTCGGACGGCAAGGCGAACCTCCACCAGGGCGGGATCGGCGCAGGCGTTGCCCTCGACACCGGCCGCATCACCCGCGCATTGCAAGGCAAGACCGAACTGACCCATCACCCCGATACCGGAACGCAGCTGATCGGTTTCGAGATTCCGGGGTGGGACAGAATCCTCGAATTGTCGGCCAAATGTGGCCCCGCCATTGGCCTCGGCTATTGCGGGGTCGACATCGTGGTCGACGAGTTCGAGGGCCCTTTGATCCTCGAGGTCAATGCCCATCCCGGGATCGAGATCCAGAACATCAACCTGCGCGGTCTGCGCGGTGCGATGGCGCTGATGGGCGAGAACTTCAAATAGGTTCGCAGACGGCGCTCAATTTTCAATCCCCAGCTGCCAGAGGATGAATCCGACCTCCTCGGCGGTTTCCTTTAGCCCCTCGAACCGACCGGTCTTGCCCGCATGGCCCGCGCCCATATTGGTCTTCAGGAGCAGCACATTGTCGTCGGTCTTCAGCTCGCGCAGCTTCGCGACCCACTTGGCCGGTTCCCAATAGGTGACGCGCGGATCGTTCAGACCAGCCGTCACCAGCATCGGCGGATAGGGTTTCGCCTCCACATGGTCGTAGGGCGAATAGGCCAGGATCGTCTCGAAATCCTCTTTGCTTTCAATGGGGTTGCCCCATTCCTGCCACTCGCCCGGGGTTAGCGGCAGCGTATCGTCGAGCATGGTGTTGAGCACATCGACGAAGGGCACGTGGGCCACGATCGCACCCCACAGTTCGGGCGCCTGGTTGATCACCGCGCCCATCAGCTCGCCGCCCGCCGATCCGCCGCTGGCGCTGATCTTGCCTTCGCTAGTATAGCCGCGCTCGATCAGCCCGCGCGCCGCATCGACGAAATCGTTGAATGTGTTGGTCCGCCGCTCCAGCTTGCCCGCCAGGTACCATTCTCGCCCCAGATCGTCGCCGCCGCGAATATGGGCGATGGCATAGGCCATGCCGCGATCAACGAGGCTGAAGCGCGTGGTCGAGAAACCCGGCGCGACCGCATAGCCATAGGCACCGTAGGAATAGAGGTGGAGCGGCCCCGCCGGCCCGCCGTTCATTTCGTCGCGATCCTTGCGGTAGAGGATGCTGACCGGAATCTCGGCCCCGTCGCGCGCGGTGACGGTGATCCGCTCGACCGCATAGAGCGATGGATCATGGCCCGAGGGCACCTCCTGCACCTTCAGCACTTCCAGGCGCTGTTCCGCGACATGATAGTCATAGACCGTCCCCGGCGTGACCGGCGACTGGTAGACGACGCGAATTTTCTCGACCGCGAATTCAGGGTTGTTGCCGGTCCCCGCGCTATAGGCCTCTTCCGGGAAGGCGATCGGCTCTACACGTGACGGATCGTCGTAATAGCGCAGCTGCACCTGATCGAGGCCCGCGAGCCGCCCGTGGGTGACGTAAAAGTCCCTGAACAGCTCGAACCCGGTCAGGTAAAAATCGTCCGAGCCTGCGATCAGCGTGGTCCAGTTTCCGGGATCGGCCAGCGGAGCGGTCGCGAGGCGGAAATTCACATGCTCGTCATTGGTCAGGACGAACAGCTCTTCATCGCGAATGTCGACATCGTATTCGACGCCCTTCTTGCGCGGTTTGATCAGCACCGGCGCGGCGAAGGGATCGCTGGCGGGAATAATCCGCACCTCGGAGGTCTCGTTGTCGCCCGCCGCCATCAGCAGCCATTTCTCGTCGGCGGAGAGGCCCGTGTGAACTGTAAATCCTAGCTGATCCTCGTGATAGATCTCCACATCCTCGGCCGGATCGCTGCCGATCCGGTGGACGCGGACATTGTCGACCCGCCAGTTCTCGTTGGCGCGGCCATAGACCAGCATCGTGTCACCTGCGGCCCAGATCAGCGCGCTGTTGGTATCCTCGATCACGTCGGGCAGTTTCTCGCCCGTCTCGAGGTCGACGATATGGACGGTGTAGCGTTCGGAGCCGTTATTATCGACCGAATAGGCAAGGAGCTTCCCGTTCATGCTGACCGAAACGTCGTTGAGGCTGAAATATTCGTGCCCCTCGGCCAGCCTGGGCACATCGAGATAACACTGCGTTTCGCCGCCCTTCACCGGCTTGCGGTAATATTTGCTGTATTCGCCGCCTTCCTCGAACTCGACCCAGTAGAGCCACTCGCCATCCTTTTGCGGGACCGAGGAATCGTCCTCCTTGATCCGCGCGCGCATCTCTGAAAACAACTTGTCGATCAGCGGCTTATGCGGCGCCATCTGCGCCTCGAAAAAGGCGTTCTCGGCTTTCAGGTAGTCCAGCACCTGCTCGTCCTCGACCTTGGGATAGCCCGGATCGCGCAGCCACGCATAGGGATCGGAGACGGTGATGCCGTGGCGGGTAAAACTGTGCTCGCGGCGCTCGGCGCGCGGCGGCTGGATCGGGGTGTCGTTCAAGGGGAGGCTTTCTTTGTGACTCTGATGACAGGTCAGATAGCGAGCGGCGGGAGGAGTGGAAAGGGCGGCCCCCGAGGTCTATATCCATTCTTCAAGCGTACCTAACCGCACCATAAGGAGGCCCAGAGGCCATG
>DDNW01000022.1:0-142 GCA_002341345.1 Erythrobacter sp. UBA2510
GTGTGCTTCTGCTCTTCCATGGCGGAGAGATACTGCACGTCGCCCGAAACCTTGCCGTCCTTGACCGAGCGGTAAGGGGTTTCGATGAAGCCGTATTTGTTCACCCGCGCGAAGGTCGACAGCGAGTTGATCAGGCCGATGT
>DDNW01000022.1:434-714 GCA_002341345.1 Erythrobacter sp. UBA2510
TTGTGGGTGACTTCCGACAGCGGATTGGTCTGGTCCATGAACTGCGACAGCTGCGACGAGCCGAAGAACTCGCGCACAGCGGCCACGGCGGGCTTCGCATTGATCAGGTCGTTCGGCATGACGGTCGAGACGTCGACCGAGCTCATCCGCTCCTTCACCGCGCGTTCCATGCGCAGCAGGCCGACGCGGTACTGGTTTTCCAGCAGTTCGCCGACCGAACGCACGCGGCGGTTGCCGAGGTTGTCGATGTCGTCGACTTCGCCCTTGCCGTCCTTCAGGT
>DDNW01000022.1:830-6308 GCA_002341345.1 Erythrobacter sp. UBA2510
GCCCTTGCCGTCCTTCAGGTCGACCAGCTCCTTGACCACGGCAAGGATGTCTTCCTTGCGCAAAGTGGTCACGGTGTCCTCGGCATCGAGGCCAAGGCGCATGTTCAGCTTTACACGGCCCACGGCGGACAGATCATAACGGTCGGAATCGAAGAACAGGCCTTCGAACAGCGCCTCGGCGGTTTCCTTCGTCGGCGGTTCGCCCGGACGCATGACCTTGTAGATCGCCTCGAGGCCTTCTTCGCGATTCTCGGCCTTGTCGACGGCCAGCGTATTGCGGATCCACGGACCGGTGGTGACGTGGTCGATGTCGAGCAGGTCGAGCTGGTCGATCCCGGCAGCATCGAGCTTCTCGAGGTTCTCGGGCGAAACTTCCTCGCCCGCCTCAATGTAGATGCGACCGGTCGACTCGTCGATCAGGTCACGCGCAGAATAGCGACCGAAGATTTCCTCGGTCGGGATGAGCAGCGTCTTGAGCCCGTCCTTCTCGGCCTTGTTGGCCGCGCGCGGAGAGACCTTCTGGCCGGCGGGGAACACTTCCTCGCCGGTTTTTGCGTCGGTCAGCGCGAAGGACGGCTTGGCGCCGCGCCATTGCTCGGCGACGAAGGGGATTTCCCAGCCGTCGGGGCCGCGCTTCCAGGTCACGGTATTGTAGAAATGCGCGAGCATGTCCTCGGCATCGAGGCCCAACGCATAGAGCAGCGCGGTGACGGGGATCTTGCGCTTGCGGTCGATGCGTACGTTGACGATGTCCTTGGCGTCGAACTCGAAGTCGAGCCAGCTGCCACGATACGGGATGACGCGCGCGGCGAAGAGGAACTTGCCGGACGAATGGGTCTTGCCGCGGTCGTGGTCGAACAGCACGCCGGGCGAACGGTGCATCTGCGACACGATCACGCGCTCGGTGCCGTTGATGATGAAGGTGCCGTTCTCGGTCATGAGCGGCATGTCGCCCATGTAAACGTCCTGCTCCTTGATATCGAGGACGGAGCGGGTTTCGGTCTCCTGGTCGACTTCGAAGACGATCAGGCGCAGCGTGACCTTCATCGGGGCAGCATAGGTGATGCCGCGCTGACGGCACTCCGTGGTGTCGTACTTGGGATCTTCAAGCTCGTAATGGACGAAGTCGAGCTCGGCGGTGCCGGCGAAGTCGCGAATCGGGAACACCGAACGCAGCGTCTTCTCGAGGCCCGAGACATAGTCGATCGAGGGGTCGGAGCGCAGGAACTGCTCGTAGCTTTCGCGCTGCACCTCGATGAGGTTGGGCATCTGCACGACTTCGTGAATGTCGCCGAAAATCTTGCGGATGCGCTTCTTCTTGGAGCCTGCGTTACGGGCCGGAGTCTTGGTCGCCATGTCGGGGACTTGCCTTCTTGCGCTACGCCCGCACCCACGGAAAAGGGCCGGGCTGAATTTGTGTCATCTGCGTGGGCGGAGACCCGTGAAACGCAAAAAGAGCGCAGCACACGCACCCCGATCGGGGCCGTCACTACGGTCTGGTCATCGTCTCACGGAAATGCCGGGCTTCCATCCTGCGGCGCACCCCCGCGTCAGGTGCACCTTGCTCGAAGCTATCCGGTATTGAATGCGATATAGGAGGGCGGACGAACGCGGTCAAGCCACTGCACCGCCGCCATCAGCGCCAAAATATATACATATGAGGCCTGCGTGACCGGCCTAGTCGACCGGGCAATCGATCTCGTCCTCGGTGCAAGCAACCGCTGTTGCACCCCCTGCCGCACCGGCGAGCAGGGCAACGCAACCGGACAGGCTGACGGCAGCAAGACAGACAAAGGCCATGGCGAATTTCTTCAACGTCATTCTCCCGCGAAATCGCATTCCCCCGCAGCGCGCCAGCATGACGCACCGGACCATGCCCTTCCGGTCGCCCCATTGACGTCGAAATGCAAGGCCCGCCGCCCCTTACACCCGGAATGTTTTCCCAGCGATAGGCCCGCTCCGCCACGGCATAAGGGCGGCGGACACCCTCTTCATATTGTTTTTCGATATTATTGATTGACGATAATTTGCGACTCGAGTATATCGAATATCAACAAGTCACTTCAAGGAGATCGATAAATGACCCGTTATCTTGCCGATGTCACCGCCAGCTTAGCCGCCATCCTGCTGATGGCTGGCAGCTTCGCCGTTATCACCAGCGTCCCTGCCCAGACCGCCCATGCACAGGTTGCGGCACCGGCGCTCGCCTGAATAAACGATCGGGAGAGTCTCATGAAAAACATCATCAACGATCCCTTGCTGATGATCGGCAAGGCGATCACCATCTTCCTGCAGGCCATGATGGCGCTGGGCGCCGTGGTTCTGGCGGTCCTCACGCCCGCGCTGCTTTTCTTTAGGGACAATATGGTCGCGGGCATGGATGCAGCCGAGAAGGCTACGGTCCTCGCCCTCCCGCTCGGCCTGCTGGCGGGCGTCATGATGATCGGCCTGATCATCCTGGTGCTGCTGTTCTTCTTCTTCGACAGGCTGCGCCGGATCATCGGCACGGTCGGCGAGGGAGATCCGTTCCTGCCCGCCAACGCGCAGCGTCTGAGCATGATGGCATGGCTGATGCTGGGCGCGCAGGTGCTCCTTGCTCCGGCGAGCGCGATCGGGATCCAGCTGATGCAATATGCCGACGAGGCCCATGAGCTGAACGCCGAGGTCGACGGAGGCGGAATCGATGCCAGCGGCATTCTGCTGGTGATCCTGCTGTTCATCCTCGCCCGCGTGTTCCGCAAGGGGACCGAAATGCGCGAAGATCTGGAAGGAACCGTCTGATGCCCGCCGACGAAGGAGGAAACATCGTGATCAAGCTCGACGACCTGCTGCACGACCGGCGCATGACGCTGACCGAACTGGCCGAGCGCGTCGGCCTGACGCTGGCCAACCTCTCGATCCTCAAGACCGGTAAGGCCAAGGCGATCCGCTTCTCCACGCTGGAGGCGATCTGCCGCGAGCTGGAGTGCCAGCCGGGCGACCTGCTGGGGTATCGGGGAGCGATGAAAGAGTGAGGTCCGAGTCACTTTCTGGTTGATTTTCGGGGCGTGATCCGTAAAGGCGCGCCCCGACCACCTCGTGTGGTCATCCGTCCGAGACAGTTGCTGACCGGGATTGGCCGGTCTTAATTTGCAGCCTAGACGGGGAAAAGAGTTTCCCGGCGGTGCCTTTGTGGCTCCGTCGTTTCGCTGCCACTCCACCAATGGATGGGCCGCCCCTCCTTCCCCATCAACGGACTCGCCCGTGTCGATACTCGGCATGGGACAATGTGAGCCGGTCGCGACTGGGTTTCCCGTTCGCGGCCATAGTGAAGGAGTATGGCATGGATCGTTCGCAGAAAGCCGATGCGGTCGCCCAGCTCAATGCGGTCTTCAACGAGGTCAGCGTGGTGGTTGTCACCCGCAACCTCGGCATGTCGGTGGATCAGTCCACTGCCCTGCGTTCGAAGATGCGCGAAGCCGGTGCGTCCTACAAGGTTGCGAAGAACCGCCTCGCCAAGCTCGCCCTGAAGGACACCGACTACGCCGGGATCGAGGAATTCCTCACCGGGCCGGTCGGCCTCGCCTGGTCGGAAGACCCGGTTGCCGCGGCCAAGGCTGCCGTCGACTTTGCCAAGTCGAACGACAAGCTGGAAATCGTCGGCGGTTCGATGGGCACGCAGATTCTCGACGAAGCCGGTGTGAAGGCGCTCGCCTCCATGCCCAGCCTCGACGAACTGCGCGGCAAGATCGTGGGTCTCGTCAACGCCCCGGCAACCAAGGTTGCCCAGGTCGTCAACGCCCCCGCTGCCAAGCTGGCCCGTGTCTTCGGCGCATATGCCGCCAAGGACGCTGCCTGAGACGTTTCGAGCAAAAGTACGATTTCAATGGGGCATTTCCGCCCCGCCTAAATTTTGGAGTGAAGCACAATGGCCGATATTGCCAAGCTTGTTGAAGACCTCTCGGCGCTGACCGTCATGGAAGCCGCCGAACTCGCCAAGGCCCTGGAAGAAGCGTGGGGCGTTTCCGCCGCCGCTGCTGTCGCGGTTGCCGGCCCTGCCGCTGGTGGCGACGCCCCGGCTGCCGAAGAGCAGACCGAATTCGACGTCATCCTGACCGGCGACGGTGGCAAGAAGATCCAGGTGATCAAGGAAGTCCGCGCCATCACCGGCCTGGGCCTGACCGAAGCCAAGGCGCTGGTCGAAGGCGCGCCGAAGGCCGTCAAGGAAGGCGTGAACAAGGCCGAGGCCGAAGAGGTCAAGGCCAAGCTCGAAGCTGCCGGCGGTACCGTCGAGCTGAAGTAATTCGGCTCACTGACGCAAGCTTCGTATCTCGTCAGAGATCGATGAAGGGGCGGTGCCAGCGATGGCGCCGCCCTTTTTCTATGGCGCCTAATTCTATGGCGCTGGCCGTTTTCGCTTTCGCCGTAACGAACCCTCGCCTATCCGGCTCGGCTGCTTTCGGCAGAAACCAGTCATGAGGCCAGTTGCCCACCCTCCCACGCCCGGCCGCAAAGCCGAGACGGTCGAAACGCTCCGCCTTGCGGGGCCGCTGGCACTCGCCAATCTCTTGCAGATGCTCACCTATGCGGTGGACGTCATCTTCATCGCGCGACTGGGCGGCGACGCACTGGCGGCCTCGGCACTGGCAGTCGCCGTCTATGGCCTCGTCCTGTGGTCGCTACAGAGCCTGACCGGGGCGGTCGCACCGATCATGGCGGCCGAGCTTGGGGCTCGCGGGCCTGCGCTCAGGCCCGTACGCCGTTCGATGCGCATGGCGCTATGGCTGTCGGCGGCAGTCTCCGTCGTCGGCATGGGCATGTGTGCACTCGCCGGACCGCTGATGGCTCTGACCGGGCAGGACCTGCAGATCGCAAGCATGGCGACCGGCTATATGGACTTCCTCTTGTGGTCGACCCCGGCGATGATCGTCGCAGGCGTTCAGCGCAATTTTGTCGCGACGCTCGGTCGCCCATTCTTCGCGACCGCCATTACCGCGCTGGGCATTGGCGTGAACGCACTGGCGAACTGGATCTTTATCTATGGCAAGTTCGGTGCGCCCGCGCTCGGCCTGCAAGGAGCGGCGATCGCCACGATCCTGACATCGCTCGCGATCGTGGTCATGTATGCGCTGGCGATCCGGTTCGATGTGCGGCTGCACCGCTATCATATCCTCGGTTATTTCTGGCGGCCCGACTGGGCCCGCCTGGCCGCGATCATGCGCATTGGCGCCCCGATCGCGATCACCATTCTGGCCGAGGCGGGCGTGTTCGGTGCGGCAGCCTTCCTGATGGGCCGGATCGGCGGGCTCGAGCTGGCCGCGCATACGCTGGCGCTCAACCTTGCCGCCTTCGCCTTTCAGGTGCCGTTCGGGGTCGGGCAGGCCGCGACGATCCGCGTCGGCTATTTCTTCGGCGCACGTGACGCACAGGGCATGGGCCGCGCCGGGTGGACCGGGATCGTGATGGGAACGGGCTTTATGGCGACCACCGCAATGGCAA
>DDNW01000005.1 GCA_002341345.1 Erythrobacter sp. UBA2510
CCGGACCGGCCGGGTAACAACCGGCTCGACTCCCTGACGAATATTCTCTCCGACCCGACATGCTCTGTGATCTTCCTGATCCCGGGCGTGGACGAGACCCTGCGCATCCGCGGCAGGGCCGAGATCCGCGACGACGCAGATCTGCTTGCCGAATTCGAAGTGAAGAAGCGGCTTCCGGCCACCGTGCTGAAGATCACGGTCGATCTTGCCTTCCTGCATTGCGCCAAGGCGCTGATGCGTTCCCGGCTCTGGGATCCCGAAGCCCAGATCGAACGTTCGACGCTGCCGACTCTCGGCAAGATGATCATGGATCAACTCGGCCTTAAGGACGACGGCGAAAGTCAGGAGCAGATGGTCAAGCGTTACAAGGAAGCGCTGTATTAAATCCAGATTTGCGCCATTATGGAGCAAGCGCCACCTATAAGACAGAATTAACAGTGGAAACAATGCGTTAAAGCCATTTCGTAATGCAGCAAATTTTGATCGTCAGAGGCGTCTATCGAGGGGTAGCTGAAATCGCTGAGCGTTCGAGGCGCGGCCTGTTCATGACTGCTTTCAGCACGTCATCGGCAAGACCCCGAAGCTGAAAACTCCAGGGTGCCGTCATGGAGGGGATGTCAATCAGTAAATGGAAGCTCGAACCGTCGAGGTTCACCGCCACAATCTTGTGTTATTCTGAAAATTACGACATAATGGCTGAATTATATTATAAATTACGACACATGCGAAGCTATGGCTCGCGATAACACGGAATTTACGACATGGCCGACAATTTCTTCTTCACGGGCATCTCCCCGGCCAGCGACAGACGGATTCAGCGTCAAGCTTCAGCCGGGAAGCTGCGTAAGCTGTATGCTGGTATCTACACCGACAACCTGAGTGACGCGCCATCTGATGTGGCCAGGCGGAACGCGTTCAAGATCGCGGCCCACATGTGTGGTCCGTCATCAGTCATGTCGGGGCGAAGTGCCTTGGAAGGCGGGCTGACAATAACTGAGGATGAGTTCGGGGTCCAGACAGGATGGCTGTTCCTGATGGATCCGAACGTCAAGGTACGGCGGGACTTCAACATGCCAGGCCTGAACCTGCGAACCGTGCCGGGGCCGGGGCCGCAGCCGGGGGATTTCCCGATGCTGGGGCTGTTCATGCCGTCCAGAGCCAGAATGCTCATCGAGAACCTTGCGCAGTCCAGGTCCAGGGAAGGCGGCGGGCCAACACGCACCGTCGGAGCCGAGGAGGTCGAGAAGAAACTCGGGCGGATCTGCATCCAAGAAGGCGAGGAAGAACTCAACAGGGTTCGTGATGAAGCGCGCGGTCTCGCGAGTACGCTTGGGCTGACGAGGGAGTTCCAGAGGCTCGACGCGATCATCGGCGCCCTGCTCGGGACGCGAAAGTCCAAGCTGACCACCCAGTCCGCACAAGCGATAGCAAGGGGTGAACCCTACGATTCCGATTGCGTCACCAGGCTCCTCGCGCTTCGCGGCCACCTCGAAGACGTCGCCCTGCCGGAGCGTCCGGATGGCTCGACATCCCACGGATCGCGGGTGGCGGCTTGCTTCATCGAGGCATACTTCTCGAACTACATCGAAGGCACGCGTTTCCCGGTCAGGCAGGCTGGCCGCATCGTGTTCGAGAACGAGAGGCCGCAGAACCGCCCAAAAGACAGCCACGATGTTCTCGCGACCTACAACCAGCTGGTCAACCTCGGCGGCAGGCTTCCGTCATCGTTGTCGGCACGGGAAATGATCGAAGAGATCCGCTCGCGCCATGCCGACCTCATGGCAGCCCGGCCGGAAGCGTTGCCCGGAGAATGGAAAACAGACGTCAACATCGCGGGCAACACCACCTTCGTGTCTCCGCCCTATGTTCCTGGCACTATTGTGGCCGGAGTGGACATTCTATCCGGTCTTGGCCATCCGTTCGCTCGGGCCGTTTTCATTCAATTCATGTTGTCCGACATCCATCCGTTCGCGGACGGCAATGGCCGCATCTCCCGTATCATGATGACCAAGGAATTGGTGGGTTCCGGATTGAGCCGTATCGTGATCCCGACCGTCTACCGCGACAACTATCTCGGGGGGCTGCGCACACTTACGAGGTTCGGAAATCCCGCTGCATTGGTGAGAGCCATGGACTTCTGTCAGAAGGTTACCGCGGCCTGTGCCGCGTCCTCAGTTGGGAAGGCGGTCGATGTCTGGGCCTCGACATTCGCGTTCGTCGAGGCCGGAGCCATCGCCCGCCTCGAGATGCCGGATCCGGCTCGTGTGATAACCTGGAACGATGAAGTACCAGCGCCGGATGAGTACTGGCAGGCCTAGACAAACGTTCAGCCAGCAACGCTCCAATTTTGAGCCAATCCAGTCCGAGATCTCGGCCTTCCGGTCGAGCAGAGTACGCCGCATATCCCGCAATTCAGTCTGCAAATTAGTCATTTAGATGCACCTTTGTTGATGCTTCTATGATCGCATGTCAGCTACCGAACTGCTGGTGGACGTTGCTCCATAATGGCGCAGATTTGATCGTCATCCCCACGTACGTGGGGACCTAGGGAAGGCGTGCATTACTCTATGATCGCTGGGTTCCCG
>DDNW01000001.1:0-631 GCA_002341345.1 Erythrobacter sp. UBA2510
TTCGGCCTCGGCGGGATCGGCCTCAACGTCATTCAGGGCGCGCGACTGGCCGGTGCGAACAAGATCATCGGCGTAGATATCAACCCTGACCGCGAGGAATGGGGCCGCAAGTTCGGGATGACCGACTTCCTCAACACCAAGGGAATGAGCCGCGAGGATATTGTGGCCAAGATCGTGGCCATGACCGATGGCGGCGCGGATTACACTTTTGACGCGACCGGCAATACCGAAGTCATGCGCACCGCGCTCGAGGCTTGCCATCGCGGCTGGGGCACCAGCATCATCATTGGTGTGGCCGAAGCCGGCAAGGAAATCGCAACCCGCCCGTTCCAGCTTGTCACCGGCCGCAATTGGCGCGGCACCGCGTTCGGCGGAGCCAAGGGCCGCACCGACGTGCCCAAGATCGTCGACATGTACATGACCGGCAAGATCGAGATCGACCCGATGATCACCCATGTCATGGGCCTTGAAGAGATCAACACCGCCTTCGACCTGATGCATCGAGGCGAAAGCATTCGCAGTGTGGTCGTATATTAGGGTCAGGACTCACTAAGCACATGGCCGTGGTTTGAATGAGAATTGGCGTGTGCACGGAGCGAGCGAAGGAGAATAGTGGTGCTATTGTTCAAGC
>DDNW01000001.1:816-4954 GCA_002341345.1 Erythrobacter sp. UBA2510
TCAAGGCTTTCACAGCGAGAATGCCTCGCTGTTTCAATCCCTTCCTTGCATTTCATCCTGCAAACGAGCCACCACGGCTCATGCAATGAATGGGTCCTGACCCTAGGCCATTTCAAAAGAAGCTACGAAGGCATTAGAAGCCCATGTCTTCCGATCATGCGGACAACGGCCAATGGCTGCCCAGCCCGCGCAGTTCAGCAAGAGGAGAAAAGTTCGATGTTTACTCATGTTATGGTCGGCTGTGCCGATAAGGAAAAGTCCGTCGCCTTTTACGATGCCACGATGGGCGCACTCGGCCTTTCGGGTCAGTCCCACGAGGGCGGTGCCTTCTACCGCTCACCAGAGGGCGTGATGTTCGGCGTTTCGTTGCCGCGCGACGGCAACGCCGCAACTTACGCCAATGGCGGCACTATTGGTTTCAAGGCCAACACCAAGACCGAGGTGGACGCATGGCACGCGGCCGGTCTCGCATATGGGGGCACCTGCGAGGGTGAGCCCGGTCCGCGTGAATTCGGCGAAATCCCCGTGTATGGTGCCTATATGCGCGATCCGACCGGCAACAAGCTGTGCGCCTATGTCATGGGTGATGCTGCCAAATGAGCCTTGAGCAGGTCAGCAAGACCTGCAGCCACGGCGGCTTGCAGGGCGTCTATTCTCACGCCTCCGCCGCCACTGGCACCAGCATGACATTCGCAGTCTTCGTGCCCGACCATGCGCCGGGCGCGAGGCTGCCGGTGCTGTGGTATCTCTCGGGGCTGACCTGCACCCACGCCAATGTCACCGAGAAGGGCGAATTCCGCGCCGCCTGCGCCGAACATGGCATTATTTTCGTCGCGCCGGACACCTCCCCTCGTGGGAACGATGTACCCGATGACGAGGGTTATGATTTCGGCAAGGGCGCGGGCTTCTATGTCAATGCGACGCAGGATCCGTGGGCGGCGAACTTCCGCATGCGCAGCTATATCGAGGAAGAGCTGCCCGCAGTAATTGCCGAGCACTTCCCGGTCGACATGGCGCGGCAGGGCATCACCGGCCATTCGATGGGCGGCCATGGCGCGCTGACGATTGCGCTGCGCGATCCGCCGCGCTTCCGCTCTGTCAGCGCGTTTGCGCCGATCGTCAGCCCCCTCAACTGTCCGTGGGGCGAAAAGGCACTGACCGGCTATCTTGGGCCGGACGAGGCCAGCTGGCGCGAATACGATGCCTGCGCACTGATCGCGGACGGCGCGCGCCTGCCCGATCTGCTCGTCGATCAGGGGACGGCAGACAGTTTTCTCGAGGAACAGCTGAAGACGCAGCTGCTCGAACAGGCCGTGGCAGATGCGGGCATGCCTGCCACGATCCGCATGCAGCAGGGTTACGACCACTCCTATTACTTCATCTCCACCTTCATGGCGGAACATGTCGCATGGCATGCCGAGAAATTGAACGGCCAGGCAGGCAATTGAGCGCAGAATGGTGTAGTCTGTTGCCTCGGGAGAATTTCGACCATGAAGACCATCGACGAAATCGTCGCCGACCATGCAGACCGCGAAGGGCCGCTGCTGCCGATCCTGCACGAAATTCAGGCGGCGCTCGGCTGCATCGATGCCGAGGCCGAAACGCGCATCGCCGAGCTGCTCAACCTGACGCGCGCCGAAGTGCACGGCGTGGTCAGTTTCTATCACGATTTCAAAACCAAGCCTGATGAACGTCCGGTGGTGCAGGTCTGCCGTGCCGAGGCGTGTCAGGCACGCGGGGTCGAAGCGATGATGGCCGCCGCACATCTCGCGGCGGGCGACCGAGTCCGGCTCGATACGGTTTATTGTCTTGGCCTGTGCAGCGTCGGGCCGAATGCGCGCGTCGGCGACGATCTGCATGCACGGCTGAACGAAAACTCCCTCGCAAAGCTGGTAGAAAACGCATGACAGGGATCGTTCGCATCTCCGACGATGCATTGGCCCGCGCCTGCGGGGCGGAGAGTCTCGTCATGGCCTTCGAGAAGCTCGGCTGGACCGTCGAGCACGTGTCGAGCTGGGGCATGCACTGGCTCGAGCCCTTGGTCGAAGTAAACGGCGTCGGCTGGGGGGCGGTGACGGTGGATCGCGTGGCCGATATTGCCGAGGGCGGCGCGCACGATCTGTGTATCGGGCCGGTTGCAGAACATCCCTTCATCGCCAGCCAGCAGCAGCTGACCTTCGCCCGTGCGGGCCGAACGCGCCCGCTCAGTCTTGACGATTATGCCACTACCGGCGGCTGGGCCGGCCTCGACCGAGCGCGCGAAATCGGCGGCGAGCAGGTGCTGGCGGAAATGCTCAGGTCGGGGCTGCGCGGTCGCGGCGGCGCGGGTTTCCCCGCCGGGATCAAGTGGCAGACCGTCGCGAAGGCTGAAGGCACCCGCAAATATGTCGTGTGCAATGCGGATGAGGGCGACAGCGGCACCTTCGCCGATCGCATGCTGATGGAAGGAGACCCTTTCGCCTTGATCGAGGGCATGGCGATCTGCGCGCATGCCGTCGGCGCGAGCCAAGGCTATATCTACCTGCGCAGCGAATATCCCGATGCCCAGCGTAAGCTCGAAGCAGCCCTCGCCTTATCCGCTCACATCATTGCCCCGTTTCGCGTGGAAGTGCGCATGGGCGCGGGCACCTATGTCTGCGGCGAAGAAACCTCGCTCCTCAACAGCCTCGAGGGCAAGCGCGGGGAAGTGCGCGCCAAGCCGCCACTGCCTGCGCTACAGGGCCTGTTCGGCTGTCCGACGGTCGTCAACAACGTCCTGACGCTGGCGGCCGTCCCGCATATCCTGACCGAAGGCGGCGCGGCGCTCTATGAAAGCCTCGGCGTGGAGCGATCCAAGGGGACGATGCCGATCCAGATCGCAGGCAATGTGAAACATGGCGGGCTGTACGAGACCGCCTTCGGCGTGACCTTGCGTGAACTGGTGTATGATATTGCCGGGGGCACCGCTTCGGGCCGTCCGGTCAAGGCGGTACAGGTCGGCGGACCGCTCGGCGCCTATATCCACCCCGACCAGTTCGACCTGCCGTTCGATTACGAGGCCTATACCGCTGCCGACGCGCTGATCGGTCATGGCGGCATCGTGGTGTTCGACGATACCGCCGACATGGCCGCCCTCGCCCGTTTCGCGATGCAGTTCTGCGCCGCCGAAAGCTGCGGCAAGTGTACGCCGTGCCGCATCGGCTCGGTGCGTGGCACGGAGATTATCGAGCGGATTCTCACGGGCGGCCGCAAGGCCGATGCGGTCGAGTCGCTGCCCCAGATGCACAATGTCCGCCAATCGGAGCGCAGTCTGGAAGAACAGGTCATGCTGCTGGAGGACCTGTGCGAGACGATGAAGTTCGGCTCGCTCTGCGCGCTGGGCGGGTTCACGCCCTACCCTGTCATGTCGGCGCTGCGCCACTGGCCGGAGGATTTCGGCCTCGCGAGAGAGGCGGCGCTGGCATGAGCGCGACCCTGGATACCAATGTTCGCCGCCTTGGCCTGTCGGTTGCGGGTGACGATGCTCTGCACCGCGCGATCCCGGTCGAGGCGCCCATCGCCATTGAATATAACGGGCTTGGCTATGCGGTGATGATGGCGACGCCCGAAGCCCTCGAAGACTTCGCGCGCGGCTTTACTTTGTCGGAAGGGCTCGTCGAAACGGCAGCAACGATCGAGGCAATCGACGTCCACGAGACGCAAGGCGGCTGGGTCGTGCGCATCGCCCTGCCCCATGCCACGATGGAGCCGGTCATCGCCCGCGCCCGCACCCGCGTCTCGGAATCAAGCTGCGGGTTGTGCGGGATGGAGAACATCGAAGAGGTCCTGCGTCCGCTTCCGCCGATCACGACGCGGATCAGCGTCACGCGCGAAGCGATTGCGGCCGCCCTTGCCACGCTCGAGGAACACCAGCCACTCGGGCGCGCAACCGGCGCGATGCATGCGGCGGCGTTCTGCAATCCCGACGGTGCAATCCTGGCGGTGGCCGAAGATGTCGGTCGCCACAATGCGCTCGACAAGCTGGTTGGTACCATGGCGCGCAGGGGCCTTGATGCCACGGGCGGCTTCATCCTGCTTTCTGCACGCTGCAGTTTCGAACTGGTCGAAAAGACGGTGCGCGCAGGCTGCCCGCTGCTCGTCACGATCTCGGCCCCGACCA
>DDNW01000063.1:0-720 GCA_002341345.1 Erythrobacter sp. UBA2510
CAACCCGCCGTCGCCCTATTACATGCAGGTGCTCAGCTCTCTAGCGGCGGCCTATGATTTCAGCCTCGAAACGCCGTGGAACCAGCTGGCGCCCGACCAGCGCGATATCATCCTGCACGGCACGGGCGGCTATCCGGTGGCGCTTACCTTCAAGGACGGGCGCAAGACCTACACGGTCGAAAAGCCGTTCGAGGGGGTGATCGGCAACCTCAACCGCCGCCTGCTCCAGACCGACAGCGCGTGGATGCGCGAGGAGCTGGCCAAGTTCCAGACCGCGCAGCCGTGCGAGACCTGCCATGGCAAGCGCCTCAACGAAAAGGCGCTCTCGGTGAAGATCCCGAGCGCCAACGGCCCGACCGACATCGCCACACCCACGCGCATGAGCGTGTCGGACGCGAAGGCGTGGTTCCTCGGCCTCGACGAGAACCTCACCGAGCAGCAGCAGCAAATCGCCCGCGCCATCCTGAAGGAAATCAACGAGCGGCTGGGTTTCCTCGACAATGTCGGCCTCGACTACCTCAATCTCGACCGCACCAGCGGCACGCTCTCGGGCGGCGAGTCCCAGCGCATCCGCCTCGCCTCGCAGATCGGCAGCGGACTTTCCGGCGTGCTCTACGTCCTCGACGAGCCCAGCATCGGCCTGCACCAGCGCGACAATGACCGGCTGCTGGAAACGCTCAAGCGGCTGCGCGACCTCGGCAATACGGTGATCGTGGTCGA
>DDNW01000063.1:869-4117 GCA_002341345.1 Erythrobacter sp. UBA2510
GTGATCGTGGTCGAGCATGACGAGGACGCGATCCGCGCCGCCGATTACGTGGTCGATCTCGGCCCCGGCGCGGGCGTGCATGGCGGCGAGGTGGTGGCCGAGGGGACGCTGAAACAGGTGCTGAAGTCCAGGGCCTCGCTCACCGCCGATTACCTCACCGGACGGCGCCGGATCGAGGTGCCCGCCAAGCGCCGCAAGGGCAACGGCAAGCACGTGACTGTGCACGGCGCGCGTGCCAACAACCTCAAGAACGTGACCGCCGCCATCCCGCTCGGCACATTCACCTGCATCACCGGCGTTTCCGGATCGGGCAAGTCGAGCTTCACCGTGGACACGCTCCACGCCGCCGCCGCCCGCGCGCTCAACAACGCCCGCGTCATCGCCGGGCCGCACGACAAGGTCACGGGCCTGCAATATTGCGACAAGGTGATCGAGATCGACCAGTCGCCCATCGGCCGCACCCCGCGCTCCAACCCGGCCACCTATACCGGCGCCTTCACCAATATCCGCGACTGGTTCGCCGGCCTGCCCGAGGCGCAGGCGCGCGGTTACAAGCCGGGGCGCTTTTCGTTCAACGTCAAGGGCGGCCGCTGCGAGGCGTGTCAGGGCGACGGGCTGATCAAGATCGAGATGCACTTCCTCCCCGACGTCTACGTCACCTGCGAGGAGTGCCACGGACGCCGCTACAACCGGGAAACGCTGGAGGTGAAGTTCAAGGGGCTGAGCATCGCCGACGTGCTCGACATGACGATCGAGGATGCGGAAGGCTTCTTCAAGGCGGTGCCGCCGATCCGCGACAAGATGCACATGCTGAACGAGGTGGGGCTGGGCTACGTCAAGGTCGGCCAGCAGGCGACGACGCTATCGGGCGGGGAGGCGCAGCGGGTGAAGCTGGCGAAGGAGCTGTCGCGCCGCTCCACCGGGCAGACGCTCTACATATTGGACGAGCCGACGACGGGCCTGCATTTCGAGGATGTGAGGAAGCTCTTGGAGGTGCTGCAGCGGCTGGTCGAGCAGGGCAACACGGTGGTGGTGATCGAGCACAATCTGGACGTGATCAAGACCGCGGACTGGATTATCGACCTCGGGCCGGACGGCGGCGTGAGGGGCGGGGAGGTGGTTGCGGAAGGAACGCCGGAGGACGTGGCCAAGGTTTCACGCTCCTATACCGGGCAATACCTCAAGCCGATGCTCAAACGTCAACAGGAAGCAGCCGAATGAGGCCGAGTGCGACATGGTGCGTGCAAGGCCGACCGGCCGCCCGCAGCGAGGGCAGCTTGCCTGCCCGGACCCGAAGGGGGCCAAAGGCCAACCGAGGATATCGCAGCGCGGATGCGCTGCGGAACACCGATAGGCGCAGCTATACGGGGCAGTATCTCAAGGGGATGCTGGGGAAGGCTGCGCGGCAAGGCGAGCGGCTAGTCGAAGAGCCGATACTGGGGGAGGTGTCGGGACTGGCAGAGTATTCGATAGAGATTTGTCCAAGCTAAAATATATCTAATTTTGGTATGGGAGCAATTCAGTGAATATATCTAAAGAAGACAAAAGCTCATTAATTTTGCTTCTTACTGAAGTGATTCCTAAGTGTACTGCGATGAGTTATGGAGTCGTCAGGGTTCCGGGAAAATGGGAAGGTGAAGTTAAATCATCATTGTCAGATAAGTTTTTTCAACAACTTTCTAAGAATTTAGACGATGGTGGTCTTACGTCTTTTCTTCGTAGATATATTGCAGAACGTATAATCATGTCGGGGCGAGGATTCCCGCCTAAGATTGAGAGAGAGTTAAATGCCGTTCCGATCTCAAGTTATCCCGAGTTTTCGGACGCTCTTAGTGCCGCTCGAGAAATGGTAGGTTTTATTGAGAAGCTTCCGCTTCAATATGAGATAGCAATTCCGATTTTTCACGACGTAACAGACAGATTTCCGGACAATCTTGATCTCAAAATCTCTGACCGCATGCGATTAGAGTCGGGTGTGCGTGTGGCAGATCGGTTTGAAACGTCCACCGGTAACGAAGAAATAGATAGAGTATACACATCATTTAATATGAGTGAATCATATAATACATTTTTAAGAGATGATATTGCATACTTAACATATAGAACTTCAGGATATGTAAGTGACTTACAAAAGCCAAAATGTTTCCTAGATTTTTATGATGATATTAGGGCTTTTTTTGGAGTTTGTATTGCGTTTGGTATTTGTGACTATATGGATTTTCTAAGTTCCAAAGAGAATGTTGTTATAATTGGAAATTCTCTAGGTTCTGAGCGTGTTTACGCAATTGGAGAGATAGCCGAAACCGACATCAGTGAGGCGACCAATTCGTTTTTCGAAGCAGATGAGGACGAATTGGGAACTATTGAAGGAGTGGCTGAGATATTTGCGCCTGTTGTTCAGCTATTCAATTCCCCAGAGGTCGACCGTCTCCGTACAGCCTCAATTTGGCTTTTGAGATCAAATCTGAGCAGTCGAGGCATGGATAAAATACTCGACGCATCAATTGCTATTGAAGTTTTACTTGGTGACAGGGCTGCGAGTGACAGGATTGGACTTTCCAAGCTGATGGCCAACCGATGTGCCTACAGTTTAGGAAAATCTTCAAAGGCGAGATCGGAGATTTATGAATTCTTTATGGAGTTTTATCGAGTTAGATCTGAAATAGTTCATAGTGGGCGATTAGGTGTCTCAAAGGAGGAACGGAACGTTGTCCTCAAAGGTGTGGCGCTAGCTTCGCGGATTCTTCAACACGAAATTGGGATGAGTTGACCCTGGGACTTGTTGGTGAGTTCGATTTCCTCAAGTCCCTTCCCTACACCCCCCAATGCATGCCTCCCTGTCCGGTCCACTCAACCGCACACGGAAGCCCCCCATGAACGCACATTTTTGTTTTCGCGCTGTCGCTGCGCGACGTCTCCGCCTTCGGCTCCGACTCCAAACGCCGTGCGGGGCGCATCCGCGCCCCTTGGCTTCCTCGCATAAGCTCGGGCGGCCGTTCGGCCTTGCGGCTCGCTGGTCGCTCGCCGTTTCATCGCCCGATAGCCATGTCGGAGGTGCTGCATGAACGCGCTGGTTCCGGTGGAGCGACACACCATCTTCTCCCCGCGCCATCAGGCCGCGTTCCTCGAAAACCTCTCTACCAGTGGCAATGTCCGGCTCGCCTGCCGGGCCGCGCGGGTCTCGCCGCAGACCGCCTATCGCTCCCGCCGCTCCAGCCCCGCGCTGGCGCGCGCCTGGGACGCGGCGC
>DDNW01000063.1:4226-4513 GCA_002341345.1 Erythrobacter sp. UBA2510
CCGCGCCATGTCGCCGAGGAAGTGCTGGCCGACCGCGCGCTCAACGGGGTGGAGGAGGCGGTGTTCTATCATGGCGAGGAGATCGCGACCCGCCGCCGCTACGATTCCCGCCTGCTGCTCGCCCATCTGGCGCGGCTCGACGCTCTGGCCGAGCGGGCGGAGGTGGCCGCCGCGCTGCCGCTGCTCGACGACCAGATCGAGGGGCTGAGGCGGGGGGAGGACTTGACGGAACCTGATCCCTTCGTCGTAGACCCTGCGGGTCAGCTTTGCTTCCGACAGGCTCAGGA
>DDNW01000012.1:0-259 GCA_002341345.1 Erythrobacter sp. UBA2510
CGAATGTTCTGACGACGGACACTCCGGATCGTCGAGCCGCCGTGGAACAATATACCTGTCGGCCATGCCGCCCTCCCTGTCGTGAACTGCGAGGATCGCGTCAGATGACTGCGGTCACGACAGAGGTGACGATCGGCACGCCGGTGCCGACACCGATCCCGACGCCCACGGGCACGGCCACCTGGCCGAGCGCGAAACGTCCCGAGGCGAGTGCGATGAGGCCGCCGGCGAGCGAGAGCACGGTGATGATCTTGCCGCC
>DDNW01000012.1:396-2620 GCA_002341345.1 Erythrobacter sp. UBA2510
GTGAACATGGTCAGCGCAGGGTCGAAGGTCGTGTCAGCGCCGGCATATGCGGCACCCGCGATGGCGAGCGCCAGCGCGGCGGGCACCATGTAGTCGCGTATCCGCGGGGTGGAACGGGTCAGGGTCTTGGTGGTCATGAAGGGAAACTCCGGTTGGTTGATCGACAACAGCGAGCTTTCGTGTTCGCTGTATGTTCTTTCCTTCAACCGGAGCTGTGATGTAGGAAATGGGACGAGGCGAAATTGCGACGCCACACCAAGCAAAATGCGACAATTCGCGTGAGCCAGGCCGGATCGCGCGCCAGCAGGTTGGGATTATGCGCGGGGACGGCCGGAATCTGCGCGGAGGCTGCCGGGGTTTGAGATTTTGCGACCGGATTCTGCGCGAATCATCAACGCACAACGATTCGTCCGCTCCTATATGTTCTTTCTATGTTCTTTTCGTTTTCCTACATTCGTCCTTCGTCCTAGCTCTCGATTCGAACCTTGAGTGATTGCAGAAGGGAGTTGTCCGTGGCTGACCAAACAGAATTTTCAGAGCAACGGATACGCTTGGCGCTGGGGCGCCTGTTGACTGCTGCAGTGGATGCGAGCGGGCGGGCCAAGTGCGATGTTGCTGCGGACGCGCGAGTTCACAAAGATGCACTGCGGCGTGTCTTGCAAGGGGAGCGTTCGGCCACCCTGGGTGAAGCCCTGCGCATACTCGAGGCAAGCAAGACCCTACCGCGTGCTCACTTGTTGCTGTTCTTGGTTTGCGGCGAAGACCAGGCAATCGACTGGATGCAATCCGACCTGGCCGAATTCTTCGAGGAGTTCAGCGCGGAGTTTCCGTTGGCGCTTCAGCGATCCCTGGGCGACCAAGTAGGTGATGTGAAACCGCGCTGGGCCAAGGGGGCTGCCAATCGTGTTGCTCGGCTCCTCTCCGATCATATCATGGAACTCGAACGCAAGGATGAGTTTCTCGGCAATTTCATTGCTGGTGGTCGGGAGCAGGCACATGTCTGAGCTGACGAATGTCCCTTTGGGTGAGCCTGAGCGTCCGACCCGCCTCATCAGAATTAAGGAAGTGCAGCATCGGGTCGGTCTTGGGCGGTCGACGATCTATCGTTGGATGGCTCAGGGGAAATTTCCAAGGCCAGTGCAACTTGGAGGCCACGCGGTGGCTTGGACCGAAGATCAGCTCGACGAATGGATTTCGGCCAAGATGGAGTGAACGTCTCTAGACCGTTATCCGTCAAACTGCTGATGGCAGCTTGGCCGGATAGGCTGCCGTTCGGTTTACGACCCAATTGCGGACGGGCGGATGCTCGCATGGGCGATAAAATGGGAGGGCGAAAGAAGCGGTGCAATTCAGGCTGCGCTCGGCCATTTGAGCCTTTTCCACCCGATATACACTGCGGTCACCGAACTTATCAGGCCAGCAAGCGACATAAGCCAAATCAGCAGTTCACGCGCGGGCCAGTTGCCCAACAGCAGAGTCAGATCCCACCGGTGGATGAGGTCAAAAAGCCAGCGATAGGTTCGCCGGCGGGAATCGGCTTGCGACAGCAATTCGCCTGTTTTCGGAGCGATGTGTATCCAGGTTTCGTCTGGGTCGTCGAAGCGGAAGCGCAGGACGGGCAACTGCACCTCGCCATGGATGGTGTACCAATACGCGTCGGGCTCGGTCAGCGTGTCGACCCCGACTATAGGCGTGCCTGGCAAGAGTCTCGCTGCCGCTTCACCGATCTGCCGATCGCTCAGGGCAAGTAGTTCGAGCGAGGAAGCTTCAACAACTAGGTCTTGCCGGTCCGGTTGCTGAACACGCGCGAGCGCATGTCCTGCCGCCGATGTGACGATTACCCTGCGAGCGCCCTCGGCGATGAACCGCAGCCTTCCGAGATCGGGATCGGGTAGGCGATCCACGCCGGCATACGAATGGACGGCTTCGTCCGACACGCCATCGCTGGCGAAGAGTCGAAACGGATCAACCGAAAGCCAGCCGGAAAAAATCCACATTATCAGGAATGCGCTGCCAAGGAGTCCTGAGACGTGGTGCCACTTCATCCAGCCGCGATAGGGCGTCATGCGACCACCACCGAACCGTCTCTTGCCCATCCTCAGCCGCGTCAGGCCGATCCAGATGCCGGTCAGCGCCACGATGATGCAAGGGCCGGAGACCCACATCACGACCTGGCGCCAGAGCGGCTGATTTTCGCGCAAGGCGCGCGGATAAAGCCAGTGTT
>DDNW01000012.1:2756-19305 GCA_002341345.1 Erythrobacter sp. UBA2510
AAAAGCCAGTGTGGGATCGATCCCAGCCAGTTCCAGAACCGCTCGCGCGCATCGGTGTCGAGCACCACCGACCCGCCCTTCGACGAGACGTAGAGTACCTTGCCCGCACCTCCCGCCAGTTCGGCCTTCCAAAGGGGACGATGGGCATCGAACCCGTTCGGGACGCTCCACTGGTCGTTATGGATCAGGCGGATTGCGGTGACCTCCGCCTTCCCGAATGCCGCAGCTATCGCTGTCGCTTCCGCTGCGTTCGCCTTCCCGGCAGTCGCGCCGGTGTCGGCCCACAAAGTCAGCACCGCGCCGTCCCAAGCGGAGAGCCGCCAGACCGGCCGATCCCCACGCATTTCCAGCACCATCTCGCGCAGCTCGAGACTGTCATCGGCACCAGCATAGGGACCCTGCCGGACCTTGCTCCATTCGATCGGCGGAAGTCCTTCGAGCTGTTCCTCCGCTCCGAGCGACGGAAACGGCACATGCAGCATCACCAGTCCAGAGGCGAACCACAGGACGAACAGCAGGCAGGTGGCGATCCCGATCCAGCGATGGACGAAATAGAGCCAGTATTTGACCGTCCGCCTGTTCACTTGCGCAGCCTAGAAACTCGCCCTCAAGGCCACGTCGACGGAGCGCGGGCGGCCGAGGATCCACTGCTCATCGTTGTAGGTGGTGTAGGCATAGTTCTCGTCGAACAGGTTCTGCAGCGTCACGCTGAGCGCTAGCTGCGGCGTGAAGGCATAGGATGCCCCAAGGTCGACAACCGTGAAGGCGGGCACCCGGAAATCGTTGGCGTTGTCGGTGAAGCGCCGCCCAACATAGCGCAGGTTGGCGCGCGCGGAGAAGCCATCCATCCCGACCCAGCGCAGTTCGAGGTTGGCGGCAGTTTCAGGCACGCCGGGCGGCGTGTTGTCCTCGAACCCCGCGAACTCGTCGAAATTGGCATCGAGCACCGTCCCATTGGCCGAAATTCCGAAGCCGGCAGGCAGCTGAAGGTCGACATTCGCCTCGATCCCTTGCGAAGACCGTTGCCCGACCTGCTCGATCGCGCCACCGGTAACCGTCTGGGAGAACAGATTTTGCTTCACCAGCCTGTAGGCCGCCAGGGTGAAGCTGCCATTGCCTTCAAGGAACAGGCCCTTCACGCCGGCCTCGTATTGATAGCCGTCGGCATAGGTGAGTTGGAACTGGCTGGTCGATCCCGAGAAGGTGGTCAGCGTGCCAAGCGGATCGACCGCCGTCGAATATTGCGCAT
Source organism: Erythrobacter sp. UBA2510 (assembly GCA_002341345.1). GTDB lineage: Bacteria > Pseudomonadota > Alphaproteobacteria > Sphingomonadales > Sphingomonadaceae > Alteraurantiacibacter. Next base: position 4,006 of record DDNW01000012.1, read on the forward strand.
AGAGCGAGAGGTCTGCGCTGGGCTGGTAGACCGCGCCTACGCGCCAGGTTGTGCTGGACAGCTTCTTGTAGGCTTCGGTTCCGCCATTGAGTGCCGGCGCATCACCGACGATATTCTCTCCGGCGGCATCATAGACCCAGTTCCAGCGGCCGACCTTGTTCTCCTCATGCCGGATTCCCGCGACGAGCGAGAATTGCTCACTTAGTGCCAGCCGGTCTTCCGCGTAGAGCGCCCAGGTCATAGTGTCGGTGTGATAGCGGGGAAGCAGGCCCACCGTATCGAGAAACAGGCCCGGGTCGAAACCGGTCAGCGGGACCTCGTCTTCCTGATAGTCGGAATCGAACTGGTGCGAATAGTTCAGCTTGAAGTAGTTGACGTCGTAACCAAGCAGCAGGTCGTTGCCGATCCCGCCGCTAAGGGGGCTGGCCAATGTCACGTAGCCCTGGCTGCCATACTGATCGACATCGTGGATAATGCCGTAATTGTCGGCCCGATAGATATTGCCGGGCGTGCCGTAGCCGATTCCGTTCGGGCAATCACCGTCTGCGGATATCCAGCAATAGGTCTCGAGGTTGCGCCAGATGCGGTTGGAGGTGAGGTAATAGGCGGTGTTGGCAACGGCCACCGTATCGTTCACCTGCCAGTCCAGCGACAGCGCAGTCCGGTTGTCGCGATAACGCATCGTCGAATCTCCGACATCGTAGTTCTCGTGTCGGATCGAGGTATCGAGCTTGCCGTCGATGAGCGGTGTACCGAAATAGCGCGTCGGCTTGTTGTTGCCGAAGTCGTTACGCAAGGTGAGCGTGAAACTGTCAGTCGGCGCGAAGGCAATCGCGCCTGACAGCGCCAGGTTCTCGCTTTCCCCGCGATCGACGAACCCGTCGGACTGGCGATAGGACGCATCTACGCGAAAGGCGAAGAGGTCGCCGAGCGGCCCCCCGGCACCGGCCGCCGCGTGCCAAGTGTTCTGCGATCCGTATCCCACTTCGGCATCGATCTGGGTTGTCGTGAAGTTCGGACCACGGGGGATGACATTGACTACGCCGCCGAGGGCGCCTTGGCCGAAGAGCACCGACGCCGGGCCGCTCAGGACTTCGACCCGCTCAACGTTCCAGGGATCGGAGGGAAACGAGATCGAACCATTATTGGGGAACAGGCGCACACCGTCATAGAGTTGAAGCACCGAACCCTGCCCGTCGAAGCCGCGCACAGCGAAGGTCAGTCCGGCGTTGCCTGGGTTGCCCGCATTGGTCACACCCGGCGCGCGCGACACTGCATCTACGATTGCCAGATCGCCCCGCGCCCGGATGTCGTCGCCGTCGACCACGTTTACGGTTGCCGGAGTTTCCAGGATCGACATGTCCAGCCTGCTACCGGTTGGACTTTCCTCCTCAAGCGGTTGTTCGCGCTCACCGGTCACGAGGATCCGATTGTCTTCACTCCCCTGCGCGAACGCGTTGGACGGCGCGATCAGTGTGAGGGCGACCAGCGAGGTCGAGCGGCGGTAGCAGGTCTTAAGATCCATCGGTGGGGCATACTTTCACGCAAGCAGGGCCGCGACATTGGCCCGACAGTGCGCCACTGATGCTGCAATCCAATCGTGTTCGTCAGGTAAATTACCGTAATGGCGGCGTTACACGGCGTTACAAGTCCTTTTGACTAGAGGTGGTACAGCGCATCGCGCGCTGATCAGCCAATGGCGTCGCGTAATCGTGGTCATTGCGCTCATTGAGGAGATATTTGCCGCAGCCGGTATGTAGAGTGAAATTAGCACGGCGCAGCGCAATAAATGACATCCTTGGGAATGCGCCGCCCCCCGACGGAAATGGGCTGCACTACGCCACGTCTACGCCGGACAATCATTCAATTGTAGACGAGTGGCATTCAGACCGTCAGCGCCCTCATCCGCTCTCACTGCTGGCGTCAAGCTGCGGGAGCAGGCCGGCCTTGCACTGTCCCAGGACACAGCACTTGATCCTCGGACGACGGAGCGATGTCATGCACCGGGCCTTCCGCGATAGGCGAGCAGGCGCAGAGCATTGAAGATAACGAGAACTGTCGATCCTTCATGTACGGCCACGGCCGGTCCGATGCCCAGCCCCAGAATGGTCGCTGGCACCAGGAAGACGACGACGCCGAGGCTGACAAAGACATTCTGCAAGATGATCGATCGCGTCGTCCGGCTCAGTCCCACGGCAAACGGCAGATGCGACAGGTCGTCGGCCATCAGCGCAACGTCCGCCGTTTCCAGTGCGACGTCGGATCCCGCCGCGCCCATCGCGATGCCCACCGTCGCGGTCGCCATGGCGGGGGCGTCGTTGACGCCGTCACCGACCATCGCAACCTTGGCCTCGGCGCGAAGCTTCTTGATCGCCTCGACCTTGTCTTCGGGCATGAGGTCCCCCCATGCTTCGTCGATGCCCACCTGCGCGGCGATCCCTTCCGCCGCGCGCTGGTGGTCTCCGGAAATCATAATCATCCGTTCGATGCCGATTGCCCGCAATTGTTCGAGCGCTTTCCGCGCGGAATCGCGGGGGGTGTCCATCAGTCCGATCGCCCCCAGGTCGCGGTTGTCGCGCCGCACGACCATGGAGGTGTAGCCGCCTTCACGCAGCTGTTCGATGGCTGCCGCCATCTCGTCCGAAAGCCCCTGGACGCCCTCGGCACCGAACATTTCGGGCTTGCCGATCAGGACCACCTGCCCGGCCACCGTTGCGCGAACCCCCATGCCGGTCATGCTCTTGAGATCGTTAGCCTTGGGAATCGGGTATTCGCCCACATAGTTCCGACCATCACGGGCGATGGCTTTCGCAAGCGGATGGTCCGACAAGCTCTCCACTGCGACGGCCACGGCCATCAGTTCTGCTTCCGTCACACCTTTCGCCGGAACTATGCGCTGAATCTGAGGTTCGCCGCGGGTGAGCGTACCGGTCTTGTCAAAGGCCACGGCCTTCAGTGAGCCCAGCAGCTCCAGCGGTGCACCGCCCTTCACGAGAACCCCGCCACGTGCGGCCCGTGCCACGCCGGACAGGACCGCGCTCGGCGTGGCAATGGCCAGCGCGCACGGGCTTGCCGCGACCAGAACCGCCATGGCCCGGTAGAAACTGTCACGGAACGGCTCGTCCACCACCACCCATGCGAAGAGCAGCACGAACGCGAGCAGCAGGACGATCGGCACGAAAATTCGCTCGAAGCGGTCGGTAAAGCGTTGGGTCGGTGACTTCTGCGTCTCGGCCTCGCTCACCATCTTCACGACCTTTGCGAGCGTGCTTTCGCTCGAAAGGCGCGTGACCTCGACCTCAATCAGGCCGCTGCCGTTGATGGTCCCGGCGAATGTCCTGCTGGCCGCGTCGACCTGCTGCGGATTGGAGCGGGCAAGCGTCTCATCCGGCACAGCATATTTGTCCACCGGCATGCTTTCGCCGGTCACGGGAGCCTGGTTGATGCTGGTCGTGCCCTTGACAATGAAGCCGTCGGCCGGGATGCGGGCATCGGGCCTGACGACGATGACATCGCCCGGCACGAGCTCTTCCACAGCGATCTCTTCGGTGTTGCCGTTTTCCAGCTGGAGCAGCGCGGTTTGAGGAGCCAGTTCGGCCAGAGCCTCGATCGCGCGCTTGGCCCGCCCCATCGCGTAATGCTCCAGCGCATGGCCGAGGCTGAACAGGAACAGGAGCAGCGCCCCTTCGGCAAAGGCACCCAGCGCCGCCGCTCCCGCAGCTGCGACCAGCATCAGCGTGTCGATTTCGAATTTGCGCTGCCGCAGATTGTCGAAAGCTTCCCGCAGTGTGAAGAAGCCTCCGAAGAAGTAGGCTGCGACGTACAGCGCGGTCGGCAACCAGTCCGGCGCGCCGGAAACAAGCTTCTCGATCGCAAAGCCGATTCCGAGCATTGTGCCGCTGGCGAGAGCAAAGATCAGTTCGGTGTTAGGCCCCAGGAAATTTCCGTGATCGTGGTCATGATCCTGCTCTGCTTCGCCGTGGTCATGCCCGGCATGCGCATTGCTCGCCGACCCTGCGCCGGAAGGCCGCTCCCGCCGGACGTCCATCCGGGCCAGGGCCTCCTCCAGTTCCCGCTCGGAGATCTGTTGCATATCGTATTCGATGCGAAGCGTGCCTGCGACATTGGCGCCCGCTTCCAGAACGCCGGGCAACTTGCGCAACTGTTCACCGACCGAACGCGCCTTGCGTTGATGACCGATCCCTTCGACCGACCACACGAGGTGGCCATAGCGTTCCGCGATCGCAGCGCCGGCGGCCTGGGCAATATCGCGAATGCGTGACAGGGAGACGATTTCGGGATCGTAGTGAATGCACAGCAGCGCCGGTTTGTCGTCCTCTGCGGCCAGAACATGGGCGCGGTCGATCCCTTGCCGTGCGACAAGATTCGCGGTCAGGCGCTGCACGCAATCGTCGTTCTCATCGGGAATATCAGGAAGGACGAGCGGGATTTCGAGTTGCAGCTTCTCTGTCATCAAAAAGATCCACTTTTGCTTTGCTTGAGCGTTTTGGCCTCGACCGTGATCCTGCCGTTGGTACGATCAGGCCCTCCGGAGGAAACCAAAGGGCTTCCTTCGGAGGGCGCGGATGATCGTCAGGTGATTTCAGACCACTCGCGGCGTTCTGTCCGAGTGAGATTGCGCCGAACGCGATCCCACCACTTTTCCCGCCAGCTTCGTTTGTCCTCATCCGTGTACAGGACAAGCCGGGCAATGGCCGGAAGCACGAACAAGGTGAGTGCTGTGGCGGTGATCAGACCGCCGATCACGACGGTGGCCAGCGGTCGCTGCACTTCGGCCCCGGTGCCGGTAGCTATCGCCATGGGCACGAAGCCGAGCGATGCCACCAGAGCCGTCATCAGGACCGGCCGCAAGCGCGCCAGTGCGCCTTCGCAGATGGCATCGTCGAGCGCCAGTCCCGCATCGAGCCGCTGGCGGATCGCGGTCATCATCACGAGGCCATTGAGGACGGCAACGCCCGACAATGCGATGAAGCCGACCGCAGCGGAGACCGAGAACGGCATACCCCTGAGAGCCAATGCGAAAACACCGCCTGCCAGCGCCATCGGGATCGCGCTGAACACCGACAAGGCCGGAATCCATCCGCCCAGTGCCATGAACAGCAGCAAGAGGACGACCGCGAAGCAGATCGGCACCACGATGGAGAGCCGTTCCTTTGCAGCCTGCAAGTTCTGGTACTGTCCGCCCCATTCGATGAAGGATGCCGGGGGCAATTCTACCCCTTCGCGCACCTGCGCCTGCGCGTCTTCCACGAACGAACCGAGATCGCGCTCGCGGACATTGGCGGATACGATTACGAGCCTGCGGCCCTGCTCGCGGCGAACTTCTGCCAGCCCGTCGACCACCCGGAACTCGGCAACCGAGCGCAAGGGTATCGTCGAACCGCCCGGCAGCAGGATCGGGAGCGCACCGAGCTGGTCGAAATCGTCCCGCGTCGCATTCGACAGGCGAACGACGACATCGAACCGGCGGTCGCCTTCGAAGACCAGCCCGGCGGGCCTGCCTCCAAGAGCAATGGCGACCGATTGTGCCACGTCTTCGACCGTAAGGCCATAACGCGCGATGGTGGGCCGGTCGAACGCGATGTCGAGCGTCGGGAAGCCGGTCACCTGCTGGACCTTGACGTCGGCCGCGCCCTCGATGCCCTGCAGAACCCCGGCAACCTCGTTGGCAGCAGCGGTCATGGCGGTCAAATCGTCGCCATAGAGCTTTACGGCGAGATCGCCGCGTACGCCCGCGATCAGCTCGTTGAAGCGAAGTTCAATCGGCTGGCTGAACTCGTAGGCATTGCCGACAAGGGTACCGAGCGCGCTTTCCATCTCGGCGACCAGGTTGTCCTTGGACAGGCCAGGATCCGGCCATTCGTCGCGCGGTTTGAGAATGACATAGGCATCGGACGCGTTGGGCGGCATCGGATCGGTTGCCACCTCGGCCGTGCCGGTGCGGGAAAATACCAGAGCGACCTGTGGAAACTGCTCAAGCCGGTTTTCGACCTTGCGCTGCATTTCGAGCGACCGCTCGAGCGGGGTCGACGGGATGCGCAGGGCCTGCACCGCGAGGTCGCGCTCGTCGAGCTGCGGCGTGAATTCGCTGCCAAGGAAGCTGAAAATGAAGGCAGCTACCGCGAACAGCCCTGCACCCACGGCGATCACCGGCCACGGACGCGCTATGGCGCGGCGCAGCGCGGGCCCATAGCGTTCCTTTGCCAGGCGAACTGGCTTCACTTCCTTTTCGGTGAGCTTCTTGTTGAGCAGCACCGCGATCATCGCTGGCACGAAAGTCAGCGACAGGACGAACGCCGAAGCCAGCGCCAGCATCACCGTGATGGCCATGGGCGAGAAGGTCTTGCCTTCCACCCCGGTGAAAGTGAGCAGAGGCGCATAGACCAGCAGGATGATCGCCTGCCCATAAACGGTCGGCTTGATCATTTCCTGGGCCGCCAGCCTCGTTTCGGTCAGCCTCTCGCCCAACGTGAGCAGCCGCCCTTCGCTGTGCTGGCGGGCGGCAAGCCGCGCGACGCTGTTTTCGACGATGATGACCGCTCCGTCGACGATCAGGCCAAAGTCGAGCGCGCCAAGGCTCATCAGATTACCCGATACGCCAAGGCGGTTCATGCCGATCGCGGCCATCAGCATCGATATCGGAATGACCAGCGCGGCGATGATCGCGGCGCGGATATTGCCGAGCAGCAGGAACAGCACCACGATAACGAGCAGCGCCCCTTCGACGAGGTTCTTCTCGACAGTGGCGATGGTGGCATCGACCAGCGAGGAGCGATTGTAGACAATCTCCGCTTCGACCCCGTCCGGCAGCGAAGCGCGTACCTCCTCAAGCCGTTCGGCGGCCTGCGCCGAAACGGTGCGGCTGTTTTCGCCTGCACGCATGAGCACCGTGCCCACCACCGCCTCGTCGCCGTTAAGCGAAGCCGCGCCGGTTCTGAGCTCGCCGCCGATGCTGACGGTCGCGACATCGACGATGCGGATCGGAACGCCTTCGCGTGTCGCGACAACGGCCTGCTCGATATCTTCGATGCTGCCGAGCCGGGCATCGACCCGCGCGAGCAATGCCTCACCCGCGCGGTCGACGAAGTTCGCACCCTCGGCAAGGTTGGCAGCCTCCAGCGCATTGATCAGGTCGTCGAATGACAGGCCGTAGCCGGTCAGGCGCGACGGATCGGGCTGGACGAGATATTTCTTCTCGAAGCCGCCGATGGAATCGACCCCTGCGACGCCAGGCGTCGAGCGCATCAAAGGAGCTACGATCCAGTCTTGCACGGTGCGCAGATACGCGGCCTTTGCAACATCATTATCCAGCCGGTCGCCACGTTCGGTGACGAAGCTGCCATCCGCCTGCCAGCCGGTCGTGCCGCCCACAGGGGCGCCGTTTCCGTCAGGATGCTCGTACTCGATCGTGTACATGAGCACTTCGCCGAGACCGGTCGAGATCGGTCCCATGATCGGTTCCGCGCCTTCCGGCAGCGCAGCGGTCAAGGGAGCCAGACGCTCGTTCACCTGTTGGCGTGCGAAATAGAGATCGGTCCCCTCCTCGAAGATGGCGGTGACCTGACTGAACCCGTTGCGCGAGATCGAGCGCGTGAAGTCGAGCCCCTCGATCCCCGCCAGACCGGTCTCGATCGGATAGGTCACCTGGGTTTCCACCTGCGCAGGCGACAGTGCCGGCGCCTCGGTGTTGATCTGTACCTGGACGTTGGTGATGTCCGGCACAGCATCGATCGGAAGCCTGAGAAGGTTCATCGCCCCCCAGATTGCGGCACCGACCGTCAGGACGATCATGGCCCAGCGGAAACGCACCGCGATATCGAGGATCATCCCGATCAGGCCATGAGATTGGCGCCCCTCGCGATGGGGGCTTTCGATTGCGTTATCAGTGGCCATGGGAAGCGCTGTCCTTTTCGAGTTCTGCCTTGAGCAGGAAGGCGTTCGTGGTCGCGATGCGCCAGTTGGCCTGGAGGCCGGACACGATGGTCACCATCCCTCCCGACCGCGAACCCGTGACGACGTCGCGAGCCTGGAAGCCGCGCCGGGTCTGCACGAACACCACCTCTTCCCCATCGATGGTCTGGACCGCGTCTTCAGGCACAGCCATGCGTGTCTCGTCGACCTCGCCCGAGGGACGAATGCGCGCCTGGAGAAATGCGCCGGGCTGCAAGCCGGGAATGGGCCTGGCGAGCGACAGTACGGCCGTCGCGCTGCGACTTTCGGGATCGAGCGAGGGCGTCACCGAACGGACCCGCGCGCCGACTTCCCGGCCATCCCCCATTTGTAGAGCGGCCTCGTCACCGGGCTGGATACGGACAGCATCGGCCGAAGGCAGGGCCACGTCGACCTGAATCCCGCTGGGATTGACCACGCGATAGAGTTCCTCGCCGGCGTTGACGAAGGAGCCGAGCACAATTGGTGCCGCCGTGACCCGACCTGAGAGCGGGCTGGTCACCGCTAGCGATCGCCCGTCTCCGCTGACGCCGGCCGCTGCCGAGGCCGCACGGGCACGCGACAGCTCCGACTGCGCGACCTGCAGATTGGCGCGTGCCGCTTCGAGATCCTGGCGTGCAGTGACATTCGCTTCGAATAGACGCTGTTCGCGTTCATAAATTGCCGACAGCTCGCCGACCCGGGCCTGTGCTGCGCTTACTTGCGCGGCGAGCCCGGCGGCATCGGCACTTTCGAGCCGGGCGATGGTTTCGCCCGCCCGTACGTAATCGCCGAGCGTCTTCTCAACGCTGCGTACGACCCCCGGTGCCCGGGCATCGATCCGCGCGCTGGCGGTCGGACTGGCCGTGACCGTTGCCGGAAATACGAGTTCGACAGCCGATCCTCTACCGACCGTTTCGATGGCGATTTCCGAGGCACGGATCTGCTCAGCGGTGATCTCGACTAACCCTTCGGGCTCGTCGTGATCGTCGCCATCGCCATGCTCTTCGCCATCGGCGTGTTCTTCTTCTCCTGCATCATGTGGGTCTCCGCCGCTGTCGGGCCAGAATAAAAAGGCAGCAAGGATCAGGATGACGAGGCCGATGGCAACGGCCAGACGTTTGCGGTTCATGATAGAGGTCCTCATTGCGCAGCGAGCCAGATGAGCTCGGCGGCGAGACGGCCACGGTCTTCCCGGGCCTGGATCAGGGCTTCACGGATGGTGTCGCGTGCCTCGGCCGCCGCCAACACCTCGATGAGCGGGAAGCGGCCATTGCGATAACCGATATTGACGAGCCGAAGGGCTTCCTCGGCTTGCGGCAGCGAAGTTTGAGCCAGAGTTTCGACGCGGGTTTCGGCGGCAAGGTAGCGCGAGCGCGCCTGCTCGATCTCCAGCCGATAATCAGCCAGCGCTACTGCCTCGCGTGCATTCGCGGCACGCAGGCGTGCCTGCGCGGCGGCGATGTTTCCCTGGTTGCGATTGGCAAAGGGTAGCGGGATCGAGACGCCAACGAGAAACGCCTGCTCATTGCTTTGCTCGAACCGACGGACACCTGCGGAAATGACCGGGTCGGGCACCGCCAGTGAGCGTTCGCGATCTATTGCGGCATCGGCCGCCTCGCGCTCGGCACGGGCGACCTGGAGACGCAGGGATTCTTCGTAAGCAAGCAGGTTGGCAGGCGGCACGATTGCCGGGAAATCTGCGGGCACCAGGGGCGCGGAAGCGGTATCGCTCCACAGTGCCGCCAAGGCAGTGCGCGAAGCGAGGGAGGCGGCCTCCGCCGCCTGCAACTCTGCTTCGGCTTCGGCGACTGCCGCTTGAGCGCGCAGCGCGCGAAGGGGCGGCTCTCGGCCGACTTCGACCAGCAAGCTTGCGATACGCGCGAGCTCGCGGTTGCGTTCGACGATATCGCGCGCGAGTTCGAGCCGCGAGGCAGCGGCGACCGCCTCGACATAGCGAGCGCGAACCTCGCGGCCGAGCCGGGCCGTGGCCAGCTCGCCCTCCAGCGAAGCCACCAGGGCTTCGGCTTCGGCCGATCGGACGCGGGCGCCGCGCTTGCCGCCCAGTTCGAGACGTTGCCCCACCGAAAGCGTGTAGTCGGTGGCAGACAACCCCGAAAAAGCTCCGGTGCCCGCGAAGTTTTCGGCTTCGAAGGAGAGCTCGGGGTTGGGCCTTAACCGGGCCTGGTCGATGAGCGCGCGGGCTGCCGCAGCGTCTTCGACCGGCCCGATGAGCCGCGGGTTGACGGGGTTTTCGGAGCCGGTCTCAACGACTCCGCTCCGTTCGAGCGCGTCCTCGAGCGACAGGACGGAAGTGTCCTGTGCGCCGGCCGGCCCGGCGAACAAGGCGAGGGCCAGCCCGGTTGACAGGGCGCCTCGCCACCATGTGGCGTACATTTTGCTGAAATTCCTCTGCTGACATCACGACCGGCCCCGGAAAACCGGGGCCATGACGAGTGTCAGGCTCGAGGAGGTGGGCTCAGTATCTCGCGATCGACCGGATGGAGGTCGGCAAAGTCGCTGGACATGTGCGTGGAGGCGACCCGGTCACCCGACGGTCCGCTTGGCCGATTGTCGATATTGGACCCGTGATGACAATGCCCGTGGGCACACACGCCGTGCTGCTCCGCAGGCGCATCGGAGTCTTCAGGATTGCCAGGCTCAAACGCGTTGGCCTGATACGAAGAAGAGGCTTCTACAACAGCTCCGCCAGCAGTCACCTGCTCCGAACCGCAGGTGGCCGCATCCGCTACCGTCGCGAAGACGAGCATCATCAATGCCAGAAACACGGCAAGAGGGCGCAAGGCATCGGGGCGACGAGCTTTTATCATTGGCTTGGGAGTGCCCCTAACATTCAATGCGCGATGCCGCAACGAGAAGTAACAAAATAATTTCATGACGTTATATTGTTACTTCTGCTCGCTTGGTGAGGAGGACGTTGACTTTCATAAGGCAACCTAAGCCCTGACAATTACCTGTAAAAGGACAGCGCAGCACCGTTGGAGTTACGAACGATTGGTCAACATCATGGCTCAACTCATCTCGGCTGTGTAAGCCGTGCTGGCGTGCGCCACCACCGATATTCTAGTGCATGAGAGCGTCAAAGCGATCCTTGGTGTTGCTAATCTTGCCGACGCAATTTTCAATGAGTCCATGCTCGATTAAATGCTGGATAAGGAAAGGCATCTGGAATAGGTCATCTAACAGTTCATTCAATCACGAGCATCGGTGTGCCCGCGTCTGCTTTTGGCTGTTCGGTATCGACCGCGACCAAGTGCATCTCTGATGGCCGGAACGTCAACTTTCGGGCAGTGAGAAGATCACACGGGATGACCGCGATCGAGAGCTACGCCGATATCCCAACCAGGGAAAGAAGCGTGTCTTTCGGTTAAATGTGCAGAACGTTGAAGGCGCCGACCTCGTCGAACAGCTGGGGAAGCCCTTCATACTCGTTTCATATATGGTGCCACCGCGTCAGTTAAGTCTCTGAAAAGATGGTGGGCGCGGCAAGGATTGAACTTGCGACCCCACCCGTGTGAAGGGAGTCGCAACCGTCAAATGAATCACTTCCATCCATTTGTCACCGTTCTCCAGTGGGATTCTCTAATAGGGCGGCCTCTGCCGCTCTGACGGCTGCAACTCAGGTCATGCGATTTTGACTGACTGATGACGCATGGAAGGCTACGCCTTCTGACCTCGTGTTCTCGAAACGGGGAAGGTTAATGACGATAAGAGCGGACCCCTCGGCGAAGGACAGGCGCGACTTGGATCTCACAGCACGTTCAATGGTCGAGGTCTGTTTTCGGAATACAAAGATTGAGGATTTGCATGCGGGTGTATTTCCGCAAACAGCCAGCGGCGATTGGAGTGATGTAAAGGTCGTAACGCCATTTGGAGAGATAGCATGGAATGAACTGTCGCGGATATCAGATGCCGAGATGAAGGAACTCATGGTGGAAGCAGTCAACCGGGTTTTCACCTACGCAGCATACCCCGAAGAGCTTTCGACATTGGCGGGAGCATCGCGCTGGGATCCTGCCGAACTCGACGAGCGGCTTATGCGGACGGTTCATAGAAAGAGGCGCGGAGACGGTGACTAGCTCGGTCGGCGATCATGGCGCTCGCTCTCAGCAATGCCAGGTCAAGCCAAATCACGTCAAATAGTTTTGGGGGCATTTCGCGGGGCATTATCGAGGATGATTTTCAATAACAATGAACATTATCAACTAATTAGATATTAAGTTCGAATCCCTCCCGCTCCGCCACGAACCCCCAGCACTGGTCTCCGATAACTGGGCCTTGCGGCAACCGCGCGGAACAGGCGGCTTTGTCCGGCCCAATCCGTCACGTGGAGAGCGTCTTGGCCGTCTCATCTGCGATTACTGGCGGGGTTTACGCGGCGCGTCTCCGGGCGGACCAGCATCGGTTCGGTTTCCCTGTTTAACAGGGAATCTGCAGGGAATTCCCGCGCATCGCTCAGGCCCTGTGCCACCCGAGTGCGTCGCGCTGGGCGCGCCAGTCAATCGGGATGGCATGCTTCTTGTCCAGTTGACCATGCGATGCGCCTTTCTGAGCGCGGCGATCAATGCGGCGTCGGGTCTCGGAGGGCGAGCATCGCCCGCGATCACTCACGAAAAACGCGCAGGATTAGCGACCCGAGACGATGTTCATGAGCCGGCGCAAGGACGGCGGGGTATAGCCCAGCCTGCCCCTGAGAACCGACTGTGTCATTAACAACGCCTGATCACTGCGCGTTCGAACATCCTGAGGCACATCAACGCGTCCGAGGGTTGGGTGATCGATGTGATCCCTCCCGTCCAGCAAATCGCGAAAGTCGAAATAGAGGCACCTGATGAGGACTTCGCGCTTGCGCCTCTCGAGCAACTTATGGACCTTCAAGCTGCGATCGAACTCAGGAAAAGCGTCGTTGCTTTCGAGCCGATCCGCCAGCGTCTCAACGAAGACAGGGTGCACGTCGTTGCGACGGATGGTGCTGAGCCGATTGGCGAGATCTTCTGCTGGCCCCGCAATGTCAGGGCGTCGTCCCCGCTTACGGCCAAGGACGGTCACAACGAAGAGATATTCTGTACCTGTAAGCAATGGCGGGTCGATTCGCTCGAACGCTTCGAGCAGCATCTCGTCGCTCGTTCTTCCGCCTCGCGCAGCATACCGAGCGACCATCTCGTCCGTGGTCACAGAAAGATGGGAGAAATCGGCCACCATTCAGAGCGCATACCACAAAGTCCGCGCTCTTCACATAATGGCGGAACTCAATCCGTACCTGCGATTCGATGACTGACAGCGCAATCGGCGGAAGGGCGCCGTCTCGCCCTCCTATAAGGCTTGGATCGGCCCTGCTGTTCGCGCTAACGGGACTTGATGAAAGAACCAGACAATCCGCAGCCCACTAAGCAAACTAATGTCGTACCAGCGCGGGGGCCCGGCCTTTTTGCGCCGCTTGGAGAGCCTGTATTTCGCCGCATCTGGCTGGCCAGTCTGGCCTCCAATTTCGGTTTGCTGATCGTCAGTGTCGCCGCCTCGTGGGAGATGACGAAACTGAGCGACAGCCCTGGCATGGTCGCTTTAGTGCAGACAGCGATCATGTCGCCATTCATGGTCTTTTCCATGGTCGCGGGCGCGCTTGCCGATATATTTGACCGGCGGCGACTCAGCCTTTTTTCGTTAGGCTTTCCGATTGTCGGCGCGATAGCGCTGACCGTGACCAGCGCGTTGGGTATATCCAGCTCGGCGAGTCTGCTGGGCCTGTGCTTTCTCGTCGGTTTCGGCCTCGCGCTGTTCAGCCCTGCCTGGCAGGCATCTGTCGGCGAGCAGGTATCTGCCCGGCTGCTTCCCTCGGCCATTGTCCTCAACGGGATCAGCTTCAACATTGCCCGCAGCGTAGGACCTGCACTTGGTGGCGTTCTGGTCGCAATCGTCGGGGTAGTCCTGACTTTTGGCATTACAACACTGCTTTACGTGCCGTTGCTCATCGCGCTGCTCATGTGGAAGCGCGAAACGGAAGTTTCGCGGCTCCCGCCCGAAAGCCTGCGCAACGCCATCCTCGTCGGTCTTCGTTACGCGCTGAATTCGCCACGTCTGATCCACATGCTCCTGCGCAGTTTCCTGCTGGGGTTTGCGATTGCCTCACTTTACGGGCTCATGCCGCTGATCGCGCGCGATCTTCTAGGCGGCGGACCGCAGCTTTACGGGCTCCTGCTAGCAGCATTCGGTGTCGGTGCCGTAATTGGCGCATTTTCGACTAACGCAGTAGCACGCCGGACAGGAGCTGAATGGTTAATCCGCCTCGCCATACTGGCGATGGCGCTTGCAATTGTAGGCATCGCGCTCAGCACCACGCAATGGGCGACCCTTCCGCTACTCGTGATTGCCGGCATCGGATGGATGGCATCCGCGACGATGTTCAACGTGCTGGTCCAGACTGGGTCACCGCGATGGGTTAATGCGCGTGTACTTGGTATGTTCCAGACCATGATTGCCGGAGGTCTGGCGCTAGGAAGCTGGGCCTGGGGCTCCTTGGTGGATGTGGTCGGCCTTGAGGCGACACTGGCCTGCTCGTCCGCAGCGATGCTGCTGTTCGCCTTGCTTGGCCTCGTCCGGCCTTTAGACGGACAGGACGGCAAGGTAAGCCCCATTGCCGAGATCCTGCCCGATCCGGATATCGCAATGGCAATCTCCGGACGCAGTGGCCCCATCACGATCGAGTTGGAATATCGCGTCGATCCCGAACATGCCCGACCGTTTTTCCGCGTTATGGAGGAGCTCGGCCGTTCGAAGCGTCGCAATGGCGCGCGCATGTGGCGGCTGGCGCGCGATCTGGCCGATCCGGCACTTTGGGTAGAGCGCTACAGGCATGAAACCTGGGACGACTACTTGCGCCACCGGCGAAGGCAGACCGTAGACGAGCGCCGGTTACAGGCTGATGCCAATGACTTTAGCGAAGCGGGCTACCCGGTCGTGCGCCGCCTGCTCGACCGCCCGACCGGATCGGTACGCTGGGCGGCGACCGCACCCGATCGCGGGGATTCGGACCTGGTCCGCTCGATAATCGGCTGATGGCGCCCAAGATAGAACCTCGATTCCCACGGCGGTTTCAGAACATTTGTGGCGGCACTGTCAAAGCAAACACACCTGATTGAAAAGTGGGCGGGCGAGGTGACCTGCACCCGGGATTCTTGACCGTTCTGAGCTGGAACATTCCAGTTATGATCGGAGGGCTAGGATACAGAGTGCGATGAGGAGATCGAAATTCAGCGAGGCGCAGATAGCCTTTGTACTAAAGCAGGTGGAAGACGGTCCATCCGTCGGCGATGGGCCTGCAATTGCGCAAGA
>DDNW01000167.1:0-1452 GCA_002341345.1 Erythrobacter sp. UBA2510
CCGCCAATCTTTGCAACAGAGCCGCTTTCCGAGATACGCCGGCAGCGCGTGGACTGGCAGCGGGAGGCGTCGGTTGACTTCGCCACGCACCGGACGGCCGAGGGGCTGGCGGCCTATCGGGATCATGGCAATATCAGCTTTGCCGAAACCGGCGAGGACGCGCGCGGCCAGATCGTGCGCGATTATCTTGCCGATCGTGACGAGCGCCCGGACGGCACCCGCGTAGCGATGGCGCATCGCCGGGCCGATGTTCGGGCGATCAATGACGCGATCCGGACGGAGCTACAGGACCGGGGCGAGCTGGCGCAGGGCGAGGACGCCGGCGCGCTGACCTTCCAGACCAATGACGGCCAGCGGGAGTTCGCGCCCGGCGACCGCATCGTGTTCTTGGAGAACAACCGCGACCTTGGCGTGAAAAACGGGATGCTCGGGACAGTGCAGGCCGTCGAGCCGCACGCAATACAAGTTCGGCTCGACGGAAAAGCGGCGGATGACCCGCGCACCGTCAATGTGCCGATGAATGATTACCAAGCCGTTGACCACGGCTATGCGACGACGATTCACAAGAACCAGGGCGCGACGGTCGATCGGTCCTATGTGATGGCGTCGGGGACGATGGACCGGCATCTAACCTATGTCGCCATGACCCGGCACAGGGACGGCGTGCAGCTCTATGCGGGCCAGGTCGAGTTCACCAATGCCGGCCGCTTGGTCGAGCATGGGGCCGCGCCGTTCGAGCACAAGGAAGGCAATAGCGAGAGCTATTTTGTGACGCTGGAAAACGCCAAGGGCGAGAAGCGCACCCTATGGGGCGTTGATCTTGAGCGCGCCATGCAGGACGCAGCGCCGGAGATCGGGGACAAGATCGGGCTTCAACATCTAGGTTCCACCTCCGTCACCTTGCCGGACGGGACGCAGACGCATCGGAACGCATGGAAGGTTCAGGACGCCGGCGAGCTGGCCTATAGCCAGTTAGAGCGCCGCCTGTCCCGGTCGGGCGTGAAGGAAACGACGCTCGATTATACCCGCGATTTTGCCGAACGGCGCGGGATCGCGGAGCAAATGGGCGTCCGTAGCGAGATCGAAATTCCGGCCGAGCGCGCCGGGCTACGTGCGGAGCGAGAGTCGACGGCCGGGGATCATGCCCTTGATCGGAGATCCTCGCAAAAAATCCGCGCGGATCTCGGGCAGGATCTTCGTGCAGATCCGCGCGAGGATCTCGCCGGCGATCGACAGCAGCGCCGCAATCCGTTTGAGGGCCTGAAACTCGGGCGCGGCGCGGCGGCCGAGAGCCGCGAGCCAGACCGCGCCGGCGAGGACGGCCCGCAGATCGACAGACAAGGCCCACAGCAGGCCGAGAAGCAGCGGCGCGGTATGTTCGCCGGCCTCAAGCTCAATGCGCGTCCTGCCCCTTCTCAGGAGCGCAGCGAGCGGCCGGAAAGGGAAGGGAGC
>DDNW01000167.1:1472-1632 GCA_002341345.1 Erythrobacter sp. UBA2510
GGCCGGCGCCGGCGCCCGACCGGCTGGCCGAGCGGGCGCGGGGGTCGTCGCCGCTTGAGCAGGCCGTTGACCGCTATTCGCGGGCCTATCAGTCGATCGACCAGCACCGGCGCGAGGGCCTGCCCGTTCTCGACATGCAGCGGCAGGAAATGCAGCAGGC
>DDNW01000167.1:1854-4335 GCA_002341345.1 Erythrobacter sp. UBA2510
CGCAGCGCCACGAGCTGCGCGGCTGGCAGCACGATCAGGCGCGCGGCAAGGTCGAAGGCCAGATGCAGGGCCTTGCCAAGAGCCTCGAACGCGACCCGCAGGTTGAATCCATCCTGCGCAATCGCCGGCAGGAACTCGGGATCGGCCAGCAAATCCGCCAGAATGAGGGCATATCCCGCGAGCTGGAACAGAGCATCACGCGGGGCCGAACGCTTGGCCTTGGCCGATAACAGGGAGAAGACATGACCGAGGACGACGAAAACCGCGACGACATGGAAGGTTTTGAGCCAGAGGCAGCGGCCGACGAGGACGGCGACCCGGCGCAGGCGTTCGAGGCGCTACGGCAGACCGTCGAAAGCCTAGCCGGCAATCTCACGCGGGAAATGACCAATATCCGCAAGGGCGTTGAACTGGCCTTGGATCGGTTCGAGGAAGTCGGGCCAGCGGCCGACTATCGGCCGGAATTTGGCAAGGTGGCGCAGCAGCTCGCCGCTGTCGCGGAGCACCTGCAGGGCGTCGAGCAATCGCCGGTCCTGCGCAATGGGCCGGAGCATTATGCCCGCGCGCTCGAGCGCAGCGGTGAGGGTCTGGTTAAGACGGCCGTGCAGCAGCTCGAGCGCCAGGCATCCGACCTCGAGCGCGCGGGCCGGAACCTCGCCAGCTATACGCAAAGCGCCTACGACCGAAAAAGCCAGGATTTCCGCATGTGGACGGCCGGCCTGGTTGGGCTGGCCTTTGGCATATTCCTGATTTTGCTATTGCCGCGCTTCCTGCCGTTTTCGGCCGACAGCCATGTTGCCAGCCTGGTCATGGGCTTTGATCGCGTCAGCGCCGGCTATGCGATGATCGGGGCGGATAATCCCCTTGAAGTCGAGAAAATGAAATGGGGCGGCCGGTTCTACAACGCCAGCGGCGGGGAGATTTCCGCGTGCATGGAGAGGGCCAGGCAGACCGGAAAAGACCAGCAATGCACCATCACTGTGCCAGCGCCGGAATGACCGGCGTTTTCATCCGGCGCTTCGCATGTTCCAAGGCAAAGAGAATTTCAAAACATGTGAAGGGTTATGGTCCAGCGATGGGCGCGACCTCTCATTGGGAGGTTATGCGAGCCGGTCTTGGCGTGTGTTTCGCCCTCGGAATTGCGACGTCGCTCGTTTGTGCACTTAGTCCAACACCAGAGTACGGCCTATTTTTGATAGCGCCATTTGGCGCTACGGCGATTCTTATTTTTGCCATCCCGACGAGCCCGCTAGCGCAGCCCTGGTCGGCTCTGGTGGGAAACACGGTATCGGCTTTGACCGGCGTCTTGGTGGTGAGGGTTTTGCCAGAGTTTCCTTTTCAGATTCCTCTCGCTGTGAGTCTTGCGGTGTTCGCAATGTTCACTTTGCGTGCGTTTCATCCACCGGCTGGTGCCATCGCAATGACTGTACCTATTTATCCTTCGCTGGTAGAAACCTTCGGCTACAGGTTTGCGATAACTCCCGTAGCGACCGTCACTTTGTTATTGATCTTGACTGGGGTGCTCTACGGGTTTTTGTCGAGAAACCCTTATCCTAATAAGCACAACTTTAGGTCTCGAAACGAACTAGGCCCGGGAGATAAAATCTCACTTAATGACGAAACCGCTATCAAGATTCCACGACACTATCGCCAGTCATTAAATCTTGACGCCGGCAACTTAGCGAGTGTGTTTGGAGGGGCCGAACAAAAAAACGAAGCAAGTAAATCCAGAAAGCTAACTGCATCGGATTTTATGTCTACCAAACTGATATGCGTTGGTGTTGATGATTCGCTTACGACAGTCACTACTGCCTTTCGGAAAAATAATGTTACGTCCATTCCAGTGATCGACTTAGAAGGCAGGTTCAAGGGAGTAATACATCAAAGCAAAATTTTTAGCGAAGAGGCCGGGTTTTTATCAAGAGGATTGTCGATGACGTCGAAGACCCCTAAAAAGCCTTGTCGTAAAGAGGGAGAACTAAAAGACAGGGCAGAGCAAGTCATGACCAAGAGTGGACTAACTGCCACGCCGTCCACGCATCTATCGCTCTTACTCCTGGTTCTAGCGGAAAAAGGGGTTCAGTCGATTCCGATAGTAGAGAATGGACAGATTGTTGGCATCGTCACGCAGACTGACATACTCGCCGGTCTTGTAAGATTATTCGTCATACAGAGAGGTGACCTCTAATATGACTATCATAACCGCTGTTTGGCCCCCACATTGTCCTTCGTCGCCAAGTCTTCGATCGAGGTTCCCACGAATGGAGAACGGGAGTTTCTCATGACCTGCTCCCCTGAAAGTTCCTCGTTTTGAGGTTAGTCTGTTCCCAATTGAAGGAAACAGACGATGAAGCGATCCAGGTTCTCTGAAGAACAGATCATTGGGATTTTGAAAGAGCATCAAGCGGGCATTTCGGCCGCCGAGCTTTGCCGCAAATACGGTGTGAGTGATGCGACCTTTTACAAGTGGCGCTCGAAGTA
>DDNW01000167.1:4426-4970 GCA_002341345.1 Erythrobacter sp. UBA2510
AAGTATGGCGGGCTGGAGGTGTCTGAGGCAAAACGGCTGAAGACCCTTGAAGAAGAGAATGCAAAACTGAAGAAGCTGCTCGCGGAGTCGATGATGGATGTGTCGACGCTTCGCGAGATGCTTGGAAAAAACTTCTGACGCCTGGCTCAAGGAGGACAGCCGTGAGCTGGGCAATCGAGACCAAGGGATATTCGCAACGCCGCGCGTGTGGGCTGGTCGGTATCGATCCACGAGATCCGACGATGCTGGTCTGCGCCAAAGGCTCAGGGAACTGGCCTCGGAACGCAGGCGGTTTGGTTATCGCCGGCTGCACATCCTGCTGAGGCGCGAAGGCATTGAGGCCAACTGGAAAAAGGTCTACCGGATCTACCGGGAAGAGCGTCTCACGGTGCGCAAGCGTGGGGGGCGGAAACGAGCCTTGGGAACGCGAGCGCCCATAGCGGTACCGCAAGGAGCCAATCAGCGCTGGTCCCTCGACTTCGTCTCCGACGCTCTGATCGACGGCCGCCGGTTCCGCATCCTGTGTGTCATTGATGACTTCAGC
>DDNW01000130.1:0-6581 GCA_002341345.1 Erythrobacter sp. UBA2510
CGTTTAACCAGCGCCAGATCGAACGCGCCCTTCTGAAACTTGCGCAACAGGTTGAGCGTGAGGTCGCAGGTGACTTCCAGCTCCACCAGCGATGCTTTCCTCGTCTCCAGCCGCCAGCGGAAGAAGGTTGAGATGCTGTTCGCCCACCTCAAACGAATCCTGAAGCTGGACCGCTTGCGTCTGCGCGGTCCCAACGGAGCAAAAGACGAGTTCCACCTCGCTGCCGCAGCCCAAAACCTTCAGAAATTGGCCAAGATGCGAGCGATACCGGGTCTCGCACCCGCCTGAGCCGGACGGCAAGGCCGCACGCCTGTTCTCAGCGGCGAGTGTCCAACCGCTCCAGCAGCGACTTCTTCAACAGAATACACCCAATTTTGGTTGTTCAGCGATTGATTTCGCTTGACCTAAAGCAGACGCTCGCGGCGAAACCGGCAGGTGTGTTACTGAGTTCAAGCAACAGACCCAGCGCGTCGGCAATATCCCGTGCAATTGCCAAGCCAAGACCAGATCCGCCCTTTTCCTGGTCGAATCGCGATCCAATTTCGAATGCATGTGACAGTTCTTGTTCGCTCATTCCGGGACCATCGTCGGTCACTCGTGCGGTAAATGATGAACTCGAGTCACACAGGAATTCCAGCCGCACCTCGCGTTTCGCCCATTTGCCCGCATTGTCCAGCAGGATCGAAAGCAGTTCCGAATAGTCGACATCGTCCAGCGGCAGGACGACGCTGTCGCATTGGCTTGCATCTAACAAGAAGCGCTTGTCCGGGTGCAACCGTTTCATTGCCCGCAGGATTGGCTCGGCAACTTCAGGCAAGTGCACCCTGCGTGCATTGTAAGGCTGGCCGGTTGAGAAGCGCGCCCGGGCCAGCTGGTATTCAATCTGCTGTTTCATCGCCCGTGCCTGATCCAGTAAAACCTTTGACGACTCGGCACCGGCTGCCGTTTCGCCAAGCCGTTCGGCCTCATCGGTCATAACGGCCAGCGGGGTGCGCAGCGAGTGCGCCAGATTGCCGGCCTGGACGCGGCTCTTGGCAACCATCTCGGCATTCTGGTGTACGTAGGCGTTCAGGTCGGCGACCAGCGGGGCGATCTCGACCGGATACTCACCCTCAAGCTCATACGCATCCCCGTGCCGTAAACGGCCGATGGCTTGCGACAGCCGGTCTAGCGGATACAGGCCGAAGTTGATGATCGCCAGCCCCGTGGCCAGCAACAGTGCCCCCAGCCCCACCAGCCACAGCGTCAGGTCACGGGTGAAGCTGCTAATCAGCCGGTCGAGTTCGCTCTGGTCGGTGGCGATCACGAAATGGATATCGCCCCCGCCCGGCGCGGGGCGGGTGAAGCCATAGGTGATGGCCGGACCGGAGGGGCCTTTCTCCAGCGTGTGGAGGATCTCTGGCGAATGCGCGATCTGTTCGTCGAGCTTCCCGATCACCATCGATTGTGAGCGCAAAGGTTTGCGGCCATCGGCGGTGATCTGCCAGTAGAAGCCCGACATCGGCTCTTCGTAGCGCGGGTCGGACAGCGGACGACTCAGGCGCAGCTCGCCATCCTCGCCAAAGGTCGCCAGCCGGCCTAGCTCGCGGACATGGACTTCGAGCTCCTCATGATAGGAGGCCTCGATATGCTTGGTGAAGATGCCCGTCGCCGAGAACCAGATCGCGCCGATCCCTAGCACCACCCATAGCGAAATCGCCAGCAGGAAACGCAGCCGCAGGCTGCCGGGGACCAGAAGTCGGCTCATTTCTCGAACCGATAGCCCATGCCGCGCAGAGTGACGATGCGCTCACGCCCGATCTTGCGGCGCAGGCGGCCGACCAGCACTTCGACCGTGTTGAGCTCGCGCTCGGCATCGAGTTCGTAGAGATCGTCAAGGATATCGCCCTGCGACATGACCTGCCCGGCGCGGCGCATGAACAAGTGCAGCAGCCGGAACTCCTGTTTGCTGACCGACAGCGGCTTGCCAGCCTGCTCCACCGTGCGGGTCATGGGATCGAGCGCTAGGTCGCCGACTTCCATCACATTGCTGCGCGAACCCTGCTGGCGGCGGAAAAGCGCGTTGAGCCGCGCCTGCAGTTCCTCGAACCGCACCGGCTTGACCACGAAATCATCGGCCCCGGCATTGAGCCCTTCGACCTTGTCCTGCCAGCTACCGCGCGCGGTGAGGATCAGAATCGGCGTCTCGACCCGCGCGTTGCGCCAGTCGCGCAGCAGGCCGATCCCATCACCATCGGGTAGGCCCAGGTCGAGGATGATAGCCGCCATCCGGTCGACATCGGGCCAATCCTCCGCCTCGCTGCGGCTGGTGGCCAATTCCACGGCAAAACCGGCTCCGCGCAAGCGATCGCTCAGCCTAGGGCCGAGTTCCGGATCATCTTCTACCAGCAGGACATGCATGGCTGGGGCATTTCTCCACAATTGAGGGTGTTGTGGAGGACGAAACTGACAAGAAGCTGCCAAACTGACAAGTTGTTGTCAGTTTCGTAAAGCAAAGGTTCGGCATGACCCCTCGCCTGTTCGCTCCTATTGCCTTGCTCGCTGCTGCAGCGCTACCGGCCTGTTCCGACACTGCCGAACTGGAGGCGCAGGCTGATGCCCCCGCCGATCCGCTGGCGAGCCTCGGCATCAAGACCATCAAAGCCAGCGCCGTTGCCAATGTCCCGCTCGGCACTGTCCCCGGCACCATTACCCTGCCGCCAGAGGCAAGGGTGGCGGTGACCGCGCCCTATCCCGGCGCGGCAGTGCGGGTCTATGTCATCGAAGGCCAGGCGGTCCGCCGCGGCCAGCCGCTGGCGTTGGTACGCTCGGTCGAGCCGGTGCAGATCCGTGGCGACCTCTCCCGCGCGCAATCCGAAGTGGGGCTGACCGAAGCTCACGCCAAGCGCCTTACCCAGCTTGCTGATGAAGGTATCATCGCACAGGCGCGCGCCGATGAAGCCAGGGCTGCACTGGCGCAAGCCCGCGCCAGCGTCGCTGAGCAGCGACGGCTGGCATCGCTCGGCGGCGTTGGGCCCGATGGCATAATGACTTTGCGTGCACCCATCGATGGCCGCGTCGCGCATGTCGGTACGGAAACCGGCGGTCCTGTGAACGGGATGGAAGCGCCCTTCGTGATCGAAGCCGAAGGCTCTTATCAGGCCGAGCTGCAATTGCCCGAGCGACTGGCCAGGGAAGTCCGCCCCGGCATGCAGGTGGAGATCATGCTGGCGACCGAAGGCGGCGAGCCGATCCCGGTCGGCGGACAGATCCTCGCGGTTTCGCCCTCGATTGATCCCGCCACCCGCTCGGTTCTCGCCCGCGCCAGCATTGGTACCGCACACGGCATCGTGTCAGGACGCAATGTCAGCGTCACCATCAAGGGCAGCGCGGCGCAGGGCGGCATTGCCGTCCCCGCCAATGCGGTGACCAAGATCAGGGGTGAAGACCATGTCTTCGTGCGCAAGGGCAAGACGTACGAACCACGCAAGGTCACGGTGGTCGCCACCACCAGCGACCAGGCGGTGATCTCCGATGGACTGAAGGCCGACGAAGTGGTCGCTGCCAGCAGTATTGCCGAACTCAAGGCCATGAGTGCGGAGTAAGCCCGGATGCTGCGCAACCTCATCGAAAATGCGCTTAACCTGCGTCTCGTGGTAATTGGCCTCGCCCTGGTACTGGCAGGCATCGGTGCATGGTCCTTTGCCAAGCTTCCCATCGATGCTTTCCCAGATATCAGCACCACGCAGGTGAAGATCATCCTCAAGGCCCCGGGCATGACCCCGGAAGAGATCGAGAGCCGGGTGGTCACGCCGATCGAAATGGAAATGCTCGGTATCCCTGAGCAGAGCACGCTGCGCTCGGTCGCCAAATACGCCATTGCTGACATCACTATCGATTTCAAAGACAGCACCGACATCTACTGGGCGCGCCAGCAGGTGACCGAGCGTCTCAATGCAGTGATGGGCGACATGCCCGCCACCGTATCCGGCGGGCTCGCGCCGATCTCTACCCCGCTTTCCGAAATGTTCATGTTCACGCTCGAAGGCCCGCAATCGCTGCCCGAGAAGCGCAAGGTGCTCGACTGGACCATCCGCCCGGCGTTGCGCACTGTGCCGGGCGTGGCCGATGTCAATGCGCTGGGCGGCTATGTCGAGACGTTTGAAGTCGCGCCCAATGCCTCGGCGCTGGCGGCGGCGGGCCTTTCCACAGCTGATCTCGCCGATGCCATCGAGATGAGCAATCGCAATGACGGTGCCGGGCGGCTGACCAGTGGCGAGGAATCGCTCATCGTCCGCTCGACTGGTGCGATCCTCACGCTGGAGGACCTCGCTGCAGTGGTGGTCAAATCCGGCGATGGCGCAGTCGTGCTGGTGGGCGATGTCGCCAATGTGCGCAGCGGCGACCTCACACGCTATGGTGCGGTGAGTAAGAATGGTAAAGGAGAGGCGGTGCAAGGGCTGGTCATTGGCCTGCGCGGCGCAGATGCCAGCCAGGTGGTCGCAGGCGTCAAGCAGCGGCTGGAGGAAATCCAGCCGAGCCTGCCAGAAGGCATGAGCGTAGATGTTTTCTATGACCGGTCGGACCTCATCACTCGCGCCGTTGGCACTGTGGAGTCCGCGCTGCTAGAGGCGACTGTGCTGGTGATGATCCTGCTGCTGCTGTTCCTCGGCGATATCCGCGCTTCGATCATTGTCGCGCTGGCTCTGCCGATGGCGGCGCTGCTGACCTTCATCTTCATGCGCTCGATTGGCCTTAGCGCGAACCTGATGAGCCTTGGGGGGCTGGCCATCGCGGTGGGGATATTGGTCGATGGCGCGGTCGTGGTGGTGGAGAATGTCGTCGAGCGCCTCTCCGATCCCAACCATGCCAAGAGCAGCAAGCTGCACAATGTCTTCATCGCCGCCGCTGAAGTGGCCAAACCCGTCGCCTCGGGCCTTGCGATCATTGCGCTGGTGTTCTTGCCGCTGCTCACGCTGGAAGGGCTGGAAGGCAAGCTGTTTTCGCCTGTGGCCTTGACCATCGTCCTTGCGCTCGCTTCGGCACTGGTGCTGTCGCTGACGCTGGTTCCGGTGCTGGCGTTTTACCTACTCAAAGTGAAACAGGGCCACCACGAACCGTGGCTGATGCGCAAGATTGCGCCGTGTTACTCTTCGCTGCTGGCCGGAGCCTTTGCGCACAAGAAGCGCGTGTTCACGGTCGCCGGGATTGGCCTGGCGCTCACGGCCGGGGCCTACAGCATCACCGGCAAGACCTTCCTGCCGGTGATGGATGAAGGCTCGATCATCGTCCAGCTGAGCAAGCTGCCTTCCATCTCCATCGAACACAGCGTCGCAGGCGACATGAAGGTGCAGCGCGCGATCCTTGAGCAAGTGCCTGAAGTCGAAGCCGTCATCGCCCGCGTCGGCTCGGACGAGCTGGGGCTCGACCCGATGAGCCCCAATGAAACCGACAGCTTCCTAAAGCTTAAGCCGCGCGAAGAATGGCGGGTGCAGGACAAGGACTGGCTGCTCAACGAGTTGCGCAAGGTAATGGAGCAGTTCCCCGGCATCGAGCCGACTTTCACCCAGCCAATCGACATGCGCACCTCTGAAATGCTCACTGGCGCGCGCGGTGACCTGGCGATCAAGCTGTTCGGCCCGGACCTCGGCGAGCTGTCGCGGCTGGCGGGCGAGATCCAAGCGCGGCTGGAGACTATCGATGGCACCAGTGAAGCCCTTACCGTCGCCAATGACCAGGTCGATTACCTGCTGGTCGATATCGACCGGGTGGCGGCGGGCCGACTGGGCATGCCGGTGTCGGACCTGCAGGACATGATGCGGGCACAGGTCGAAGGGGTGCAAAGCGGCATTGTCGCCGATGGCGTGCGCCGTGTTCCCATCGTGATAAAAGGCGAGGGCTCACGAAATCTGACGCCGCAGGGTTTCGCCGATCTTGTCTACCGCGCCCCATCGGGCCAGCTTGTTCGCGCCAGCGATGTCGCCCGGGTCAGCCAGGTCGAAGGGCCGGTCAAGCTCGAGCATGAGAACGGATCGCGCTACGCCATGGTCCAGGCGTTTGTCTCTGGCCGCGACCTCGTCGGCTATGTCGAGGATGCCAAGGCCGATATTGCTGCCAATGTGGAGCTTCCGCAGGGCTACCGCCTCGAATGGGGCGGCCAGTTCGAAAACCAGCAGCGCGCTTCGTCACGGCTGGCGGTGGTGCTGCCCGTGTCGATCCTGCTGATCTTCGTCATCCTCTATTTCACCCTCGGTTCGGTGCGTGCCTCGCTGCTGATCCTCACCAATATTCCCTTCGCCGTGGTCGGCGGGATGATCGCGCTGGCGATATCGGGCGAGTATCTCTCGGTCCCGGCCTCGGTCGGCTTTATCGCCCTGCTCGGAATCGCCGTGCTCAACGGCCTCGTTATGGTGACCTATTTCCGCCAGTTACGAGAGGAAGGAATGCCGCTCTCGGAAGCTGTAAGGCGCGGGGCCGAACGCCGGCTGCGACCCGTGTTGATGACTGCCAGCATCGCCGCTTTCGGTCTGGTCCCGCTGCTGTTCGCGACCGGGCCGGGCTCGGAAATCCAGAAGCCGCTCGCCATCGTCGTTATTGGCGGA
>DDNW01000130.1:6705-8205 GCA_002341345.1 Erythrobacter sp. UBA2510
ACGCTGGTTCTGCTGCCGATCCTCTACGAACGTTTCGGCGAAAGCGCTGCGGAGCGCGAGGCGGGCGACATGCTGCACCCGGTGGAGGATTGATATGCGCCGCCTGACACTCATCCTCCCGCTTCTCGCTCTCGCTGCCCCGCTCGCCGCTGAATCGGGGCTGCCCGATGAAGCTGCTGTCGATATGGCGCTCGACGATCACCCCAGTGTCGCCGCAGCCCGCGCGCGATTGCAGGCAGCTGAAGCCCGCGCACAAGGCCTCAAGAGAGGCTCCCATGAATTTACCTTGTCCGGCAGCTATGTCCGTCGTTCCATAGACCGCGAAGGCGATTTCGATGAATATGATGCGCAGTTGAGCCGTGCGGTCCGCCTGCCTGGCAAGGCCAGGCTCGACCGTGAAATAGGCGCTTACGGTATCGAAGCCGCGTCCAACCTCGCTGAAGATGCCCGCCACCAGGCCGCGCTGCTGCTGGCGATGCACTGGTATGACTGGCTCTCCGCGTCAGCGCAGTCGCGGGTCGATCAAGCGGCGGTGGCCAATTATGAGAAGGCGCTCGCCGCTGTCACAAGGCGGATGGAATTGCGCGATGCAGCCCAGCTTGATGTGGACCAGGCCAATGCCGTGCTGGCCAATGCACGCCTCGGGGCCGAGCACTCCACGGGCCTTGCCACCTTGGCCCGCACCCGCCTGACGACGCATTTCCCCGCCCTCGCTCTGCCGACTGAGGCACCTGAAGTGCCGCTGCCCGAGATCGCAGACGCGCGGCTTTCGCAATTGCGCGATCATGTCATCAGCAACAGCCACGAGATCGCCGCGGCCGAGGCCGAAACCCGGCGGATGGAGGCTGTCGCAGCGCGCGACGACAAGGACCGCCTGGCAGACCCATCTCTAGGCCTGCGCCTGTTCTCCGAACGCGGCGGCGTTGAACGTGGCGCTGGTATTGTCTTTTCCGTCCCGCTTGGTGGTGGCCATCGCAAGTCGCTGGCGGACGAAGCCCGCGCCGGCGCTTCTGCCGCCCGCGCCGAAGAGCAATTAGCTCGCTTTACCGTGCAGGAAACGGCCGATGCCGATGTCGTAGAAGCCCGCTACCGCATCGCCGCATGGAAGCGTGCGCGCGACAGCGTCGATGCGCAAATGGCCGCAATGGTAAAACTGCGCCGTGGCCATGAGTTGGGCGAAATCGACCTTGCGGACATGCTGCTGGGTGAACGCATGGTACATGACGCCTTCCGTATCGAAGCCGAAACTCGCGCTGAAGCCATGCGCGCCATCACCAAGCTGCGCATCGACAGTCACGAGCTGTGGCTAGGGCACTGAATTTTCTTAATCGATCTCGGGAGACTTGAAACGGCGGGGGTCTCGCTAACCCTTGGCCGCAGTTGTTCGACTTGAAGCTGCGTGGCGGTATTAAAGATGCTGCGCGGCAATACCGGACATTCCGCAACCGGCTCAAAACCTGCCGTCGTGAAACATTTAGCTAGGGTCAGGACCCATTAATT
>DDNW01000123.1:0-3827 GCA_002341345.1 Erythrobacter sp. UBA2510
CGCTGTAGCGCTTCCTCGTCTTCTTCATTTCCCGTCCATTCCTCAGGTCGGGATTAGCTTAGCACCCTGTCCAAATTTCCGGGACCACCTCAATACCCCGGTCCTCGACCAGCCAGGCAAGGTTCGGCGCGGAGCCGTAGGCGGTATCGGCCACGAGCTTCTCGGGCCACAGTCCGAAGCGTTCCTGCGTCCGCTCGATCATCCGGCGCTGTGCGACCACCTCGGCCTGTCTGATCGAGGTGGTCGCCTCGACATCGACGATTACCGCGTGGTCGAGGTCGATCAGATAGTTGGTGCTGTAGGAGTAGAAGGCGGCCTCGCGCGTTGCCGCGGTCCAGCGCGCAGCAGGATCGGTAAGGTTGATCCGCTTGGGTGTCACTGGGGTCGATCCGCCGAAGGCTGCATCGTCGAGCACGTCGAGATACTCGGCAACCGCACGCCCGGCGGCTTCGGGCGGCAGGCCTTCCTCGCCCGGCACCGATCGCTGCCGGTGGACATCGGCACGGATCAGGCTCGCATCGACGGCGAAGCCTTCGGCACCCACCAGTCCCTCGGACATGCAGCGCTCGACCGTCATCTCGAACAGCTTGCGCAGCAGGTCGCTGTCGCGGAACCGGCCATGCCGGTTCTTCGAGAAGGTCGAGTGATCGGGCACCGCGCCATCGAGGTCGAGCCGGCAGAACCAGCGATAGGCGAGGTTGAGATGTACTTCCTCGCATAGGCGCCGCTCCGAGCGGATGCCCATGCAATAACCGATGATCAGCATCCGGATCATCAGTTCGGGATCGATCGAGGGGCGACCCATCGGACTGTAGTAGGGCTTCAAATGCTCGCGGATGCCGCCGAGGTCGACGAACCGGTCGATCGACCGCAGCAGGTGATCCGCCGGCACATGATCCTCGATGTGGAAGCTGTAGAACAGCGCCTCCTGCATCACCGTCCGCTCGCCCATCATCAGCGTTTCTCCCGAATGCCGGAATCACTGAATCAGCAGCCTAGCCGCACTTCAAGCGGACTTTTTCAACAGAATAGGGTCGTGAGCGGAATGTCTGCTTCGGTAATTTATTCGGTAATTTAGTCGTATGAAACCAGACGGTCTGCAATCGGCCCTCTTGCAGCTTAAGTTGGAATTTCAGAATTTGGGGGTGGCGCCCCGTGCAGGATAAACATAACGAATGCATCTCGCCGTTCCTACTACCCTAGCGCCGCCAAACGCCGAAATGGGTGCGCAATCGCCGCCGCCGAAAGTCGCTTGCGCTTCGCCGGATGCTCGCATGAACGCGAGCGTCTTGATGGTGCCCGTGTAGCTGCCGTCGCTGGTGCGGGTGAACGAACCGATCTGGGTCATGATGTCTTCTCCTTGGATCTCGAAGCCGCTCGATGCGGCCTCGATGGCGGTCGTTCAGGCGGTGTGATCGCCGGGCTGCACCCGTGGCCGGAGCGCAGCGAAGGACGGCGGAGCCCGGGCTTCTTGCCTCGCGAGGAAGGCGCGTCAGCGCCGGGGAAGAAGGTCGGGCGGAGCCGTTGCAGGCCTGGCCGGACCGCCACGAGACCAGCCATTCAGAGAGGCCGTGGCGCGGCTGAGCGGCCAAGGTGGCCAGCATCATCGATTCGTCTTTCCTGCTGTGCAGAAGCCACTGGCACCTCAAGTTGGGACCGAGTGCGGGTCCGCCATCAGCGATGCGATCCGCGCGTCAGGTGCCTTGAACCGACCACGTCGGAGCGCCGGCGGGAGCACCGCCTCGACCGCTTCCAGCTTCTCGGACGGGTCCATCCTGAGGTAGACCTCGGTGGTCCGGATATCGGCGTGACCAAGCCACAACGCGACCTTGCGGATGTCGCGCGTCGCCTGGAGCATGATGACCGCACAGCTGTGCCGCAGCAGGTGAGGCGTCAGCGTTCGCCCGCCCAGTGTCGGGCAGCTCCGGGCGGCCGTGGCGGCGTGCTTCGCCAGGATGTACTCGAAGCCGGCGCGTGTCATAGCCCCGCCCTGTGCATTGACGAACAGCTCCGGAACCGATGCTTGCCCCCGCACAGCAAGCCACGCGCGCAGGTCGCGAGCGGTTTCCTTCCAGAGCGGAAGGCTGCGTTCGCGGCCCCCAGCCCGCAAAATGATTGCGGCGCTTTCAGGGAGGGTTGACTCGTGCGGAGGATCTTTATCTGTCATCCCATGGTCATTGCTCTCGGAAGTAGCGACACCTCGAAGTATCGCTGAGCCGCCCTAGTTCATCGGCTTGTCAGCTTGCCGAAGTTCGGTGAGCACTTCGAGACGCAGCGGCATCATGTCGACGCCGCAATCGACCTTTCGCGCAGTAGTCTTCCACCACGTGCGCGGGCGGCGGTGATATCCAGGCACGCCGTTGCCGACCATCGGCAGCGTGCTTGCACGATCCGACCGCCCTCTGACGCTCAGAAACCAATTCTCGCGCTGACACGCAAGTCCCTGCCTGGAAGGGGCGCGAATTCCTTCAGAAAGCTCGCGTGCCGGCGGGCGTCTACATCGAAGATGTTGTTGGCGGATATAACAATGCTCGTATTCTGAAGATTCTGGAACGGCTGGAACGAAGCGGACAGATTGACCATCGTGTAGCCGTCGGTCCGGGTTTCAAAACCGGTTACCCGGTCTTGATCGTCAACCCACTCGATTTCCGCGCGAGCCTGGGCAGTTGGAGATTGCGCTTCGATCCCGCCAAGAAGTCGCAACGGGGGAATGCGCGGAGCCGCGCCCACTGAATTGATAGTCGCACGAACATAGTCGGCCACGCCATCGGCGTTGATTGTCCAATCCCCATATCGAGCCAGCCGCGCCGATCCCTCAATTTCCAGTCCGTAATATCGGGCGTTGGCCTGACGGAACTGAAAGACCGGCAGATCATCCTCAATCTCTCCTGTCTGGGCCTCATAAATATAATTGTCGAACCAGCTGTAATAGGCGGAGGCGCTAAAGCTGAAGCCCTCGCCCGACCCTCTGAGGGTTCCTTCGAGGCCCCAGCTCTTCTCCTTGGAAAAGGTGGGGTCGCCGATCTCGAAGGCCTGCGTTCCGGCATGCGGACCGTTCGCGAACAATTCCTCGGCGGCCGGTGCGCGCTGCGTGTGTGAGAGGTTGAGGCCAATCCTAAGCCGCTCATTGATCCCGTAGCTGGCCCCGACCGATCCTGAAAAGGCGTCGAAGCTGCGATTGGAGGCCGGAGTCCCGAGATCGGGGTCAGCCTCGGACGACAGCGACGATCGCTCGTAGCGCGCACCAGCTTCCGCATTGATCGCGCCAAGGTCGAACGTCTGCAACGTGAAAATACCATATTGCTCGGTCTGGTTTGGCGGCAGGAACTTCTCCTCGCCGATGATTTCCAGATCACGTCGGAACACCTGGGCTCCGAAGGCGCCGCGCCATCCATTGCGCTCCGCCTGCACGAACTCCAGCCTCCCTTCCAACCCGTCGCTTAGGAAGCGGGTTGCGATCTCGCCTGTCTCTTCCAGCTCGAAATGCCGGTAATCGGCGATGCCTCCCCGGAAGCGAATGCGCTCTAGGAAACCGTCGCCGGTTTTGACCTCGGCCCGAACGTCGCCGCGGGTCTGCTTTACGTCCAGACGCACTGCTTCTGCTTCGACAGCAGGATCAAGCGAATAGCGTACCGGCACGCCGTAGAGACTGTCATAACGGCTGACCGACAGTCCGACATTGGCGGTGTCGCTGACGTAGGCCGCGCCTCCGGCCACTTCATACGTACGGCCAGCGCTGTTCGGTATCCGACGGCGCAGGTTCGCCAGTTCCGCGATTTCCGGCTCGGCACTCGCTCGTGCCTGTTCCCGTAGCTCGGGCGTCAGTA
>DDNW01000123.1:3946-8982 GCA_002341345.1 Erythrobacter sp. UBA2510
CGTAGCTCGGGCGTCAGTACGAAACCGCCGATTTCAAGGTCGTCCGTCTTGGTGTAGCTACCGTCAACGTGCACGACGAAGCGGTTCGCCAGCGGCACATCGACGGCGCCGTTGATCGAGCGCTCGTTGGCTGCGGAGCCATAGGTCGCGATCGCCTCGACATCCACCGCCTCATCGGGAATTCGGCGGGGAATCCTGCTGTCGATTACGTTGACCACCCCGCCGATCGCGGAGGAGCCGAAGAGCAAAGCGGATGGACCCCGCAAGATCTCGACCCGATCAGCTGTCAGCGGGTTGATGGCGACGGCATGATCAACGCTGGTATTGGACAGGTCGAAGCTGCCTATGCCATCAGTCAGCACACGCACGCGTTCGGACTGGAAGCCGCGCAGCACCGGCCGCGACACGTTTGGGCCGAATGACGTGGCCGAAACACCGGGCTGGCGCGCGAGCGTCTCGCCGATCGTCGGCCTTAGCGAGCGCGTCAGTTCTTCGCCAGTGACCACGGAGGTTCCGGAAAGTAGGTCTTCGCGGTTACGAGTGAACGGCGCCGTGACGACGATCTCCGCCGATTCATTTTCGTGATAGTCGCGGACTGTCGCAGCTTGAGCAGTGTTCGCCTGACCCGCGCCTCCGGCCGGCGCTTGCTGCGCGCCGCTGGTGATCGGCTCCCGCGATGACTGGGAAGGAGACGGCGCGGCCTGAGCAAAGGCTATTTGTGGGGTCAAAGCAGCGGCGGTTCCGGCGAGCAGGGTAAGGCGAAGCATGAAATGAATTTCCAATTGTCTGGCCGCCCCGTGAGGAGCAATGGCACGAGTGATACTGGTGACGAGAGATTGGAGGCGGAGGCTTCACCTGACCCCTTTAGGCGAGGTCAGGTAGCTTCTATGAAGCGAGCACAGCCGCGACGTTCCTGTGGGGCACGTCGGATTTCAGGCGAGCGGCGGCTCCAGTAGTGGAGGCACTGACCTGCTTCCCAGTCCCGTAGCATTGGTTACGAGGCGGTGGGCGGGCTCCACGAAGCGGCGCGGGAACGAAGACGAGTCGGTCGGCGCTATGTAACCCGCCAGCAAAGTCGTGGCCGCCTCGCTCAGGGATCCCTTCTTCGCAACCGCCTTGGCGGCCGTTTCCTCGCTTTGCGCTACCGCCGATGTATTGGACTCGGAGCTCTGAAGGGCCGCGGCGTGCGCAAGTGCGTCCTCGTGCTGGCACTTTGCCATAGCAATGGCAGGCCCGTTCGCGAACACGAACGCGAATATGATCAGCAGGGTCACGAGCCGGGCCACGATCATGAGATAACATTCCGGCGGCTCAGATTGCAAGCCTGCTTCAGGATCGTGCGGCCGGATTGCCAGAGCAGAGCGGGTATGAGCCTGCCGACGGTAAATCAAGTCCATAAGTCGTCCGTGAATTGCGGCCGCAGTGACAAAAAGGCAAACTCGTGCTACAGGAGGGCCATGGCAACGAGACTGAAAGCACCCGTCGGCCCTGACGACGAGTTGGCGGCGATCTTGGAGAACGCCGGTCTGCACGACGACGGCGCAGCCGCCCGCTCCTCGAAGCCGGGCTCCCGATCTGCTACAGCGAAGACGACACTCCGGATGATGCGATCATCAAGGATATCCCGACGGGCGCCGTGAGCTAGACTAGGCTAGGAGCGTCACACGATGCCAATGCGCGTCGCGCGCTTTGGGTGGTGGCGCTCACGGCGACGATGATGATCGGGGAGATCATCGCCGGCTACCTGACCGGCTCAATGGCGCTCCTTGCGGACGGTTTCCACATGGCGACGCACGCCGGAGCGTTGAGCGTCGCAGCCATCGCCTATTCCTACGCGAAGCGACACGCTTCGGATTGCCGGTTCAGCTTCGGGACCGGCAAAGTCGGCGACTTGGCGGGATTCGCATCGGCATTGGTCCTAGCCGCCGACGCGCTGACATCGGTGCTGGCGATCGTGGCGCTGCTTTCGGTACGTTTCTTGGGCTAGGTGTGGCTCGATCCGGTGATGGGGATCGTCGGTGCCCTCGTGATCGCCCGCTGGTCATGGTTGCTGATGCGTGAGACCGCATGCGTGTTGCTCGACCGCACTGACGAGCATGTCGCCGCGGAAATCCGCGAGTTGGTTGAATCCTCCGGCGATGCACCGATCGCCGACCTGCACGTCTGGCACGTCGGCCCCGATGCCCACGCCGGCATTGTGAGCGTGGTAGCCGAAGGCGCGATGGATCGCGCGACGGTACAAGAACGGCTCAAGGCGGTCCATGAACTGCGCCATCTCACCATAGAAATGCAGTCGATATGAACTCACCTTGCGTCGGCATATGCAGTTTTGACAGTCGCACGGGTTGGTGTCGCGGCTGAGGTCGAACCACTGGAGAAATCCGGGGCTGGAAGAAGGCGCAGCCGCATCAACGACGCCGGATCGTCGCCGAGCTTCCACGGCGGCTTGCCAAGTTCGCGCCAAACGGCAGGGCGAAGGTTGGGCGAATGATCGTTTGGCAGGACGGTGGCCAGAGCCACCGCGGTCAGGCAGCCTTGCCTTACCATGCCGGCCGCTTATGCTCATTCATCGTGACAGGCTTTCTGACACACGGGCCTGAACGACCTCCAAAGGGCAGCGCGATACTCGCCTGAGCTGCCGCGTCGCTAGCGCGGCTTCTATGCGCCTGCGCTCGACGCGGCGCTCCGGCTGCGCACGGCGTTCGTTATCGGTGCCGTGGCGCTCGTCGCAATTGCCGGCGTTACCGCCTCGCGCATGGGCTCGGAGTTCGTGCCCAGTCTCGATGAAGGCGACATCGCGCTCCATGCCCTGCGCATTCCGGGCACAAGTCTCAGCCAGGCCATCGCCATGCAGACGACGCTGGAAAACCGGCTGCGCCGGTTTCCCGAGGTCGAGCGGATCGCCTCCAAGATCGGCACGGCGGAGGTAGCGACCGACCCGATGCCGCCATCAGTCGCCGACACATTTATCTTTCTCAGGGACCGCTCCGAATGGCCGAATCCGAGGAAGTCGCGTGCCCAGCTCGTCCGCGAGATGGAGGAAGCGGCAAACGCGATTCCCGGTAACAACTATGAGTTCACCCAGCCGATCCAGATGCGGTTCAATGAGCTGCTGTCCGGCGTTCGGGCAGACGTGGCGATCAAGGTGTTCGGCGATGATCTCGATCAATTGCGGGCTATCGGTGAGCAAATTGAGGGGGTGGTCAGCGGAATCGAAGGCGCCCAGGATGTGAGCGTTGAGCAGGTGACTGGCCTGCCGATTCTGCAAATCACCCCCCCGATCGGGCTGCGCTCGCGCGGCTCGGCCTAAACGTCGGCGACATTCAGGATGTCGTGGCCGTCTCCATCGGGGGGGCAGCAGACGGGTCAAATCTTCGAGGGCGATCGGCGGTTTCCGATCATCGTGAGGCTTCCCGAGGATGTTCGTTCGCGTGCTGATGAAATCGGCCGCCACCGTATTCCGGTCGGCGGAACCAACGAAGCCGGCATCCGCAACTTCGTGCCGCTCGCTGATGTCGCGCGCGTCGAGGTTGTGACCGGGCCGAACCAAATCAGCCGCGAGGACGGCAAGCGGCGCGTAGTCGTCACCACTAACGTCCGGGGACGGGATCTCGGATCGTTCATTGAGGAAGTGCGCCAGAGGGTCGGTGCACAAGTCGAGGTGCCGTCAGGCTATTGGGTGAGTTACGGAGGCACATTCGAGCAGCTCATCTCGGCGGCGCAGCGCCTGCAAATCGTCGTCCCGCTGGTGCTCTTGCTGATCTTCGGCTTGCTCTATGCTCTGTTCCGGTCGTTCAAGGATTCGGCGATCGTCTTTTCAGGGGTGCCCTTGGCACTGACCGGAGGCGTCGCGGCACTCCTTCTGCGCGGAATGCCGCTTTCGATTTCGGCCGGTGTCGGCTTCATCGCCTTATCGGGCGTCGCCGTCCTCAATGGGCTGGTGATGCTGAGCTTCATCCGACAGCTTCGCGCCGACGGGATGGGTCTCGATCCCGCGATACGCGAGGGCGCGCTGACACGTCTGCGACCTGTGTTAATGACGGCGCTGGTCGCAAGCTTGGGCTTCGTGCCGATGGCGTTCAACGTCGGCGCGGGCGCGGAAGTGCAAAGGCCGCTGGCGACCGTCGTTATCGGCGGCATCATTTCATCGACTATGCTGACGCTATTCGTGCTTCCGGCGCTCTACCGCGTGGTGCATGGTCGCGCCGGATTGCGCGAGAGCGAGCATCAATCCCCCAAGAGCCTGGCGTAAGCCTCAGTCTGCCCACTTCCCACTCACCACCGAGCGAGGTGAGTCTAACTCCATTCCGCTATCGGACGCCATCCTACTACGCTGGCGCACTCTCGGCGGCACTAAAGTAGGAGACGGGGGCAGACTGCGGTATTTGGCGCCTCGTGCAGCATAAACATAACGAATATTTCGCCATTCGCCCTACCCTAGAACCGCTGCTCGTCGCCGGTTTGCCGAACTTTGCCGCATCGCGGCGCCCCTGATCCTCTCGGCGGCAACGCAGGAGTCTAGCTAGCTTAGCTGATGACGGGAAACGTCACCTCGGTCGACGTTCCATGCGCCGAGCTGTCTTGCTTCACCTCGCCGCCTATCTGCCGTGCGAGCGAAGCAATCAGTTTAAGGCCCGAGCCGCCGGGACGCGGGTTCTCGATGCCGCGGCCGTTGTCGGAAGTCGCGAGACGCGCTTCACCGTAGCCGACGCCCGCCTGCAGCCTGACAGTGATCCGGCCGCCGTGCTCGCCGAACGCATGTTTGACGCTGTTCGTCACCGCTTCGTTGAGGATAAGGCCGAGCGGCACTGCGCGATCAATCGACAGCTCAATCTCATCCGCAATCACCTCGATCGCGACATTGTCGACCTGCTGCTCAATCGAAGAACATAGCGCACGTAGGTAGCCGGCCATATCGACAACATCGACGTTTTGCCGCGGCGCGAGCTGGTCGTGGGCGAGCGAGATCGCATTGATACGGTTAGCGACATGTTCAAGCGCACGCTGGGCTTTTGGGTCCTCAAGCCGCCGCGTCT
>DDNW01000123.1:9132-9255 GCA_002341345.1 Erythrobacter sp. UBA2510
GCGTCTGGACCGAGATTGAGGCGAGGATGGTTTGGAAGTTGTTCTTCACGCGATGCTGGAGTTCGCGTAGCAGCGTTTCTCGCTGTTGTGCTTCGGCCGCAGCGTCGGCCAAGGCGGCCGCCT
>DDNW01000065.1:0-615 GCA_002341345.1 Erythrobacter sp. UBA2510
CTTGCGGCCGAACAGGCTCGCGGTCAGGTCGACCATCAGGCGCGCGGTCTTGCCGCGCTCGTCGAGAAACGGGTTCAGCTCGACCAGATCGAGGGAGCTGACGCGCCCGCAATCGTTCAGCTTTTCCATGATCAGATGCGCCTCGCGGAAGGTCGCGCCGCCGGGGACGGTGGTGCCGACCGCAGGCGCGATCTCGGGATCGAGGAAATCGACATCAAGGCTGACATGAATGATGCCGTCCGCCGCTTCGACCCGCGCCAGGAAGTCTTTCAGCAGAGTGTTGACGCCATGCTCGTCGATGGCGCGCATGTCGATCACTTCGATCGGCTGGTTCAGCAATTCGTGATGTTCCGCCGGATCGACGGAGCGGATGCCCATCATGGTCATGTTCTCGGGCTTCACCGGCACCTCGAGCTGCGGGAAGTAACCGTCGAAACCGTCACGGCCGGTGAAATAGGCAACCGGGACGCCATGCAGATTGCCGCTCTCGGTGCTGTTGAGGTCGTGATAGTCGGTATGGGCATCGAGCCAGAGCACGAAAAGCTCGCGGCCGTCTTCTCTGGCGGCCTTGGCGATGCCGGGAAGGGTTCCCGCCGCCAGCGCATGGTCGCCGCC
>DDNW01000065.1:762-1260 GCA_002341345.1 Erythrobacter sp. UBA2510
TTGTTCGGATGGCTGCGCGGCGCGAGTTCCGCGGCGGCGCAATTCCCCAGATCCTCGACGGAATGGCCAAGGCTTTCCAGTGCCCGGCCGAGCCCGGCGGTGCGGAATGCGTCAGGCCCCATCAGGCAGCCCGGCTGGCCTGCTCCGATCTGAACGGGGGCGCCGACAAGAACACAGGAACGGGGATCGCTCATTCTCAACTCCATGAATGGTGTGCGGATCACGCGCCCGCGGACCAATGATGGTCGACCATGATGTCAGTATGCGGGCAATTCTCTGGCGCAAAATAGATGGCAATTTGCGCAATTTGATCCATGATATGATCAATATGATAAACTAAATATGACGATTTGAAAAATGGATGCTGTTGACCAGAAACTGATCGCCGCGCTGCGCCGGGACGGCCGGGCGGGGATTTCCGAGCTTGCCGGGACGGTCGGGGTGTCGCGCGCCACGGTGCGCAGCCGGCTGGAAAGGCTGGAGCGGGACGGCCATGTG
>DDNW01000065.1:1518-5384 GCA_002341345.1 Erythrobacter sp. UBA2510
GGCGCCGAGACCCTGACGGATTTCGATGATGTGCTGCGCCGTATCAGGTTGATTGAAGGCATCGCCAGTTCGGAGACCAACCTGCTGCTGGCAACACGGCGCAGCGCCCGGGCTGCTCGCCGGGGGTGACGGACAGGCGAGACCTAAGTCGGACGTGTCGGAAAGACCGAGGAGACGAGGGCGGCGGCAAAGGGGCGGTCGAGCGGTTGATTGGTCAGAAGCCGGTACCAGAATGCGCCGTGGATCATTGCCGTGACCGTGTCGATATCGGCCGATGGTGGTAATTCGCGTTCCGAGCAAGCCTTGTTCAAGATCTGGCGAACCATCTGCTCACGCGGGAAAACGAACTTCTCTTTGAAGGTTTCACAGAATTCAGGATCGCTCTGGGCGCAGGCAATCAGACTGCTGATGGCATCTCCCTCGCGTGCAAGGCTGTCAAATACGTCTGCCAGGAACTTTTCCAGCACCGAGCGAGCCGTTAATCCGGCGTTGCCCGAGAGCGTGGGCGGCTCGCCGGCAGTTTCGAAAAATGCTTCCAGCACCAGATCTGCCTTGCTTGACCAGCGACGATAGAGCGTCTGACGCGCTACGCCAGCTACACGCACAATTTCACTGATACTGACATTCTCGTAGCCTTTTTCCGTCACCAGGCGCCGCGCCGCAGCCTTGATTGCCGGTGCCGATGTTTCATCCCTAGGGCGGCCGCCCGGTTTGTTGTCATTGGTCATATCGTCTCTCATCAAAGAAGACTGTAGTCTCGTAAATTAGTGGACTATAGTCTATTATTGTGTCAGTCGTCTCCTAACGATTGGAGATCACTATGACCGGAAAACCTTCCTTGACCCAATGGGGCACCGCAGCCCTGCTGTGTGTGGCGACGCTGACCATCATGGTGGGCAGCGCCATCGCGCCCGCTCTCCCGCGGATAGCCGGTCATGTCGGCATGGCTGAGAATGCGAGTTGGCTGATCACCTTGCCTTCCTTGGGGGTGGTCGTTTTCGGGCCGATGGGGGGGCGCATGATTGACCGTATGGGCGGTCGGCGTGCTGTGATGCTCGGGCTGTTACTCTATGGTTTCCTGGGAGTGATAGGGGCGATTATCACCAGTGTCCCATTGTTATTGCTCGATCGTTTTCTGCTTGGTGGCGCGACCGCGCTCGTGATGGCTGGCGGGACGGTATTAATTTCCGAGTTTTTCGAAGGTGGCGAGCGCTTGCGTATGATCGCCCGGCAAGGGATGGCCATTGAGCTCGGTGGTGTCGTGTTTCTGAGTGCCGCTGGACTGATGGCGGAAATCAGCTGGCGTCTTCCCTTCAGCCTCTATCTGCTGGCCTGGTTGTTCTGCATTCTCGTCGCGGTTTCCATTCCTGATCCAGCCCCTGCGGTAGAGGATGACGCCGTGGCTCAGGACGATGGCGTGAACTGGGTCGGGGACATTTACTTTGCAGCAGCATTGTCACTGATCCTGTTTTTCGCCGGTTTCATTACCTTGCCCGGTCTGCTCGCCGATATGGGAGCTTCCGAAGCCATGACAGGATATTATCTGGCGTTCGTTTCGCTCGTTGCAGTTTGTGCCGCAGCCCTCATGCCCCGGATTCAGTTACTCGCAGGGACCCGTACGGTCTTTCTTGTCGCTTTCATGTGTTACGCGGTGGCTCACACAATTTATCTGTCCAGTCCTTCGTTACCGGCCTTGATTTTTGCGGGCTTTATGATGGGAGGCGCATTCGGTTTTTCCATTCCCCTGGCTAATCACGAAGTTGTTGAGAGGAGCCCGCGTGCGGTGCGGGGACGCAATCTGGCCTATCTCTCATCAGCAGTTTTTCTGGGCCAGTTCCTGTCCTCGTTCCTCGAACTGTTCAGTCCGGAAAAAGCCGTGACGTTCGGCTCGGCTGCCGGCCTCGCGGTCATTGGAGCAACGATCTACGCGATCCTCGCGCAACGGGCCGCACCGATCCGGCTTCCGGAACTTCCTGGCTGACCCTCTACGCGCCCATGAGAAAGGTCGCGACGCTGTATATTCATACTCGCACGGGCCGCTCACGGGGATTGCGGAGCGGCCCG
Source organism: Erythrobacter sp. UBA2510 (assembly GCA_002341345.1). Classification (GTDB taxonomy): domain Bacteria; phylum Pseudomonadota; class Alphaproteobacteria; order Sphingomonadales; family Sphingomonadaceae; genus Alteraurantiacibacter. Next base: position 3,583 of record DDNW01000065.1, read on the forward strand.
TGCAGCTATTCTATTCCGAGGCGGCAGATTCAAGCGCATGGGAGCCGTGCGGGTTGTCGAGCACCATCAGCCATTTACCGTCCGGTTGGCGGCGCAGAATGGCGACGGTGAGGCCGCCCATGGTGACGTCCTCGCAACCGGGTTTGGTACCTCGCATGCCCCATGGTGCTAAATGCACAGCGATATCGCCGGTTACATAGACTTCATGCTCCCCGTAATGAACGGTCGGTTTGGTGGCAGCGAGTTCACTGAAGATTTGCCGGGCGACGGTTGCGTCGGCAACCTGCTGTCCCGGTTCGAACAGGATTGAGGCGCCGGGTTCGTAGGATGCCATGACACCGTCCAGATCACCTTTCTCGAGATTGGTGGTCATGGTCAGGATGGTGGAGAGAACGGCTTGTTTGTCTTCCATAGGAAATTCCTTTTCGTGTCGTATGGGGGAAACGCGCGCAGGTCGACACAAACCCAGCGCGCGCAAAGGCAATCGCATAAGCCTGCGTGAACGGGCGGCGATGAGATTCAGACGGCGCGGATATTCAGTGCAGCTGCTGTTCGGCGACGATGGCGCGTACCGTGGCGGCGAGGTCATCGGGGCAGGAAAACAGGGCCGGGTTTTTTTGTAGAGAGAGCGCGGCCAGGTCCCGTTCCATGCTGCGCGTGCGGGCAAGGATTTTCTCGTAGTCATCTGCATCGGCGCTTTGTGTCAGCGGGCGCGAATTATCGAGCCGTCCGAGGCGGAGTGCTTCGGGCAGGCGGCGCGGGCAGCGGCATTGCGCCGCTGGGTTGGCGAGGCCGCAGACCCGTCCGGAGAAGGCGACGACCTCCGAGCGCGCACGGGACAGGCGTTTGCGATAAGTGGCTGGAGCGATTTCCAGCACATCCGCCGCTTCCCTGTGATCGAGTTCGAGAATGTCGCCAAGTACGAAGGCGGTGCGATGTTCCACATCCAGGCAAAGCAACATAGCCATTGTGCAGGCGATGCGGAGTTCGCCGAGCATGGCAACATCATCTGCTGCCGGTGCCGGATCCTCGACCAGGCCGGCATGCAGGTCTTCCTCGAAAGCCTTGAAGCTCAGGGTGAGTGTGCGGCTCTGGATTTTGCGGGAGCGCAGCAGGTAATTGACGGTGATCCGGTAGACCCAGGTGCGAAAAGCGCTCCGGCCCTCGAAGGTTGAGAGCCGGGTGATCATGAGGATCAGGATTTCCTGCGTCGCGTCCCGTGCATCGTCGGGATTGATGAGAAAGCGCAACGCCAGGGTGTAGATTGAATCCTGCGAAGCCCGGACAAGGTCTTGTAGCGCGCCTTTGTCCCCGATCCGGGCCTGTTGGACCAGATCATTAAGGGCTTTTGTATCCGGCACTTTCAGAGGCATGTTCGTCGCTCCGTCGTTGGTCTGAAAGATTAGAGACCAGACGGCAGGGATGTGTGACACTAATAGTTACGTCATGCTGCGGTATCTTCCTCAAGCAGGTCGAGTGCCTTGAGGGCGGTGCGGGCGGAGAGCCAGAGCTCTTCCTCTTCGCGAATAACCTTGCAGACGACATTGAGGCCGACCAGCACGGTCTTCAGGGCAAGCGCGGTGGCGTGCGGATCGAGGCTTTCGGGCAGTTCCCCGGTTTCCTTGCCGAAGGCGAGCAAATGCTCCAGCCGGGTGACATTCGCCCTGACGATATCGGTCAAGATCGGGCCGAGCTCTTCGTCGCGGCTGCACAGCTCGGCCACGCTTTTGATCGCGAAACACCCCCTGGCATCGGGATCCGCGGCACGGGCGCGGCAGGCGGCGCGGAATGTTCCGGTGATC
>DDNW01000070.1:0-10597 GCA_002341345.1 Erythrobacter sp. UBA2510
TGGGCGCCAGCGACTGGATGGTAGTCGAGGCGGACGAGAGCGATGGCAGCTTCCTGCGGCTCGACGGCACGATTGCGGTCGTCACCAATATCGATCCCGAACATCTCGACCATTACGGCGATTTCGAGGCGGTGAAGGCGGCTTTCGTTCAGTTCATCGAAAACGTGCCCTTCTATGGTTTGGCGGTGCTTTGCCTCGACCATCCCGAAGTGCAGAACGTGATCGCCCGCGTGCGTGACCGGCGGGTGCTGACTTACGGCCTGTCGCCCCATGCCGACCTGACTGCCGAGAATATCGCCAGCGATGGCGCGACCTCGCGCTTCGATGCACTGCTGCGCGACCGCGACGGCGGTGAAAGGCGGATCGAAAATATCCGGCTGCCGATGCCCGGACGGCACAATGTCCAGAATGCGCTCGCCGCGATCGGTGTCGCGATCGAACTGGGCTGTACGGACGACATGATCCGCGCGGGCTTTGGTCGTTTCTCCGGCGTGCGGCGACGCTTCACGCAGGTTGGCGAGGTGCTCGGCGCGAAGGTGATAGACGATTACGCGCACCATCCAGTCGAAATCCGCGCGGTCCTGAGCGCGGCGCGCGACGCGGTAGCCAGAAATCCCGGGGGCCGGGTTATCGCGGTGGTGCAGCCGCATCGCTACACGCGTCTGCGTGACCTGATGACCGAGTTTCAGTCGGCCTTTTCCGATGCCGACATCGTCTTTGCCGCGCCGGTCTACCCGGCGGGGGAGGAGCCCATCGAAGGCGTCGATGCCACCGCGCTGGTCGCGGGGATGAAGGCGCGCGGGCATCGCCAGGCGGGAACGGTGGAGGGGCCGGACGATCTCGCGCAGCAACTCGCCGCGATCGTATCGTCGGGCGACATCGTCGTGTGTCTGGGCGCGGGCGACATAACCAAATGGGCGGCGGGTCTGGCCCCTGCCATGGAAGCCGCGGGGGCAAGGGTCTGATGACGGATCAGCCGGGCGATTTCGATCCGCTGCATGATGCTCCGGGCTCGGAGGATGAGCCGGGCATGGCGCAGGATGTGCCGCAGGACGTGCGCGGCAAGCTGACCCGCGATGCACCGCTCGACAGACTGGTCTGGTTCAAGAGCGGCGGTCCGGCCGACTGGCTGTTCGAACCTGCCGATCTCGACGATCTGGTGCGCTTCATCTCCTCGCTGGAGGAGGGCACGCCCGTCATGGCGCTCGGTCTTGGCTCGAACCTGATCATTCGCGATGGCGGGGTGCCGGGCGTAGTGGTCCGGCTGGGCAAGCCGTTCTCTACGGTCGAGGTGCAACGCGACAATATCATCGAATGCGGCGGCGGGGCGCCGGGCATTCTGGTGGCCTCCACCGCGCGCGACGCGGGCATCGCGGGCCTCGAATTCCTTCGCGGTATTCCGGGCACGGTCGGCGGCTTCGTCAAGATGAACGGCGGCGCCTATGGCCGCGAGGTGAAGGATATCCTGGTCGATTGCGACGTGGTGCTGCCGGGCGGCGACTGTGTGAACGTGCCGGTCTCCGACCTTGGCTACACCTATCGCCACTCCAACCTGCCCGAAGGCGCGATCGTGGTTTCGGCGCGGTTTGCCGGGACCAAGGGCGATCCCAAGGAGATCGGCGCGGAAATGGACCGGATCGCCGAGCAACGCGAGCAATCGCAGCCGCTTCGGACCAAGACGGGCGGGTCGACCTTCAAGAACCCCTCCTTCGATGCCAATGCCGCGAAGGCGTGGCAGCTGGTCGATGAGGCCGGGTGCCGGGGCCTGACCATGGGTGGCGCGAAGGTGAGCGAGAAACATGCCAATTTCCTCGTCAATACCGGCAATGCGACCAGCGCCGAGATCGAGGGGCTGGGCGAAGAGGTTCGCCGCCGCGTGGCGGAAAAGACCGGCGTGATGCTGGAATGGGAAATCAAGCGGGTGGGAAGGCCATGAAAAGCATTCACCGATCACCGGCTGTCAGCTTTCTGGTTTTTTCCGCCGGTACAATCCTGCTGTGGTTTTCCGTCTGGACGACGCTGTGGACTGGCTTTGAGAACCTCGATTTCGCCAAGGCCATCGAAACCGGCCCATTCATGGTCGCGATGGTCGCTGTATCCTACCTTTTCATTCTCGTCGGACCTGCGCTGATGTGGGTATCGGTACGCTCAGAGATTGTATGTGATGACCCTGCCTGACGACATCCATATTCTCGTCCTCATGGGCGGCTGGGCGAATGAGCGGCCGGTCTCGCTCATGAGCGGCACGGGCGTTGCCGATGCCCTTGAAAGCCGGGGATACCGCGTCACCCGGCTCGACATGGGCCGCGACGTTGCCGCAAGGATCGCCGAGGCCGCGCCCGATGTTGTGTTCAACGCTTTGCACGGTGTTCCTGGAGAGGACGGCACGGTGCAGGGCATGCTCGACCTGATGGGCATTCCCTATACGCATTCGGGCCTCGCCACCTCGGTCATCGCGATCGACAAGGAACTGACCAAGCAGGCGCTGGTCCCGCATGGCGTGCCGATGCCGGGCGGGCGGATCGTCAAATCCGCCGAACTGTACGAGCGCGATCCGCTGCCGCGCCCCTATGTCCTCAAACCTGTGAACGAGGGCAGCTCGGTCGGCGTCGCCATCGTCACCGACCAGAGCAATTGCGGCAACCCGATCCGCCGCGATGCCAAGGGGCCGTGGCAGGAGTTTTCCTCGCTGCTGGCCGAGCCCTATATTCGTGGGCGCGAGCTGACTACGGCGGTGATGGCGGGCCCCGAAGGTCCGCGCGCGCTGCTCGTCACCGAACTGGTGCCCAAGTCCGGCTTTTATGATTTCGAGGCCAAATATACCGACGGCATGACCGAGCATGTCTGCCCTGCGCAGATCCCCGAGGACATCGCTCGGCTGTGCTGCGAATATGCGCTAAAGGCGCACAGGCTGCTCGGCTGCCGGGGCGTCTCGCGGTCAGACTTCCGCTGGGATGACGAACGTGGGCAGGACGGGCTGTTCCTGCTCGAAACCAATACCCAGCCCGGCATGACCCCGCTCAGCCTCGTGCCCGAACAGGCCAAGCAGTGCGGTATTTCCTATCCCGAACTGTGCGAGATGGTGGTCGAGGAGGCGCTCCGCTTCTTCGCTGACAAGAAAGGGGCGGACTGATGGCACAGACGATCCGTCGCAATTCTTCCACGGGTGTGCGTCGCCAGGCGCGCGCGGCTGACCGCAAGGGCAAGGTAAAGAAGGCGAAGGCGGGCGGCAATGCGCTGGCAGGCTGGATCCGCGACCGGCTGCCTTTTACCGACGAACAATTGCACCGCGCCTTCACCGCGTTGATCCTTGCGGCGGCGGCGGGTTTCGCGCTGTTCATTGCGCATGTCTCGGGACTGACCGGCGTTATCGGCGAACGGATGGCGCGCTTTGCCGGGGATGCCGGATACGAGGTGCACTGGGTCGAGGTGCGCGGCACCGAGCGCATGAACGAGATGCGCGTCTACGAACGCGCGCTGGGCCAGCGCGACCGTGCCATGCCGCTGGTCGATCTGGAGGAAGTTCGCAACTCGCTGCTTGAATTGTCGTGGGTCGCCGATGCGCGCGTCTCGCGCCAGCTACCGGACGGGCTGGTGATCGACATCGTCGAGCGGGCGCCGCATGCGGTTTTGCAGAAGGCCGATGGGCTCGTGCTGATCGATGCCGAGGGCGTCATGCTCGAACCCGTCTCGAAAAAGGATGCCGAGGGCATGCTGCTGATCGAGGGGATGGGCGCGCAGGAACAGGTCGCGGCACTCGATACGCTGCTCGACGCCGCACCTGCGCTGCGTCCACAGGTAGCCGCCGCCGAATGGGTCGGCAACCGGCGCTGGAACCTGACATTCGCCACCGATCAGCGTCTGGCGCTGCCTGAGGGGCCGGATCAGGCGGCCGCCGCACTGGTCAGCTTTGCGCAGGCCGATGGCGTGCACCGCCTGCTCGGCGGAGAGGTCGTGTCCTTCGACATGCGCAATCCGCCGCGCATGTATCTGCGCGTACCAGGACGGGCGGACCGCGAACTGGCGGCCGCAGCCGAAGCCGCATCTAGTGGTGGAGAGACCTGATGGCCGTGCAATCGCGTCACATGCGTATGATCGGGGCAGTGAATATTGGCTCGTTCCGGATTTCGGCGCTGATCGCCGGGGTCGACGAGAGCGGTGAGGTGCAGGTTCTGGGCAGCGGTCACCGCGCCGCCAAGGGGATCAAGCGCGGCTATGTTACCGATATGGCGGCAGCGACCCATGCCGTGCGCGATGCGATCGAACGCGCTGAAAAGCTGGCGGGCGTGGTCGTCAACTCGGTGTGGATCGGCTGCTCTGGAGCGGGGCTGGCAAGCGTCGTCACCCCGGTCGAGATCGAGATCGGCGGGCGCCGGATCGAAGACGAGGATATCGAGCAGCTGTTGGTCGCGGCGCGCGGCGCGCTGGCGGCGGACGGGCGCACCGTGCTGCATGCCCAGCCGGGCTGCTACGTGCTCGACGGGGCTGAGGGCGTGATCAACCCGCGCGGGCTGCATGCCGACCGGCTGGGTGTCGAGGTGCATCAGGTGCTGGCCGAGGGCGCGCCGATGCGTAACCTGACCGAGACGGTCCAGAACGCCCATTGCGACGTCGATGGCGTGGTCGCCGCGCCGCTGGCGGCGGGTTACGCATGCCTCACACCCGAGGAACGCGAACTGGGCGTCGCACTGGTCGAGATGGGCGGCGCAGTCACCAATGTGGCGGTGTTCGCTGGCGGCATGCTGGCGGGGCTGACCTCGATCCAGCGCGGATCGGACGACATCACCAATGCGGTGGCCTCCTCGCTCGGCATCAGGGTGTTGGAGGCAGAGCGGATCAAATGCGTGTCCGGCTCCGCAATGGCGAGCCCGACGAATAGCCGCGAGATGATACGCATCGCCGGGGCAAGCGAGGCGAGCGACACCGCGGTCGCGCGCGGCGCCGACGATAGCGGGCAGGTGCCGCGTTCCGAACTGATTGCGATCATCGGCGCGGAACTGGAACCGCTGATGGATGACATCACCCGCGCGCTACAGTCCATGGGATTTGCACCGGGCCGGGGCGGACGCGCAAGGCCCGTCGTGCTGACCGGCGGCGGAGCGGAATTGCCCGGACTTGCCGACTATGCGCAAGGGGTGCTGGGCATGCCGGTCCGGATCGGCAAGGCGGCGCCTTTGCGCGGCCTGCCTGATCCGCATTCGGTGCCGGGTTTCTCGACGCTGACGGGCCTCGTGCTCTACGCGCTCGACGATCCGGTGGACATCCGCGCTATCGGCTCGCGCTTCACCATGACCACGCGCGGCTCGGGTTTCGCGTCGCTGGAAAACCTCTGGCGAGCGATGAAGGCCTATTTCTGAGATGAACGGTGCAAGAATCACGCTTGTGGATAGACTTTAACGCCCAATTCACCCCCCGAGGCGCTTTATGGCACAAGTCTGACCAGAATCCGGCGAATCCGCACCTTAGGAGTGCAAGACAATGAGCATCAATATCGGACCTCCCTCGGTTGACGAACTTCGTCCCCGCATCACCGTGATCGGTGTCGGCGGCGCTGGCGGCAATGCAATCGCCAATATGATCGAGGCCGAGATCGAGGGCGTCGATTTCATCATCGCCAATACCGATGCCCAGGCGCTCAACAACGCGGCGGCCGAACATCGCATCCAGCTGGGCCCTGACATTACCTCGGGCCTTGGCGCTGGTTCGCGACCCGAAGTCGGGCGCGCCGCTGCGGAAGAGACCGAGTCCGAGATCGAGCGCGCGCTCGAGGGCGTGAACATGGTCTTCATCGCGGCGGGCATGGGCGGCGGCACGGGCACAGGTGCGGCCCCGGTCATCGCGGAAATCGCGCGCAAGAAGGGCATCCTGACTGTCGGCGTCGTGACCAAGCCGTTCCTGTTCGAAGGCTCGCGCCGGATGCGGGCTGCCGAGGCCGGGATCGACGAGCTGCAGAAGCATGTCGATACGCTGATTGTTATCCCCAACCAGAACCTGTTCCTGGTGGCCAAGGCCGAGACGACCTTCAAGGAAGCGTTCCAGCTTGCCGACGAAGTACTGCAGCAGGGCGTGCGCTCGATCACCGACCTGATGGTCATGCCGGGCCTGATCAATCTCGACTTTGCCGACGTGCGCTCGGTCATGAACGAGATGGGCAAGGCGATGATGGGCACTGGTGAGGGCGAGGGCGAGAACCGCGCGCTCGAGGCCGCCGAACGCGCCATCGCCAACCCGCTTCTCGATGGTGTGTCGATGCAGGGCGCCAAGGGCGTGATCATCTCGATCATCGGCGGCGAGGACATGAAGCTGCTCGAGGTGGACGAGGCGGCAAATCACATTCGCGAACTGGTCGACCCAGAGGCGAACATCATCTGGGGCTCAGCCTTCAACCCGAACCTGAATGGCAAGCTGCGTGTCTCGGTTGTCGCCACCGGCATCGAACAGAGTGCCGAGCAGATGCAGTCGGCCAGCCGACCGCTCGATCTGGGCGCGGCGCGCGGACCGAAGAAGCCGGGAATGTCCTTCGCTGCTCCGGCGGCTGAGGAAGTGCCCGAGCCCGCGGAGGCGGAAGCCCGTGTCGAAGAGGCGAAGATTCCCGAACCGGCGGAGGACACGAGCATCGGTGTGGGCAGCGGAGCCGGCTTTGTTGACGATGCCGATGCAGATGACGCTGACGACAAGCTCGATGAAATCGACGATATCGACGATTTCGACGAGGATGATGACGGCGATATGCTCGATCTCGCGGATGTCGACGACACGCTCGAACTGGACGAGGGCGACGCGACCGATGGCGGGGCGTTCGAAGTCTCCAAAGATAACGCGTTGGACAACCGCGAATCCGGCGACGAATTGCTGCTCGATGCGACGCGGTTGGCCGATGCTGGTGAGCCGGTCGACGCCGGCTCCGATGACGGCAGCTCCTTTGGCGGCAGCGCAGGAACCGGTGCCGGTGCAGGCGTAGCTGGCGCGGCTTCTGCTCCCGAACCTTCCCTGGGCAGCACCTTGTTCGAACGGATGGCCAACCTTTCGCGCAGTGCGGGCGAAAGCGCCAAGTCCGACGACGACGAGGAAGAGGACGATGGCGGTGCGATCCGCATCCCCCGCTTCCTCGGTCGTCAGAACAATCAGTAAGACGCTCCTTAATTCAGCCATTCCGGCGAGGTTAAGGGCGACAGGTGCAGGGCGGGGCGATGTTTCGCCGATGCCCTGACTTCGGACCTCGGGCGCTTGCTCCGGGTCTTGCCCTGATATTCGCGTTACTGGCAGCCACTCCTGCTCCGCTGGCGGCGCAGGCGGTGGTGCAGGCCATGCCCGACCCGGCTGCGGCACAGCTGCGTACAGCGCTGCAACGGCTCGCGACCAGACCCGGCGACATCTTTGCGCTGCGCTCGGCCGGGATGGCTTCGCTCCAGCTTGACGACGTGGATGCGGCAGAGGGTTTCTTCGCGCGGCTGCTGGAAGCTTCTCCCAACGATCCCGAGGCGATGATCGGGCTCGCGGTCGTCTCGCTGCGACGCGAGGACGCCATTGGCGCGCTACGCTATTTTCAGCGAGCGAAGGCCGCGGGTGGCAATCTGGAGCCATGGGCCAGCGAACGCGGCCTGGCCTATGACCTGGTCGGGGCGAACAGGCAGGCGCAGACGCTTTACAAGCAGGCGCTGGCAGGCGGTGAGGATAACGAGATCGTCCGGCGGCTGGCACTCAGCTATGCGATCAGCGGCGACGGCCCTGCGTCGGAGGCGATGTTGCTGCCGCTGCTGCAACGGCGCGATGCTGCCGCCTATCGCACGCGTGCCTTTGCGCTGGCGATCCTTGGCCGTGACGAAGAATCGGTGTCGATCGCCCGGACGATGCTGCCCGCGCCGGTAGCGAACCGGCTGGTACCCTATCTGCTCAAGATGCCCCGGCTGACCCCGGCGCAGCAGGCGGCTGCTGCGAACCTGGGCGTTTTCCCGGACAGTCGGCAGATCGGGCGGGACGATCCGGCGCTGGCGACGATGGCTCGCGAGGATGCTGGCACTGCGCCTGCGCGGGCCACGGCACCCGGATCGCGGCTGGTGCCCGAGGGCCAGGCGCTTGGAACGCGGCCTGCCATTGATCCGCTCGCGCCGCCGCCATTGTCATCACCGCCTGCGCCTGCCCCGCCACCACAAGCATTACCGGCCAGAACAGAGCCTGCGCCTGTCGTCGTGGCGCAGACGCAGCAACCGGCTCCTGCGCCGGTGTCGCAGTCTTCACCCGCACCCCTGCCAGCTGCAAAAAGCTTCGTCGATGCGTTCGAGGTCTATGGCCCGGTCGATGCGCCCGCCAGATCCGCCGCCCAACCGGGCGTGACGTCTCCGCCACCGCCACCGGCGCAGCCCATCGCGAAAGAGCCTGCCAAACCTGCACATCCGGCCCGCTACTGGGTCCAGCTGGGGATCGGGCGCAACCTGTCCGCATTCCCCTTCGACTGGCGCAAGAAGGTGCGTCAGGCTGGTGGGCTGCTCGATGATATGGAGCTCTATCGCGGTCCCGCCACAGGGACTAACCGGATGCTGACCGGCCCGTTTGAAAGCGCTGAAAAGGCACAGGAAATGGTTACCAGTCTCAAGGCTGCCGGGGTCGATGCGCTGCGTTATCGCAGCACTGAGGGCGAGGAAATCATCCCCTTAAAGTAAGCCTGCAGGCGCGGTTCGCGGCGCCTGCCGATCCCCCGTAAATCTGCAGCTTTCCCACAAGCTGCCAACAGGCTTGTGAAGTTTTGCCCCGCTGTATCGGACGATCACGTTGCACCGCCGCCGCTGTCCGTCGCATGTGGACGATGCGTAAGCACGCGAAGGACGGGAAAATAGAATGATGGATACCGGGCGCGAACCGGTCGAGGTCGCAGAAGATGCTGCTCCGATGGAGATGCTGCTGGCGTTGTTTACGGCCCATGGATGGGCCTGCGAAGCGACCAGCGACGACGAGTTGACCGGCGAGATTCCGGGCAGCTGGACGACGTACCAGTTGCGCGCCGTCTGGCGGCGTGAGGATCAGGTGCTGCAATTGCTGTGCCTGCCCGAGGTACGCGTGCCGGATGACAAGAAGCGCGCTGCATATGAACTGATGGCGATGGTCAACGAGCAAATGTGGCTCGGCCATTTCGACATCTGGTCGCAGGGCGGGGTTCTGCTCTACCGCCACGGCTTGCTGGTCGGCGACGAGGGCATGCTCAGCCTGTCGGTCGCGCAGATGGCGGTCGAGAGTGCGGTCAGCGAATGCGACCGCTTCTACCCGGCGTTCCAGTTCGTGCTGTGGGGCGACAAGAGTCCGCGCGAGGCGCTGTCCGCCGCGCTGGTGGATGCGCACGGCGAAGCCTGATAGCGCTTGGCCCCATGACCGACGCTAATTTCGAATCGATGCTGGTGGTGGGCTGCGGCAATATGGCCGGGGCCATGATCGAGGGCTGGCTTGCGGCTGGCTTCGACCCTGCGCGTTTCACGCTGGTCGATCCGGCACGGGCAGTGGGGCCGCGCGGCCTGCCGATCCGGAAGGACTTGCCTGAAACGGGCGATTTCGATGCGATCCTGCTCGCCTTCAAACCGCAGCAACTGGCCGATGTCGCGCCGACCATTGTGCCGCTGGCGAATGGAGGCACCACGGTCTTCTCGCTGCTCGCGGGTGTAGAACTGGCAACTTTGACCGAACGCTTCCCCGGTGCAGGCGCGCTGGTCCGGGTCATGCCCAACCTTGCCGCTGCTCTGGGCAAAGCGCCCGTGGCGCTGGCACAGCAGGGCCTCGATGCGGCGGGCTGCGATGCCGCGCAGGCGCTGTTCGCGCCGCTCGGCACGCCGGAGTGGATCGGCGAGGACGCCTTCGATCTCGTCACCGCGCTGGCGGGCAGCGGCCCGGCCTTCGTCTATCGCTTCATCGATGCGCTGGGAGCAGGGGCGACCCGGCTCGGTCTCGACGAGACGCAGGCGCGCGCGCTGGCACTGGCCATGGTCGAAGGGGCAGCTGCCCTCGCGGCCCAGAGCGAGCATTCGCCCGGCACGCTGGCCGACATGGTTGCGAGCAAGGGAGGGGTCACGCGCGCCGGGCTCGACATCCTCGACGAGGGCGAGGCACTGTCGCTTCTCGTTACCCGATGTTTACGAGCCGCGCGTGATCGCAGCGCAGAAATGGCCAGAGAATCAAGATGATAGATGTGCCATCAGGCGCTATTATGGTAAATGTAGCATAATGTATCAGAACCCGGTTTTGCTTGAAAACACGGGGATTAGCCACGATATTGGCGACATCCGGTCCGCTTGGTGAGGCCGGGCAAAGGAGTTTTGGAGAAAATGGCAAACTGGAACGACAACCGCACCCGTCAGGGCTTCGGAGTGTCGCCGGGCCAGACTGGCGATGTCGCTGGCCGCACCACTTTCGATGCGGGCCTGCGCAAGCACATGCTCTCGATCTACAATTACATGGCCTCGGGCGTTCTGCTCACGGGTCTCGTCGCGCTGCTGACGGCGCGTTCGGGCCTCGCGATCCAGTTCGCACAGGGTCCGCTGATGTGGCTGGTAGCACTGTCGCCGCTCGCCATCGTCTTTGCGATGAGCTTTGGCCGCGACAAGTTCTCGACCAA
>DDNW01000070.1:10721-11022 GCA_002341345.1 Erythrobacter sp. UBA2510
CGACCACCACGCTGCAGGCGATGTTCTGGGGCTTCGCGGTCCTGATGGGCCTGTCGCTCTCGACGATTTTCCTGATCTATACCGGGTCCTCGATCGCGGCGACCTTCTTCGCCACCGCCGGTGCCTTCGCGGGGTTGAGCCTGTTCGGTTACACCACGCAAAAGGACCTGTCGGGCATGGGCAGCTTCCTCATCATGGGCGTGATCGGCCTGATCATCGCCAGCGTGATCAACATCTTCCTGCAGTCGAGCACGCTGACGCTCGCCGTGAGCTTCATCGGCGTGCTGATCTTCGCCGGCCT
>DDNW01000062.1:0-158 GCA_002341345.1 Erythrobacter sp. UBA2510
CGGATCGAGCAGCTCTTCATCGAGGATCCGGCAGACGCCCCGGCAGCGTTCTGGAGCGAGCACCTAACCCATTTCGAAACCGAAACATCTCGCGTGCGCGACATGATGGCGGATCTCATGCCCGAGGCGCGGTTCCTGGATGATGATGAGACGCTGAC